>CAYMLL010000373.1:0-6521 GCA_964390645.1 uncultured Planctomycetia bacterium | reverse complement strand
GGTTGGGTTGTGGCTTATGGACTCCTTCGCGATGGTCTGCGCGGCCTTGCTGGCGAGCTTCTGCGCTATCGCCTGGTGCTCGCCGATCGGCGAGCCCCACTGCACACGGTCGCGAGCAAACTCGCGCGCCATCGTCAGACAGCGCTTGGAGCCACCGGTGCAGGCAGCGGGAAGCGTCAACCGTCCGGTGTTCAGTGTCGTCAGGGCGAGCTTGAGGCCCTTGCCGACCCCCCCGAGGACATTCTCCTTCGGGACCCGGACGTTATCGAACTTGATGACGCCGTTGTAGAGCGCGCGCAGGCCCATGAAGCGGCAGCGGTGCGTGACCTCCACACCGGGCATGTCGCGTTCGACGATGAGGGTCGTGATCTGCCGGCGTTCGCGGCCGCGAACTACCTTCGGCGGCGTCTGGGCCATGACGACGAAGAGGTTGGCCCGGGTGCCGTTCGTGCACCAGAGCTTCTCGCCGTTGATGATCCAGTGCTCACCGTCCTCGGTGAGCTCCGCGCGCGTCGACATGTTCGCGGGGTCGGACCCGACCTCGTTCTCCGTCAACGCGAATGCCGAGATCTCGCCCGCTGCGAGCCTCGGAAAGTACTTCTTCTTCTGCTCCTCGGTGCCGAAGAGCTTCAGCGGCTGCGGTAGACCGATGCTCTGGTGGGCCGAGAGCAGGGCGCCGGTGTTGCCGCAGTGGCTCGACACGTACATCATCGCGCGGCTGTAGTTCGTCTGGGAGAGGCCGACACCGCCGTGCTCCGAGGGGATCTTGATGCCGAACGCGCCGAGATCGGCGAGCGCCTCGATCGCCTCGTCGGGAATCTCGCCCTCCTCATCGATGACGTCCGCGTCGACCTTGTCGCGCAGCACCTCGCCGAGCTTCTCGACGTATTCGTCACCTCGGGCGGCGTCGGCATCGTCCTGTAACGGGAAGGGTACGATGAGGTCGTCACGGAAGCGGCCCATGAAAAGCTGACCGACGAAGCTCGGATGTTCCCACGCGGTTTCCCGGGCCGCCTCGGCGACCTCGAGGGCCTGTCGCTTGCCCTCGGACATCTTGGAGGTGTCGATCTTGAGCTCGGAGTCAGGCTCCGCCAGGCTGGTGTTCTCGGTCATCGGCTTTCTCGGAGTGTTTGCGCCGGAGCGGAGTTCCAGGAATCACGCGCCGGCCGTCGTCGAACCGCCCCTCCACACGGGTGGCCGGTTCAGATACGCCTCTCTCGGTTCGGGTCGTCGGCGCTGTGGTCTTGAGACAAAAGCGCCCCGTCCGTCGCATTCGTCGATCCGTGCGCGCCGATGTGTCAGCCGCGCGCAAATGCGGTGCTGTGACGACGTCGGAGGGCCGTGCCGGCACGAGCATTACTGGAAGTTCGCGCGGTGATGCTCTACCGTGGTCGGCGTGCGCTGGCGCGTCTTCTTCACCGACGGCGCACCTCGATCTTACCGGAATCACCGGGCTTCCGACGCTGTTTTTGCCGCTTGCGGCGGGGGAGGGTTCATGCGCGTGCTCGAAGTGAAGGGAAGGGCCCCGGTGGCGCTTCTGCTCGTTGGCGCGGCCGTCGCGGTCACCTTCCCACGGCCGGTCGAGGCCTACATCGAGGTGCCGATGAGCCTCGGCTCGATCATCTGGCAGTCCTCGACCATCGCCGTGCTGGAGCTCGAGAAGGTCGACTCCGAGCGCAACATTCTCCACTTTCGCAAGGTCGCCGACCTCAAGGGACAGCACGGCTCGCAGAAGGTCGTCCAGCGCATCGCGCAGCAGGGCTTTCATCCCCGCGAGTGGCAGACGGTCATGAAGTGGGCCAAACCGGGAAAGACGGCGGTCTTCTTCCACAACGGTCGTGCCAGCGAGACCTGTATCGACAACTACTGGTACCAGTGTTACGGCGGCGGCGAGTTCTGGCGCATGTCGCATGCCGAACCGTACCTGCTTCGCAGCTACGCGGGTCGCACATCTCGGCTCGAGAAGATCGTCAAGAAGGTGCAGCGTGGCGAGGAGGCGATCGCGCCGTGTCTCGAGGACGCGGACAAGGACGAGCTGCAGTTCGGTCGCGCGCGTGTGCAGCGGCTGCGCATCGGCCTCGATCGGCTCGACTACGACCCGGAGCGCGACTTCGTCGGCTGGGGCGCTGGAGAGCTCGAGGAGCTGCGTGGAATGCCGGGCTTCTCGCACATCGCGACGCTGCCGCGAGTCGATCCTTTCACATCGGGGCTGGCGGTCGCGGACTACGACCGGGACGGCAAGCTCGACGTCCTTCTCTTCGGGGAGACGCGCTCGACTCTGCTGCGTAACGAGGTGAAGACCTTCACCGAGGTCGAGATCCCGTACGGGGGCGGCGCGCGCTCCGGGGCCTGGGCGGATCACGACGGCGACGGTCGGCTCGATCTTCTTCTCGCCGTTCCCGGTGGTCCGCGACTGCTCGTCGGCGCGGCCGGCGAGAAGCCGCTCATCGACGCGACCGGCCGCCTCCCGGCGTTGCCGCGCGCCAACGTCACCAGCGCCGCGTGGATCGACGCGAACCGGGACGGCTGGCCCGACGTGCTCGTCGCCAACGGGTTCTGGGGCCTGCGTCTCCTTCTCAACGAGGCGGCCGACGCCCCGGATGGGCGTCGGGGCGTGCAGCGGCGCTTTCGCGACGCGGGCGAGGTCGTGCTGCCCGACCGGGTCTTCGAGGATGCCGGATCCGGCACCGGACCGGGCGATCACCTCGTGCTCGCGGACGTCGACGGGAACGGCACCACCGATGTCTTCTACTGCGCCGGCAAGGGCGCGCTTCTTCTCGCTCATGCCGACGAGCCGGGACGCTTCGATGTCGACAGCGACTGCGGCATCGAGCTCGACGGTCGCGGCGCAGGCCCGGCGTTCGGCGACCACGACGGTGACGGTGACCTGGACCTCTTCGTGCCGTCGAGGCGCTTCGGTCGGCTGTGGTCGAACGACGGCAGCGGCAAGTTCCACGACGTGACGAGCCGCGTGCTCGGTGTCGTGCGGTCGACGCGCGGGGAGCCGACCGCGGCGACGTGGGGCGACTTCGATCTCGACGGTCGTGCCGACCTGCTGGTCACGTTTCGTGGTGGCCCGAACCGTCTGTTCCTGCGTCGCGAAGGGCGTCTGGAGGACGCGACCGGGGCTCTGGGCCTCGATCGACGGGTCTTTCATTCGCAGGCGGCGAGCTTCGCCGATTTCGATGGTGACGGCGACCTCGACGTCGTGCTGGCCAACGAGGCGGAAGAGTCGTGCATCCTGCTCGCCTCGCCGCCACGTGACGCGCAGCGCGCTCCCGTGGATGTCGTGTTGCCCGTCGATCGGCGCGCGACCGGTGCCAGGGTAAGGATCCTGTCGCTCCTCGATGAGTCGACTCCGCCGTCCCTCGTTCACGAGTCGCAGATCGGCGGCCTCGAGGGACGGGGCACGCAGAGCTCGTCGCGCTCGCGGGCGGCTCTGGTGTCCGGGGTCTACCGGCTCGAGATCCTCTACACGACGGGGGAGAGGCGCGAGCAGAGCTTCGAGGTCGAGCGCTCCCACCTGATCCTGGAGGTCGATCGATGACCGTCGCGAGGTGTTCGACATCCGTCGCCTTCCTCGTCACCGTGGCCCTCTGCGGTTTCGCCGCGGCGGAGGATGGCTGGACGACCTTTCAGGGGAACATGCGGCGCACGGGTTGCGTGGACGAGGTTCCCGGGCCGACGCGGGGCGACGTTCTCTGGGTCTACCCCGGGAGGAGTCACCACCTCGCGGCCCCGACACCGGCGGGGGGCCGGCTCTTCGTCACCGCGCTCGGAGCGTTCAACGCGCCGGAGTTCGCGGCGCTGGATCTCGCCGACCGTCCGCAGAAGCGGGTCGTGTGGACGAAGTCGTCGCCGACATTCCGGCTGCCGACGGTCGGCTCTCCGGTCGTGGCGGACGGTATCGTCTACGTCGGCGAGGGCATGCACGAAAACGTCGCCGGGGTGCTCTCGGCGTTCAGCGCTCGCGACGGCCTTCCGCTCTGGCGTTACGAGGTCGAGGGCAAGCTGCGCCATCTCGAGGGCGCGCCGCTGGTGCGGGAAGGACATCGCATCTACTTCGGCTGCGGATCCGAGGGTGTCATCTGCCTCGATGCCTCGAGGGTCCGCACCGGTGGCCGCGAGCTGTCGATCGAGGACTACGAGAAGCACGCGCGGGTCGTGCGCGCCGAGCTCCTCGCGGCTCACGAGATCGAGAAGCGCAGCGACGAGTTCGCCGTGCCGCCGAGCGACGGCGCGGTCCTCGCGAGTCTTGACCCGCAGCTGAAGACTGTGTGGACCGCCGGCCGGGACCGCTGGCACGTCGACTCGTCGGTCGCGTACCTGGAGCTGCAAGGCGACGACGAGGGCTCCGCGGTCGTTCTCGCCGGCTCGGCCTTTCTCGACGAGGAGCAGGTCGGCTTTCGTGGCGTCGTCTGTATCGACGCACGGTCCGGTGTTCAGCAGTGGACGCTGCCGCTTCCCCTCAATCCCTGGGGCTCGCCGAGCGTCGCGCGCCTGCGCGTCGGCGCAGGCAGCGCCCGGCGTCCGGTGGCTCTCGTCGGCTGCAGCTCGATTCGCTTCGATCCCTCGACGGTGCCCGGAGCTCGCGGCCAGGTGGTCGCGATCGATGTCCGCAGCGGCGAGAGAATCTGGAAGATCGACGTCCCCGGTGGCGTGCTGTGTCCGGTGGCGGTCGATCCGGCGACGGAGCGCGGGGTCTTCACGGCGACCGACGGGGTGGTACGTTGCGTCGACGTCACCCGGGGCGAGGTCCTCTGGTCGCAGCGGGGGCGCTCGCCGTACTTCGCCGGCGTCGCCCTGAGCGGCGGCCGGGTCTACTCGGTCGACCTCGACGGCCGCGTCGACGCCTTCGGAATCGATCGCGGCAAGAGGCTCTGGAGTCTCGGCGTCGGTCGCGATCCGCGCGTCGGCCTTCCGGGGCGCGTCTTCGGATCGCTCGTCTGCGCAGGCGGGCGGATCTACGTCGCGACGCACAACGTGGAGGGGCCACAGCAGAGTCGGCCGACCGCCATCGTCGCCATCGGGGAGGCCGACAGGGAGAGTGGGCGGGACGTCGGCGTGCGAGTGGACAGGGTGCGGCGCCGTGTTCTCGTCGACGTCGAGATCGCGCCGCGCAAGCTGCCGCACCTCGAGAAGATCTACCCGATCGAGGTGATGGCGACCGCGAGGGAAGGCAAGAAGGCTCACGAGACGGTGCTCCTCAGCGCGGCGAAGCCGAGCGACGTGCACCGGGCGATCGAGTCGCTCGGTCTGAGAGCGGGCTCGCCGGGCATCGGCGAGACGAGCCGGCCGTCGGGTCCCGAGGTTCGCTTGCTGCTGGAGTTCCCCGGTCGCGTCGGACTCACGAAGCGCGTCGACCTCGCTTGCACGGTCGTCGACCGCCGCACGGGGCTCGGTGTCACGAGTGGCGCCGCCGCCCGGCGCGTGCGCTGGATCTTCACCGGCTCGAGCGTCATCGAGGCGGCCGAGCCCGGGTCCGACCTGGTCTACGGAGCGGACTTCAGCGGCACGCTCGCGACGATCTACCCGGTCACCGCCGAGACGGTCTTGCAGTCGACGCTGGACATGGAGGCCGAGTCGCTGCTGACGCTCGAGGTCTCGCCGCGGCTGCCGGCGGTCGGCACCCGGGCGACGCTGGTGATCGAACCGGTCGGGACCGCGTCCACGGCGGGGGAGGGGAAGTGATGCGGAGAGCGAAGAGGGGTCGAGCCCGGGTCCTTGCGGCCACCATCCTGTCTGCCCTCGCGTCGACGGCTCCGCTCGCTCACGCGGGCGGCGACCGTGGTGACCAGGGCGACCGTGGCGACCGCGTCGCGCTCGATCTGGTGCTGGCGACCATCCACGGTCCGGCGCCGCGGGATGCCGCGGCCCTCGAGGCGGCTCTCGGGACGCTGGCATCGCTGCAGTCGAGGCCCGGGGTCGCCGGCTCCTTCGAGCTCCTGATGGCCCGGGGCATCCTCCTGCGTTCGCTTGCGGCCGAGCGTCTGGCCACGCCTCGCGCCGGGGATCTGACGCACCGCGAGCTGGTGTCGCCGAAGAGCGAGTGGCGTCTCTTCAAGGGCGACCGTGAGGTGCCGGCGGAATGGAGCACGACGGCCTTCGACGCGAGTGCCTGGACGAAGGGCAAGGGAGGCTTCGGATTCGGGGACTCCGACGACCTGACCGTGCTCGACGACATGCAGGGCAAGTACTCGACGATCTTCATCCGCCGGGACTTCGTCCTCGCCCGCGGCGACCTCGAGCGAGTGGCGGGCCTGCGTCTGCGACTCTGGTTTGACGACGGCTTCGTGGCCTACATCAACGGCAAGGAGGTCGGGCGCCTGCACGCGCCGGGTCGGCGCGGCACCCCGGTTGCGCACACGGGCACGGCCGACTCACAGCACGAGGCGGTCGAGTACGAGGACTACCTCGTGCCGGCGTCGCACCTGGTCGTCGGGCGCAACACGTTCGCGCTGCAGGGGATCAACTACACGGTCGCGTCGAGTGACTTCTCGCTCGACGGGGCGCTCGTTCTC
>CAYMLL010000372.1:0-6539 GCA_964390645.1 uncultured Planctomycetia bacterium | reverse complement strand
TTGTCGACCTCGTCGAGGAAGACGATTCCATGCGACGCCAGTTGCACATTGCCGTCGACCGCGCGTACGAGCTCACGAACGAGATCCTCGACGTCCCCACCCACATAGCCGGTCTCGGAGAACTTCGTCACGTCCGCCTTCACGAACGGAACCCCGATGAGCTGTGCAAGAATCCGCACGAGGTAGGTCTTTCCGACACCTGTGGGGCCAAGCAGGATCACGTTCTGTTTCACGTACTCGACATTCGACCGAGCCTCGAGATCGCCGCAGACGTCCCGGGATCGAGCGGCCGCGGCAGGATCGACTTCGGCGCTCGACAGGGATCGACGAACGTGGTTGTAGTGATCACAGATAGCCACGGCCAGCGTACGTTTTGCGTCGTCCTGTCCGATGACATAGCGATCGAGATAGGACTTCACCTGGCGCGGAGTCATGTCGAAGCTCAGCACCTCGGGAGGAACCGCCGGCACCTCGTCCTCGCCGGCCGTTACCGGCTCCTCGGCAGCCGGAGCTCCCATGCCGCCGGGCCCCATGGGGAACGCCATGACGTTGCCGCCGAACTTGTCCTTGATAAAGTCCTGAAGATCCTTCTGAACGTCCTCGACACTCTTCGGGGGCTTCTTGCTGTCGTCGGAGTCATCCATCGCGGGAGGCATTCTTCTCATCGATCGGGAATCTCTCACCATTCGTCAGATAGTCTGTGATCGGGTATCATGCGCCGTGAACTGCTGTGCCCCCCGACGCACTTGCGACAAGCATGAGCCGACCGCTCGAGATCCTCGCGATCGAACCGTACTACGGTCTTTCTCACCGCACGTTCCTGGAAGGATACCAGCGTCACTCCCGACATCGAGTAGAGATCTGGAGCCTTCCAGCTCGAAAATGGAAATGGCGCATGCGCGGCTCCGCGTTTCACTTCGCGGCAAGAGCACGCGACACGGCGAAATCGTACCAGCCGGCCGTCGTACTGGCCTCGGACTTTCTCAACCTCGCGGACTGGCGCGCTATCTCCCCACGTCGATTCCGTGAGGTCCCGTCAGCGCTCTACTTCCACGAGAACCAGGTGAGCTACCCGCTCTCGAAGCACGCGCCGATCGACCACCAGTACGGGTGGATCAACCTCAGCTCGGCGCTGGCCGCCGATCGCGTCCTGTTCAACTCGAGCTACCAACGGGAGCAGATGCTCCGCGAGGTCCGACGTGTCCTCGATCGCATGCCGGACAGCGTGCCCCCCCGTCTCGTCGACGAGCTGTGGGAGTCGTCGCAGATATTCCCGGTCGGTGTCGACTTCACGAAACACGCACAGCTGCGGCGTGATGGAGGGTCATGGGATGACGGAGGACCGGTGCTCCTCTGGAATCACCGCTGGGAATACGACAAACGACCCGAGCGCTTCGCGGAAACCCTCGAGGAGCTGGCGCGTCGCCGCGTGCCGTTTCGCGCGGTGATTTGCGGTGAGTCCTTCGGTCAGGAGCTTCCGGCCTTCGCACGACTTCGCGAGAGCCTCGGAGCCCGACTCCTTCACCTGGGGTTCTTTGCTCAGCAGGACGATTACCTTCGAGCGCTCGCGGACGCCGACATCGTCGTGTCGACCGCATGCCACGAGTTCTTCGGTGTCTCGGTCGTCGAGGCGATGTACCTCGGCTGCCTGCCGGTGCTACCGAAGGATCTTGCCTACCCGGAAATCGTCCCTCCACACCTGCACGGGCTCTTCCTTTACGAGCAGAACGAATCCTTGCCCGACTTCATCGAGCGCTTCATCGAGACCCCTCCACTGTCGCGTGCGCCGGAGCTGCTCGACGCAGTGGAGAGATTCGACTGGCGCCGGCTGGCCCCGGAGCTCGACGACCTGCTCGCGAGCATGACGCGTGAAACGTCGCCAGGCTGAGAGCCTGCTGAAGCGATGCTTCGGGTGCGAAAGCGAGTCGTCACATCCGGGATCGCGACGCCAGAACACGGACAATGTGGTCCGTTGTCGAGTTCCGGCAACGAAGAAATCAGGCGAAGCCGTCGATTTCGCACCGAATTGACGGTTTCAACGGACTGCTAATCCGCGAGCTTTGCCTCGAGCTCCGCAACCTTCTTTCCGAGCGCCTTGACCTCCTTGCGGAACTCGGGAAGGCGCTCAATCTGTGAGTAGGCGCGTCGACCGAGGGATCCCACAATAGCCGGGGAGCCCATCACCACCGTACCTGGCGCGACATCGCCGGCAACGCCGGACTGCGCCGCGATCACGGCGTGGTCGCCGACCCGGAGATGACCGGCGAGTCCGGCTTGCCCCGCGATCGTCACATAGTCACCAAGGTCGACCGTCCCCGCAATCCCGACCTGCGCGATGAGAAGGCAGTGCGCACCAGTGCGACAGTTGTGCGCGATCATCACGAGGTTGTCGACCTTCGTACCGCGACCGATGATCGTCGATTCGAGAGCCGCACGATCGATCGTCGTGTTCGCGCCGATCTCGACGTCGTCCTCGATGACAACGATTCCCACCTGCGGCACCTTACGATGGACGACTGGATTCTCGTCGTCGTCGGTCTTCTCCTGCACGTAGCCGTAGCCGTCCGCGCCGATGACCGCGCCGGCGTGAATCGTCACTCGATCACCGAGACGGCAATCGTGATAGACATGGACTCCCGGGTAGAGCAGGCAGTCCTCGCCCACGACGGCGTCGGTGCCGATCGTGACGCCGGGATGAATCTCCGAGCGCGCACCGATGACCGCACCCTCGCCGATGTACGCGCCAGGACCTACCCCCACACCCTCGCCGATCTCGACACTCTCACCGATGTACGCGTCGGGAGAGACCTCGTGAAACGAGCGCCGCTGCGGGTGGAATGCGACCAGCGCCCTGGCCCAGGCGACGCGAGGTTGACGCACGCGGATGACCGTCAGACCGGTCGGGACCTCGGTCGCCTCGTCGACGAACACGCAGCCAGCCTTCGTCTCGCCGAGTGCCGACATGCTCTTGTGGCTGTCGAGAAAGGTCAGATCGTTCTCGCCGGCGGTCTCGAGCGGAGATAGCCTGGTGATCCGACGTTCGCCGTCGCCCTCGAGGCAGCCGTCGACGAGTTCGGCGATCACCGCCAGGGTCAGTGTCTTGCTCATGACGGCGCAGTCTAACGCAGCCCCGACCCCCGGTACAGAGCGACGGTACCGCCCCAGAATTCGGGCCTTACCTTCGGGTCGCCGCTCTCGAGGATCCCGGGCGATCCCCGGACGCCTCGTCGCGGGCGCGGAAAAATCCGAAGAAGCCCAGCTGGAGACCAGGCTTCTCGGGGTGATCGGTCTCCACGAGCAGCTTCCCGGAGAAGCTTCCACGCGGCAGCGCCGCAGCGGCAAGGCGAATGCGCGCTCGCAACGTCCACTCGGTGCGGGCCGCGTTCGGCTCCGTCGTGATATCGAGGTCCAGACCGGGGATCTTGGTACGCTTCGAAGCCGTGACGGTCGTGCCGGTGATCGAGAACGCGCGACCATCCACGGACACGAAGCGAGTCTCCTCCACGAAACTGTCCCCGTCGTTCGGGTCGACGCGGTTGAAGTTGATGCTCGTCGGCGAGATCACGATGCCACGGAACACCTCCCCTCGCAGCGGGATCTCGAGCGTCTTCTCGTCCAGACGAAGCCGGAGGGCCGCAGAGATCCTGCCCTCGGGGTACCCGGGAAGCAACGAGAGATGAAGACGCTTGCCATCGGGGATATCCTCGATGTGATGCGAGAAGAACCGGTCGAGCTTCGAAGGGACCCCTTCGCGCCGGAACTTCCTGGTGATCTCGGCGAGCTCGAGCGAGAAACCGGCGCCGCCCCCCGCGAAACGCGCCGGCCAGAGCAGATCGACCGAGCGAGCCACCGGCTGACCGCCGACAACTCCCTCGAAGTGAATGTCGCGAGGCTCCTGACGCAGACCATCGAACACACTCAGCCGCGTCGGGACACGTGTCAACGCCGGGACGCCGTCGGTGCGAATCGCGATGTACTTGCTGAGGGAGCCGATCGCTCGACCACTCCCCATCAGGACCCGGACCTTGAGCGCGCCACCGGGAGGAATCGGCCGTGACAACCGGCCCGGTCGCACCTGAATACAGCTGCAGCTCGGCTTCATCTCGAGCACCTCGAGATCCGTGTCGCCGTCGTTGCTGAGGGTCAGAGTGGCGCTGGGACGCTCCATCTGACCACGGTCGCCGAAGTCGATTCGCTCGGGGGACACGAGCAAGCGTCCTTCGGCGCGGACGTCGCGCAAGAACGGCACGACGCAGGCGTAGAGCGAGAGAATCATCAACCGGAACGACGGTCCGATGCGGGACACACGGGTCACAACGAGCACCTCGAGAACACGAGCGGCGAGCGGAATCCGAAGCTGTCGGCGGCATCGAAAAGCCAGCGCAGCCGATGATACCAGAGGACCGGGCCGATGAGCAGCCGCGAACGGCCTGTGCAAAGCTGGCGCCGCCGCCGTGAGACGGTATAGTCCACTGATCCGGGGAGGACGGCGAAAAGAGCATGCCCGACGAGGAAAACGCGCGACTACTCGACTCCATGGCACTCGCCTTCTCCCTCTGCGGGGATCATCGCGAGGCGGTGGACACACAGCGTCGTGCCATCAAGTTGATCGGACCGGATGAGCCCGAGCTCCGAGCATCCCTCCAGAGCCGGCTCGAGAAGTACGTCGAGGCCCTCGGGAACTCCTCCGGAGAGTCTCCCCGAGCAGGCCCGGGTGTGGGCTGAGCCGGGTTCTTGTCGAGCAGCTGGGAACCACGGGAGCCGCGTGATAGCATCGCAGGTCCCATGTCGCGACCCGCCCTTCCGTCGCTCTCGTTCTTCCTGCCGGTCGTCCTCGCAGGCATCGCCGGAGGCTTCTTCGCTGCACCACTCGCCCAGGATCCCGACCTGGAGAGCGTCCTCGAGAGCGCGAGCCGCGCGCTCGCGGTCGACGACCTCGAGCTCGTCGAGTCTCGAAGCTCGTCACTGCTGACCACCGCACCGACCGACGATGTCCCGTTGCGGACCTCTCTCTGCGTCTTGCTCGCCGAGGCGAGAGTGGGTATGGGAGACGCGACCGCGGCGCTCGAGGCCCTGTCCGGATGCCCTCGGACCTCGCTCGAGTCCACCCGGGTTCTCGAGGTTCGCGCCTCGGTACTGGCGACCCTCGGACGGGCGCGGGAGGCGGAGCCCATTCTCGAACGACTGGTGACACGACGCGAGAGCTCCGGCGCCGCGCATCAGCTCGGCACCCTGCGATACGAGCGCGGCGACCATCGAGGCGCGCTGAAAGCATTCAAGCTCGCCATCGAGCTCGACGCCGAGGACTACTACTCCCGTGTCTATGCGGCGCGAACGTGCATCGAGCTGGGCGAGCTCGACGACGCGCGCGCGCATCTGCTCACGCAGGCAAAGCGAGCCGGCTCTCCGGAACTCGAGTATCTTCTCGGACGCGTCGAGGAGCGAGCGGGACGTCTCGCAGAGGCGATCGCGCACTTCCGCCGCGCTCTGCAAGGGCAACCCGACTACCTCGAATGCGAGTTCGCTCTCGGCGGGGCGCTGCGAGCGCGGGGCGAGACCGCCGAGGCTCGACGCTCCTTGTCTCGGTTTCGAGAGCTTCACCACGCCGACTGGAGACGACTCCAGCGCGCAGGCGAGCTCGCCCAGGCCTGCGCACGCGAGCCGCGAAACCCGGAGGCGTGGCTGGAATCGGCGCGCTTTCACCTCTCGACCGCAGACGGTGAGGCCGCACGCGCAGCCGCATGGAAGGCCCTGCGACTCGAGCCCGCAGGGCACGAGGCCCGCCTCGTGCTCGCCCGAGCGCTGCGCGCGAACGGACGCTACTCGGCCGCGCTCGGTCACCTGAGGAAGATTCTCCGCGCGAAGCCCGGGGAGATCGAGGCCGAGCGAGAGCTCCGTGACCTGGTGCGCAAGCATGCGCGCAGGTAGAGTCCGCCCGCATCGTACACCGCTCCTGTGGGCCACGGTCCTGCTGGCCGGCTGTGGCTGTGGCGACACCGGCGGCGGCAGCAGCAGCGATACCGGCGGCAGCGGCAGCGGTAGCCACGGCTCGACCGCGCTGCGCTTTCGCGACGTGGCACCCGGGCGCGGCCTCGCCCGCCTTCTTACGTCCGGAGGCGCCGAGAAGCTGTCGATCGTCGAGAACATCGGCACCGGCTGCGCCCTTCTCGACGCCAACGGCGACGGCCGCCTCGACATCTTCCTGCCGAACGCCGGGTCCCTTGTCGACGGCGCACGCCGCGAGGGCGCGGGCACCGCACTCTACCTGCAGTCCGCCGACGGAAAGTTCTCCGATGCGACGAGCGAGTCGGGTCTGGCCTTCGGTGGCTGGACGACCGGCGCCGCGGTGGGGGACTTCGACGGCGACGCAGACCCGGACATCTTCCTCGCGTGCTGGGGACCGGACCGTCTCTACGAGAACCGCAGTGGCCACTTCGTCAACATCGCCACGGCCGCCGGCGTGGACTCTCCACGCCAGTCGACAAGCGCCGTCTTCCACGACTACCCCGCCGACGGCAACCTGGACCTCAACCTCGCCC
>CAYMLL010000371.1:0-6559 GCA_964390645.1 uncultured Planctomycetia bacterium | reverse complement strand
ACCGTCGGCTGGCCGGACGGCGTCCTGGGCGGCCCGGGCGGCTCCGCCGAGGCCATCTACCGGGCCAACGAGGACCTCGCCGATCCGGGCACGCTCCGCCGCCTGGAGGCGCTCGCCGAGGCCAAGAAGCCCGATCTCTACCGGGAATTCGTGCTGATTCGCTGAGATTCGAGCCCTCGGGGCACTTCCACCGGGCAGTGGGTAGGCGCGGTCGGGAAATGAACAGCCGCCCGATCGACCGGCGCGACCGTTTTTCCTCTCCACGCCTGCCCCTCCCGGAGCATTCGCGAGGCGGCCGGGCATCGCAGGGCATCACGGCGACCACGGCGTCCCGGAGATCCTCCGGGCGGTCTTTCAGACGCGCCAGGGCCGAGATACTAGGCGATGATCTCCTTCACCACCTGACCGTAGACGTCGGTCAGGCGGAAGTCGCGGCCGGCGTAGCGATAGGTCAGCTTCTCGTGATCGAGGCCGAGCTGGTGAAGGATCGTCGCGTGGAGGTCGTGGATGTGGACCTTGTCCTCGACCGCGGCGGCGCCGCTCTCATCGGTCTTGCCGTGGCGCAGACCACCCTTGATGCCTCCGCCGGCGATCCAGGTGGTGAAGCCGCGATTGTTGTGGCCGCGACCGTCCTTGCTACCTCCTTGGCCTGTAGGAGTGCGGCCGAACTCCCCGGTCCAGACGACGAGGGTGTCGTCGAGCATCTTGCGACGCTCGAGGTCGTCGAGGAGAGCGGCGATCGGCCTGTCGGTCGCGCCGCAGTTGCTCGTCAAGCGGCTCTTGAGGTTCTTGTGCTGATCCCAGCCGCCGTGAGTAATCTGGATGTAGCGCACCCCCGCCTCGGCGAAGCGGCGTGCCATCAGGCACTGGCGACCGAAGGCGTCGGTCGCCTGTCCCTTGCCGATTCCGTAGCTCTCGAGCGTTCCGGCCTTTTCGTTCTGGATGTCCATGACGTCGGGAACGGCCTTCTGCATGCGGAAGGCGAGCTCGTAGGACTCGATGATGCCGTCGATCTCGTGGTTGACCCCGCTGCGGTCGCGCAGGTCGCGGTTCATCGTCTGGATCAGGTCGAACTGACGCCGCTGCGCGACCGGGTCCAGGTTCGCATTCGAGAGGTTCGGTAGCGAGCCGCCCGAGCTCTTGCGGCCTGCGCCACCGATGCGGGTGCCCTGGAAGCAGGCCGGAAGAAACGCGCTGCCGTAGTTCTGCGCGCCGCCGAGGCGTGGTGGAGGATTGATCGTGATGAAGCCGGGCAGGTCCTGATTGTTGCTGCCGAGCCCGTAGACCGTCCACGCGCCAACCGAGGGGCGGACGAAGTTGATGCTGCCGGTGTGCATCATGATCGTCGCTTGCGGGTGCGCGGGGTTGTCCGTGTGCATGCCGTTGATCAGGCAGAGCTTGTCGGCATGCTTCGAGATCTCCGGAAAGAGCGTGGAGATTCGCAGCCGACTCTTGCCGTGCGGCTTGAACTCCCACGGCGAAGGCAGCAGCTTGCCGCGCTTCGTCCCCTTGTCGGCGCTCTTCTGCAGCACCGGCTTGTAGTCGAAGGTGTCGACGTGAGAAGGACCACCCTGCATGAAGAGGAAGATGACACGTTTTGCAGGGCCTTCGAAGTGGGGAGCCTTCGGCGCCAGCGGGCTGCGGTAGCCGCTCTCGGACGCTCGAGCCCGGGCGCAGAGGCCGGCGAAGGCGAGGTAGCCGAATCCACAGGATGCGGTCTGCAGGACGCTGCGTCGCGTGATCGGGAAGTCGGTCGTTTCCTGCGGCATGCCGGAGCCCTCGTTGATCGATGGGTGTGTGGATTCAGTTCAGGTATCGGAACTCGGCGCTCGCGAAGAGCGCCTGACAGAAGCTGCTCCAGGCAGCGATCGAGGTGTTCTTGCCGGTGCTGGAGTCTGGCTCCGTCGACGCGTCGAGGAAACCGAGCGCGCGCTCGTTCTCGGCCTTCGACGGCGCCCGCGAGTACGCGAGCCGGTACGCGAACTCGATCCGTCCGCGATCGTCGAGCCCGTTTCTCGACAGGACCCTCTGCGCGGCGACACGCGACTGCTCGCGGACGAAGTCACTGTTGAGAAGGAACAGCGCCTGGGTGGATACGGTTGTCACGTCGCGTGCGCCCTTCACCATGCTCGGGTCCGCGAAGTCGAAGGTCTCGAGTATGGTCGGCAGCGAGCTGCGCAGAATCGGCAGGTAAACGCTGCGGTGATTACCGGTGATCGTGTCACCGTCCGCTCTCGGATTGCGGCCGATCTCGCCGACGTTGAAGCTGCTGACGATGGATCCCGTCGGCGCCTCGAGGTCGAGCGTGCCGCTGAACGACATCATCGCGTCGCGGAAGGCTTCGACCTCCAGACGGCGCTGACTCATGCGCCACACGAGGTGGTTGTCCGGGTCGACTGCGTAGCTCGTCTCTTCATAGGTGCTGGCGAGCCGGTAGGTGCGGCTGAGCACGATGGAGCGCACGAGCTTCTTCACCGACCAGCCGTCGTGCATGAAGCGTAATGCGAGGTGGTCGAGCAGGCCGGGGTGCGTCGGGCGATCGCCGGTGGCGCCGAAGTTGTCCACCGTGCGCACGAGGCCCTTGCCGAAGAGCTGGTACCAGACGCGGTTGACGAGCACGCGCGCGGTGAGCGGGTTGTTTTCGGTCGTCAGCCATCGAGCGAGCTCGAGGCGGCCGCTTGCGTCCGCCGGGATCTGCAGCTCATCGGCCACGGAGATCACCTGGAGGAATCCCCGGTGGACCCGCGCGCCGAGGTTCGACACCTCGCCGCGAACGCAGATCTGGCAGTCGCCCGGCTGCTTGCCGTCGCGCACGCCCATCACCGCCGGTCCCTTGGGCTTGCCGCCACCGCGCCTCTTGCCCTTCCTCTTCGCTCGATTGAGCTTCTCGCTCAGCTGCTTGACCTTCTGGCGCAGCTCCCGGATGCGTTCGTTGCGTTCGGCGGGAGACGAGGTCCCCGCGTCGTTCGCCGGCGCCGCGAGGATCTCTGCGGAAAAGCCGACCTTGCGCTGTCTCTTGTCGTTCTTGCCCTTCCTGTTCTTTCTCTGCGGCTGCGTCCTGCTGTTCTTGCCACGTTTCGCACCGGCAGCGGGCTTCGCCTTCCTCTGGAGAGCCTTCAGCTCGTTTCTCGCCGCGACGAGATCGCGCTGGAGGCGTCTCATGGCCCTCTGGTTCTGGGGGGCCACCGCGGGAGCGGGAGTCTCGCCGCTCGCCGCGACCTTCTTCGAGTCACCGAAGGGATACAGCTGGTCGGGATTGTAGCGATTGCCGCCGCCCCGCTTGCTTCCCATACCGACGAGCTGATCGGTCGAGCGGAAGATCCCTGCGAGCGCGTAGTAGTCCCGTGTCGGGATGGGATCGAACTTGTGATCGTGGCAGCGCGCGCAGCTGACCGTGAGGCCGAGGATCGCGCGCGTGGTGACGTCGATCTGCTCGTCGACGTTGTCCATCAGGTACTGGTTCTTGTCGCGTTCGTTGAGGTCTTTCGGACCCAGCGCCAGAAAAGCTGTCGCGATGCGCTGGCGATCACGCTGTGCCGTGTCCTTCGCCGGCAGCAGATCGCCGGCAACCTGCTCGGTGACGAAGCGGTTGTAGGGCTTGTCTGCGTTGAACGAGTCGATCACGTAGTTGCGGTAGCGCCACGCGTGAGAGTAGGGGTAGTTGCGCGTCTTGCCGGTCGACTCCGCGAAGCGCACGACGTCGAGCCAGTGCCGGCCCCAGCGCTCGCCGAAGTGGCGTGACGTGAGCAGGCGATCGACCAGCTCGTGGTGTGCCATCGGCGACTTGTTGTCGACGAAGGCCTGGACCTCCTCGGGTGTCGGCGGCAACCCGACCAGGTCGAAGGTGACGCGGCGGATATACGTCGCGCGGTCCGCGTCACCGACCGGCGCGAGCCCCTTCGCCTCGAGCTTCGCGAGGACGAAACGATCGAGGTCGTCGACGACCCAGAGATCGTTCTTCACCTTCGGCGTGGCTCTCTTCTTCGGTGGCTGGAAGGCCCAGAACTCGCGACCCTTCTCGACGTCGATCGACGACGGGGCCGCCACCTTCACGTCGCCGGAGCGGGGGTCGGGGGCGCCACGGCGCACCCACTCCACGAGCGCCCGGATCTCGTGGTCTGCCAGCTTGCGCTTGGGCGGCATCTCGAGGTCCTCGTCCTCGTAGTTGACCGCCCGGATCACCAGGCTCTTCTTGACGTCGCCGGGGACGATCGCCGGACCCGAGTCGCCGCCGACCCTCCAGCCCTCGACGCTGTCGAGGACGAGGCCGCCCTTGACCTTCTTCGACTGTGAGGAGTGGCACTTGTAGCAGTGCTTCGACAGCAGGGGACGGATCTTCTTCTCGAAGAACTCGATCTCCTTGCGGTCGAGCCCGGCGGCGCCGGGCTCCTCGGAACGCGCGGACACCTGCAGCAGAAGACCGACGATCAGCGCCACAGCGATTCTAAGGTGCATTGCGATATCGACTTTCGACTTTGTGCGGGGCCCGGGGAACAGGTCCATGTTAGCTGATCCCCCTCGATTCTCCAACCCCACATGGTCACGGTAGTTCCGGTGGAATACAGTCGACACCGGAGGGGCGGAAGCCGAACCCGGGCCGGGGATTTCGTTGTCCCCGACGCCGGCTGGCCCCACCCCGTCGCCGGCGCTCAGACGAGGATCTTGCGCACCACCTCGCCGTGTACGTCGGTGAGTCGGAAGTAGCGGCCAGCGGGGCGGTAGGTGACCTTCTCGTGGTCGAGGCCGAGGAGGTGGAGGACCGTCGCGTGGAGGTCGTGCATGTGGACCCTGTCGACGACGGCGGTGTGGCCGAATTCGTCGGTTGAGCCGTGGCGGTGGCCCGCCCGGACCCCGCCGCCGGCCAGCCAGACGGTGAATCCGTCGGGGTTGTGGTCGCGTCCGGTGCCCTTGTCCTGGGCGAAGGGGTTGCGGCCGAACTCGCCGCCCCACCAGAGGAGCGTGTCCTCCAGGAGGCCCCGGCTCTTGAGATCCGCGAGGAGGCCGGCGACGGGCTTGTCGACGGCCTTCGCGTGCTTCGCATGCTGACCCAGGTTCGAGTGCTGGTCCCAGCGCGGGTTGTCACCGTTGTCGGCGTAGCTCACCTGGATGAAGCGTACGCCGGCCTCCGCCATCCGGCGGGCGAGCAAGCACTGCCGGCCGAAGTCGTCCGTCGCCTTCTCACCGATGCCGTAGAGTCTCTTCGTCACGGCGGACTCGCCGCGGAGGTCCATGATGTCCGGTGCGTGGATCTGCATGCGGTAGGCGAGCTCGAAGGACTCGATCATCGCGTCGATCTCGTCGTCGGCGCCCGCCCGCGTCGCCTGTTCGCGGTTGATCGCGCGCAGCAGCTCGAACTGGCGCCGCTGCCGGGCCGGGCTCGAGTGGTGGTTCGTCAGATGACGGATGCGGGCTTCCGTGGCGGGAGCGCCCGCCCGACCGATCGGCGTGCCCTGGTAGACCGCAGGCAGGAACGCGTTCGAGTAGTTGCGAGGCCCGCCGTTGCCCATCGAAGGCTGGATCGTGATGAAGCCGGGAAGGTTGTCGTTCTCCGTGCCGAGGCCGTAGCTGATCCACGAGCCGACGGACGGACGAATCAGGCTGGTCGCTCCGGTATGCAGGAAGAGCGTCGCCGGGCCGTGCGCGACACCGTCGGTGTGCATGCTGTGGATAAAGCACATGTCGTCGACGTGCCCCGCCATGTGCGGAAAGAGCTCCGAAACTGGCTGACCGCACTCACCGTGTCGGTCGAAGCTCCACGGCGACTTCATCACCCGTTCCGGCGTGATCTTGCGCGTGCGTGCGACCCGGAAGTTCATCAGCTTGCCGTGGTCGCGGTCGAGCCGCGCCTTCGGGTCGAAGAGGTCGACGTGGCTCGGCCCGCCCTGCATGAAGACGAATATCACGCGCTTGACGCGAGGCGTGAAGTGCGGGACGAGCTCACGGGCGTCCGTACGCTTCGCCACCATCGCGTTCAGGGCGACGGACCCGAAGCCGCACGCAGCGCTTCCGAGAAGCTGCCGTCGAGTCGGGCGTGGCGAGAGCCGAGGGTGCGCTGTCATGGATCCGATTCCGTTCCTCCCGGATTCTACCCGGCAGAATCGTATCGCTCCACCGCCCGTTCACTCCAGAAAGCGGAAGTCCACGCAGGAGACCAGCGTCTTGAAGAGCCCGGCCCAGCGGTGGACGCGGGCCTCCTCCGTGTCCTCGCCCGTCGGGGCCGCGACGAACTCCAGCGCCAGGCGGCTCTCCGCGGCGCTCGGCGGTCGACCGAGCGTGCGCAGAAAGGCGTGCTCCACGCGGGAAACATCGTTCCCGGGGGCGTCGTTTTCGGGGGCACCTCCCGTGGCGACGCCGTCTGTCGCGAGGAGCCGCTTCGCGGCGTGCTCGCACTGCCGGTGCAGAAAAGGCCCGTTGAGAAGGTAGAGCGCCTGCGTGGCTCGTGTCGTCATCGGTCGCCTTCCGACCACGAAGTTGGGATCGGCGAAGTCGAAGACGTCAAAGAGCTCGTGCAGCGAGTTGCGGAAGATCGGCACGTAGACGCTGCGGCGGCGTGACGAGT
>CAYMLL010000370.1:5097-6560 GCA_964390645.1 uncultured Planctomycetia bacterium | reverse complement strand
ACGGTCGAGCTGAAGCGCGAGCGCGCGTCTCTTCACGAGTCCCTCGTTCACATATTTCAGAAGCACTCATGATCACTCGAGCCAGCAAGCGAATCGGGAGTCGGCCCGCCGTCTTCGCGTTTTTCGCGGTCGTCTCTGTTTTGTTTCCGGCAGGCCCGTTGTGGGCCGAGTCCTTCGAGGATCTCAGGTCGAGGAACTGGCACCAGTGGCGCGGTCCGGAAGCCAGCGGGGTCTCCCGAACCGCGAAGCCGCCGACGAGGTGGGGAGAGGGCGAGAACATCCGCTGGAAGGTCGGCATCGACGGGCAAGGAAGCTCCACTCCGATTATCTGGGAGAGCCGGGTCTTCCTGCTGACCGCGATCGACACGGGAAAGGTGGACCCTTCGCTGCCGCGGCCCGAGGACCAGCCGAAGCGGGTGTTCGGGATCACCCACCCGAACACGGAGTACGAGTTTGTTGTCCTGTGCCTCGATCGCGAGAGTGGCAAGGAGCTCTGGCGGCGATCGGCGATCAGGAAGATCCCGCACGAGGGTCATCACGGCGACAACGATTTCGCCTCGGGCTCACCGACGACCGACGGGGAGAGACTGTACTGCTGGTTCGGCTCCGCCGGGCTCTTCTGCTACGACCTTTCTGGTAAGAAGCTCTGGCAACGTGACCTCGGCAAGGTCCGCATGGAGGCGAGTCTGGGGGAAGGGTGCTCTCCCGTCGTACACGACGGCAGGGTGGTCATCGTTCGTGATCAGCAGCGGCAGTCGTACATCGAGGTCATGGACGCGAGGACCGGCGAGACGCGGTGGAAGAAGCAACGCGACGAGCCGGGGGCGTGGGCGACTCCGATCGTCGTGGAGCACGGTGGCAAGAAGCAGGTGATCACGAGCGCCGCGAACCGGGTCCGGAGCTATGACCTGGAGGACGGTCGGGTCATCTGGCAATGCGCGGGGCTGACGAGCAACGTGATCCCGTCCCCCGTTGTCGAACGTGGTGTCGTCTACTGCATGAGCGGCTATCGGGGATACTCTCTTCTCGCGCTGCGGGTGTCCGCGACCGGCGACATATCGGGTTCTGACGCCATCGTGTGGACGAAGCGTCGGGGAACTCCGTACATTCCGTCGCCCTTGCTTTACGACGGGCGGCTGTATTTCAGCCAGTCCAACCAGGCCATCATGTCGTGCCTGGACGCGAGGACGGGGGACTCGATCATCGAGCGCACTCGGTTGCCGGGTATCTCCAACGTCTATGCCTCACCGGTCGGCGCCGACCAGCGCGTCTATATCACCGGGAGAAACGGAGCGACTCTCGTGTTGCGGCGATCACGAGAGCTGAAGGTGCTCGCGACGAACAGGCTGGACGACAGGATCGACGCCTCGCCGGCTCTGGCGGGAGACGAGCTGTTCCTCCGTGGCAGCAAGTTCCTGTACTGCGTCGCCGAGGAAGATTGATCCGAGGCCGCGGCCCGGACG
>CAYMLL010000370.1:0-4997 GCA_964390645.1 uncultured Planctomycetia bacterium | reverse complement strand
CGGTGGAGCGGCTCCGCCGAGGAAGAGGAAGTTGAGGACGTAGATGCCGTCCGTGATGTCGATGGCCGGGCTGTCGTCGACGTTCGCCGCGTCCCTGCACGGCGGGTTGTCTCCTGCGAGGAAGAGGAAGTTGAGGACGAAGACCGCGTCGGTGATGTCGACACTGCTGTCGGCGTTGGTATCGCCGCGGATGAATCGCGTCGGAGGTTCGGAGTCGGCCAGAGTCAATCGGTTCCAGGTGGTCGGATCGCCGATCGTGTTGCTGACGTTGTCGCCACTGCCGAAGTCCGTGAACAGAACCGGGCTGTTGGCACCCCCGAAGCTGACCAGGATGAACCCGACGCCGTGAACATCGCCGGCTTCCGGAACGTACCCTGGATCGTCCATCGCTGCGGACCATGGCACCGCGATCTCGAGCGTGTAGCCGTCATCCGTCACTTCGCCGTCAACCTCGATGTCGGCGTGCTGCTCGGCCGACAGTCGCGGGCCGTGGCGGTAGACGTCCGGTCCGAACCCGTCGGAGGTGTCCACCACGACGTCGTAGATGGCGGCGCTTCCCGGCGGGCCGTTCGGATCGATGAAGAGGTTGAACGGATCGGCGTGCGGGTTGAAGCACGGCTGCCACAGGTCCTGCGCGTTGTACGGGACATTTCCCGTCCCCCGGGAGTCGATCAGAAACGCGGGAGTGTCGTCGAAGACCTCGGCGGCGAAATAGATGAAGTCGTCATCCCAGGAGACGTACGAGATCCCGCTGAGCTCGTTCTCCGCCGGCGGGGCCCCCAGAAGCAGCGCCCCCCGCTGAGGAGGGGTGACGATCCCGGGCCACGACATGGGAATCGCCCGTTGACTGTCTCTCTCGACCTCGGTGATGACGCCGTCCACCGTGGGCGAGGCCCTCGGCGCCTCGTGCTCCATCTGGGAGAACGTCGCGCTCGGGAGCAGAAGAGTCAGGATGCACGCGCGGACAGGAAGCTGGCGCCGGAGATTCGATGGAGCCTTCACGGGCAGAGATCACCTCGTTGAATGGACCTCTCCGACGAGCCGGAGTGTAGTGGATCGAGAAAAGTCCGTGAGAGATTACGGGGGGATAGTCCGGCTCGCCGCTCCCTCCCGCCTCCGGAGCCTGGCGGGCTCCCTGCTCATCAGGGCGCTCGTACGGGACGGGATCCCCGGTGACGGTCGACAGCTACTCGAGCCTCTTGTGGATCGCCACCGTGTACTCCGTGCCGGGCTCGCTGACAAAGGCCTCCGGCCGATTCTCGCCCGGCCTGCCGAAGCTGATCGTCAGCTTGTCTCCCTCCATGCGGTAGATCCCCTTGAGGGTCTTGCCCTCGAAGCGGCCGTTGTCGACCATCATGTCGATCGTCTTGGGCTCCGCTTCGACATCGAAGGTGTACTTCCCGGTGATGGTCGTGCCTTTCAACGGCTTGATCCGGTAGCTCTGGTCGAGAATCTCTCGAACCGCGCCTTCCAGGTGATCCAGGTCGATGTCCTTTCCTCCTCTGTTGATCTGGAGCAGCAGCCAGCTTCCCATCAGTCCCGAATCGTTCATCGCGGGCTGAGTGCAGCAACCTGACAGCGCCAAACAGACCAGGAGAGAACACGTCGTCGTCATTCGCACTGCTTGTATCTCTCGCACCTGATGACTCCGCTATCTTGCTGAGGTGATAGTTCGTCTCGCGTCGCCTCGTCGGCGCGCAGAGTGTTGCTGGTCCGCTCCGTGCTCGGATCGGCATTCCCGCGGATCATCACTCTCGCCCAGGACGCGTTCGAGTCGAGCGTCCGTCGACGGCGGACGACCGTCCTCGGATCGCTCGTGGGGAACCTCGTCCCGGCCGGGAGGAGCCCGGATCGCCTCCAGGCTCGCCCAGTGCCGGGGCGAAGTCAACACCCCGACGTGGCGCAGCGGGGAGAACGCTACTCGTCCGGCGCGGTGACGAACGGCTCGATCTGCCGAGGTGGGCGGCGTGCCCATGTCCGTGCGCCCTCGGCGGTGCCGAGTGTCTGCCCCGGCCCTGAATCTCTCGCATCTTCACCAGGAGACGCAGGTCCCGCCGAGGTGCGCCCGCTCGAGTCCTCTTCAGGGGCCGTCTCCGGTCGTTGCCCCGACCGGAGCAGGTATTTCGACAGCACGCTCCCGGGTCCGTCGTGCTGTGCGCGCCGTTCGAGTCGCTGTCGGCGCGAGCCCGAGGGCTGAGCGAGGAATATGTCAGGCACCGAACGCGTCAGACGACGCAGAGCCTTCGTCAGCTCGGTGGTTTCGCGCGCCTGAATGAATGACGCGCCCCGGCACATTCTCGTCTAGCGGCACTGGAGCTTCCAGGGCCGGCGGTGGAACCGGTCAGGATCGAGCGACCACGACGGGAACTCGTTTCTCTGCGGCACCACGCCTTCCGTTGTCTCGCTCACGTTCACGCGGCCTTCAATCTCGAACCTTGACCGGAACGGGACAGCTGACGATCAGGGAGGGTTGCATGGGGCTTCCGAGCCGCAATCCTCCGGGGCCTTCGGTCACCAGGATGTGCCCGTCGTCGGCGAGCTGGAACAGGTCGTCGAGAGACTCCACGTGACCGTCGTCGTTTCCCGTGACGGACCGTGCGAACTCGGTCAGATCCGCACCCTTGTACTCGATCTGAAACGGGTCGAACTCCGTCGGAACCTTCGGATCGAATCCCGGAATCCCGGAACCCGGGGCCGGAGTCGCACCTTCACCGACATTGCGATCTGCTCGGAACATGTCCTCCACCGGCGTGCCGTTGGTGAAGTACGCCCACCAGACGACCCACATCGGACTGTACTGTCGTTGCTGGCCACCCGGGTAGTTCGCGAGACCCTGCTGAAATCTGGCCGGGCCGCCGTCCGAGACCGGTACGCCGTTTCCGAACTGGACAACCAGGCCCGTCCCCGTCCCGTCGCCGAATCGCCCCAGATTGGACAGCTTGGGAGCGTGTGGAACCCCCATGAATCCGGCTGCCGGGCCCTTGTTCGCCTCGAATACCGTGTAGTAGGGATGGTTGCCGGGAGCGAAGACCCCCCTGTGCAGCTTCATCGTCACCGTTTGCGCGGCCAGGTCGATATCGAGTGCCTGTCCACCCTTGTAACGCTGCAGCGGACTCTCGGAGGCACCGGCTTTCGGACCACCCCCGACATGGAATGGCGACGGGGGATTGACGCGAATCAACGGATCGCATCCACCCTGATCCGTCACCAGAGACTGCCCGGCTGCCGTGCCCCATACGACCAGCGGCATGTTCGCCGTGACGGTCTCGGAGTCGTCACCGGAGTTCCAGACAAAGCGCTTCAGCGGAGAGTACCGGGGATTCGCCACCGGAGGCAAGGCCTTGCCTCCGGCCGCCAAGCGGACCGTGAGACCGGCGTCTTCGGGGAAATGCCACATTCCTGAGGCGGCGTCAAAATGGACCACGTCGACGGCGCTGTCGGGAACGTCTTCGAGGGCGTCGGCACGGATCGCGCCGAAGTCCTCGGCAAAATCCTTGTCGCTGGCATCCGAGATGACGAACCAGCACTCGGCGCCCGTGGAATCGATGATGCCTCTGCTCAGGCGCTGTGTGATGGTTCCACGCGCTGGGAGTACGCCTGAGCTCAGATCCAGGTCCATGGACACAACGTTTCCCGAGAAGACCTCGATTCTGGGTTGCTTTGCGCTGGCTACCGGGCCGATCAGCAGCAGCGGCAGCATGGATATCAACCTCAACGTTTTCATGGTCTTCGTGCTCAATTTGTAGTTATCCGCGATTGCATCGAGCGTCGTCTTGACGCTGGCGAAAGGGAGACTCGAGAGCACCGATCGGTTGTCAAGAGCCGATAGCAACCGGCAGGCCAATGGCACAAAATAATTAAATGAATAGAGTTGGCGATATATCCCGTGGAGCGGCAGCGCGGGTCAGATCGGAATCCGCACGAGCGAGTGATCGACAATCGCTCGGCGCTCGGATCGTCTGTGGCGCGATCGTTCGCTTTTCGACCATCTGCCTTGCGACCGCCTGTCGCGGCACCACCCGGTTCGGCGACCCCGGTGTCCGGATGGCTGTCGCCGATCGACCTGGTCCTCATCGGTGACGGCGCGAAGGGGGGCCGCGCGTTGTCGACTTCGTCGAGGAGGTTCTTCAGCTCGTCGGCGTCGTCGCCCACCTCCGTCGGCACGGCCGCGAAGCTGGCTGCGGATACGGATGCGTTCCAGGCAGGTTACCCGGCACGCAGAAGGCGGCGGGGGGCAGCGAAACCCGGGAGGAGGCCGGTCGGAAGAAGGATGATCCGTACGCCTCGTGGGGTGGTGGCTGGTGCTCGGTGATCCGCCGCGGACGTCGACGGCTTCACCGCCTCGTGTTCGTTCCGGCCCACGAGCTCATCTGCTCGGAGGACGGTAGACGGTCACAGGCGTCACGGGAGATGGTTTGACAAACCTTGCGACGAGAGAGCCCCGGCTTCTTCGGGATGAGCCCCTCGTGTCGCATGTCGTGCCGTTACGGCATCGAGTACCCTGGCCTCGGGATTCTGAAGGGTCGGCGTGGATCCCGGGAGCGGTCGCGGGAGCGCAGCCAGGGCAGACGTCGTGAAGGCGCGATCACCTCGCCGACGGGCCGGCGGACCTGGCGACGCGGACTCCGATGGTCGGATACTCGATTTGCGGGTTGCTGTAGAAGCGCCCGGCGGCTTGACGGTTGTTGCCCAGGAACCACGCTCCCGAGCGCAGGCCGCGGTGAAGCTTGCCGACGGGAGTCTCGGTCCATTCCCAGATCCGGTCGGCGAACCCGGCCATGCCCAGGGGGCTGACGAGGTCGGGGCGCGGTCTGTCGACGATCGGGCGATCCGATCTCAGCGGGGCGAAGAGCCGGTAGGACCCTTCGCCGTTCCGGGCGGGACTGTAGTAGGCCGCCTTGTACCACTCGTGCTCCGTCGGCAAGAAGAAGCGCGCGCCGCTCTTGCGCGGGCCGGCCTGGCGAGGACCACCGAGGGTGTACGCTCCGTCCTCGGTG
>CAYMLL010000369.1:0-6576 GCA_964390645.1 uncultured Planctomycetia bacterium | reverse complement strand
GCCGTACAAACCCCGACAGGGCGCGGCAGGACGACGGGAGACCGCACCGACCATGACGACCATCTCGAACCGCCCGGAGGCGTACGTTCCGCGCCCCGGCGAAGAGCGCTGACCCGCGGAAGGATGAAGTTGCCGCACGAGCCACGCTACGTACTGATATCGCCCTGCCGCAACGAGGCGAAGTTCGTCCGCAGGACCCTCGATACCGTTCTTGCGCAGAGCGTCCTGCCCTGGCGCTGGATCATCGTCGACGACGGATCGACGGACGAGACTCCGGCGATCCTCCGTGAATACGCGGACGAACACGAGTGGATCCGGGTCCTTCGCCGAGAGGATCGCGGGGCCAGGAGTGTCGGCCCGGGTGTCGTCGATGCATTCTACGCCGGCCATGACGCGGTGCGGGAAGAGAGCTTCGACTACCTGTGCAAGCTCGACGTGGATCTGGAGCTGCCGCCTCGCTACTTCGAGACGCTGATTTTCCGCATGCAGCAGGATCCTCGCATCGGCTCACTGAGCGGCAAGGCGTACTACGAGCATCCCACCTCGGGGAAGATGTGCATGGAGCAGACGGGCGACGAGATGTCCATCGGTGCCGCGAAGTTCTATCGCCGGACCTGCTTCGAGGAGATCGGCGGCTTCGTTCACGAGGTGATGTGGGATGGCATCGATTGCCATCGTTCTCGCATGCTCGGCTGGAGCGCCGGCAGCTCCGACGACGAGGACCTGCGCTTCGTCCATCTCCGTCCCATGGGCACCAGTGATCGAGGGATCCTGCGCGGGCGGTACCGACACGGCTACGGACAGTACTTCATGGGGTCGGGCGGCCTCTTCATGGCGGCGAGCTGTGTCCGTCGTCTCCTCCATCCCCCGATGATCGTCGGAGCCGCGGCGACTGCGTGGGGGTTCCTCTGGAGTCGGCTCCGGGGCCTGCCACGCTACGAGGAAGAGGAGTTCCGGCTGTTCCTCAGGCGGTATCAGCGGCGCGCTCTGATGGTGGGAAAGCGCCGCGCCACCGCGGAGATCGAGGAGCGCACTCCCATGGGGAGCTCCGGATCGAACGGAGTGCCATAACCTTCCGGACAGGCCTTCCCCAGGCGACTGGCCGGACGGCAACTACCCCGACGCCCCGGGGCCCTTCGCCGAGGTCATCGAGTCGAGGCGTCACGTCGCTCCAGCTTCCGTCGGAGCTGCTCCAGCAGGGGATCCAGAGAGGTGCGCAGGTCGAACTTCTCGGCGAGGTGCTCGCGCCCCGCCAGCGCGGAGACGGCACTCGACCCCCACGCTCAGAAAAAGTACTCCCTCCAGAAGGCCCTCGTCCAGAGCGGCGCCTTCTGGCGATTGACGATCACGCCGGAGATCTCGGTGCCGGTCTCCTGCGCCACCGTCATGCAGCGATCGATCTGCGCCAGCCGTGTCTGGCCTGCCGAGACCGCCAGGTAGAGCCGGTCGACGGTCGGGGCGACGAAGTGGCTCGACGAGTCCGTCAAGAGCGGCGGCATGTCGACGATGGTGAAGTCGAAGCCGGCGCGAAGCCGCGACATGCAGCTCTCGAGCTCCGTGTCCGAGAAGAACGACAGCTTGTTCTCCGCCTCGGACTGCTTCAGGAAGTAGACGTTGGGGTAGGCGTCGTTGTAGTAGCCGAGGAGCTGGGTCTCTCCCTTGTTGACCGCGGCGCAGTTCTGCTCCAGGGAGAACAGCTTGGTCAGGTCGCGGAACCGCTTGAGTCCGAAGCTGCAGTCGAGGTACGCAACTCGACAGCGGGGAGACCCGCCCAGCGCCAGCGTCAGGAGGAGCGAGAGGAACGACGACCCCTCCCGCCCGTCCGCCCCCGTCAAGCCGATGACGAGCCCCTCCGTTCGGTCCTGCTGCTTGATCGCGGAGCGAACGATCGAGTCACGGCAGCTCTGCACGGACGTGAGAAACTCGGGGCTGTGCGCCGCTCGCCACAGGAGCCTGAGAAATCCCTCCTTGCGGCACGCGGCGTCCGGCCACCGGGCGGACCGGCTGATCATCCGCGTGAGCAGCGAGTTGTCGTCCGCGAGACGCCGCGCGATGGCCGCGGTCTTGCTCGGCAGCGCCAGCCGCCGGGTTGCCGGAGACTGCGCGCCTCTATCCTCGCTCTTGGAGTCCGTCATGTGGAGTCTGCCTACTTCGGAAAAACACCGATCACAGGAAGCCCGAAATCTTCGGAGATGTCGTGCTTGAAGCGTACCTTGCCGTGGACGAGCTCGAGAAAACACCCCAGGACGGCCGCGATGAGAAGTCCGAACACGCCGCCGTAGGCCGTCCTGCGAACCGGGTGGTACTCGAACGGGGTCGTTGCAACGGACGGCTCGTCGGCGACCTGGATCAGGACGATGTTCTGGGACTTCATCAGGTCCTCGGACTCCTGCCGGAGCTGCTCGAACTTGTCCCGCTGTTCGACGGCGTACTCGTGTCGGGTCTCCCGGGCCCGCAGATCCTGCAGCTGCGTCCTCACCTGCGCCTTCTCGAGCAGAAGCGCCGTCAGCTCCTCCGAGAGCTTCTCGAGCCCCTTCCGGGTCCGCTCGGCCGCCTCCTCCGACGACCCTGCCGAGAGCCCGGTCTCGTCGGGGTGCGACCGTCGCAGCGCAGCGAGCCGCCTCTCCAGCTTGCCGTACTTGACGCTCTTCTCCATGCCTTCCTCACGGAGTACATCGATCTCCACCTCGAGCGTGCGGATGTCCCGGGCGACGCGACGCCACTCGGCATCGTCCGCGGACGTCGCAGGACGCCTGAGGACGTCCACGAGATCTCCGAACTCGCTGCGACGGCGCAGGTCGTCTCGCCGGATCTGGAGGCGCGCGACCTGCTCGGTCAGGTAGTCCACGTGATACTCGGAGGCCGTGGGATTCTGCGTCTTGAACTTGGCGAGCGCCGCACTCCGCTGGACGACGAGGTCGTTGTAGTTCTGGCTCCTCTCGTCGAGGAAGGTCTGCCAGGTCGCCTTCGCCATCTCTCCGACCCGGACCCGGTAGGCCTCCATCCAGTCCTGGAGCTCGTCCGCGATCCGAGCCCGGCTCGTGCCGAAGACCGTCAGCCGCACGGTGTTGCCCGTGGGCTCGGACTCCACCAGCGATCGTCTCCTGAAAACCGTCAAGGCCCGGTACAGGCTCCGCTCCTGCAGGTCGCTCTGGTCGGAAGGCTCTTCGACCCGCAGCCACTGCGAGAGCGTGCCCCGCGCCGAGGAGAGAGATGATCGGACCTTGGTCGCGATGCCCTCATCGGTCACGGCGCTCGACGCATGAAGCTGGTAGCCCTTGGACTCGAGAAGACGGAGCATCTTCGAGAGCACCGTGTCGCTCGCGAGAACCGTCTTCTGGGCTTCCATGAAGCGCCGGAACTCGTCGCGTCCGGACGCCCTCGTGCCCGACGGCGCCAGGCGCTCCACGAGAGCGTCCGAGGGGTCGATCAGGAGCTGAGCGTGCCCCTGGTAGACGATCGGCTCGGAGAGCACCCGGGCCCAGCTCACGAGTCCGCCGAGCCCCGCAACGACCGCGAGGAGCACCCAGTGTCGGGAGATCGCGTACAGGAGCTCGGGCGGGCGCTTGAGAATCCGCCCCAGTCGATGCTTGAGGAATCCCAGTGTCATCACGATCGGCGCTATTCTCCGTCCCTGCCCGACGCGCGAAGCCGGCCGAAGGCCGCCTGGATCCGGCCCCGCAGCCGGACCGCCCGCTCCCGGCCGTCGAAGGCGACGTTCGGCTCGAGCGCCCGGTCGATCGCGGAGCGGGCCTCACCGAGCTTCTCGAGGCTGAGGCAGACCTCGGCGTGGTGATAGTGAAACGACGGCTCGTCGACCTGCTCCAGCAGCGATCGCAGCTCTCGCTCGGCCTCCTCCGCCTGACCCGCCTTGAAGAGAGCCCAGGCGTACGTGTCGTGCACGGCGGGCAGCGTCTCGCGGTCCGGAACCCGCGAACGGGCTCGAGCCGCGACTTCGAGGGCGGCCGCCTGACGAGCCGGAAGGTGATGGTCCGCGAGCTGCCAGGCGTAGTTGTTCAGCAGCAACAACGGCGGCGGAACGCCCAGCCGGTCGAACTCCGCGAGGGCGTCCCCGTAGGCTTCCAGCACCTCGTCTCTCAACACCTCGCGACCGGCCTCGGTGTTCTCCCTCGCGAGCTGTGCCACTCGCATCTCGCCCTGGTACATGAGCCGGTGGGCGTCGTATTCCTCGTGCGCCTGCATGCGCTCGCGGACCCGGGCCGTGACCGCGGACGCGAAGTCGCCGGGATCGGAAGTCGCCGATCCTTCCAGGAGGAGGACGACGACCAGGCGTAACCGCACATTCGGATCCGTCGACTCGCCGGAAAGAAGCGCGTCGAGCCGGTCGAGGAGCTCGCCCTGCTCCCGGCTCGGGCTCGCCACGGGATCGAGACCCGGGGCCGGCGCCAGCAGGCGCGCCGAGTCGTCGAACACCCCCCTGGCGAGCGTGCCCTGAACGAGGCGCACGAAGTTCTCGAGGCTCGGCGTCACGAGCGTCAACGCCGTGAGATAGGTCCACGCCTCCCCGGCGTTCCCCGCGAGAGCCAGATACTGCGCGAGCCTCGAGAAGACCAGCTCGCCCGGCGCCGAGACGGACTTCAGTATGCCCACGGTGGTGTCGTAGTCGGGACTCAGCTGCACCCTTCCCGTCACGCCCGCGCCAGGTGTCTCGTTTCCACCGGGCCCGTCGACGAAGCGCCCGACGACGAAGGAGTCGGCCAGCCCCACCTGGGCCGAGCTGTAACGTGGCTGTCTGCGGATCGTCAACCGCAGCGCATCTCGCAGCTGACGTACGATCACGTCCAGGTGCTCCGTTCTCGCCGCGGGATCTCGCAGGCGAAACTGCAGCCGGTGGACCAGGGCCCTGTACAGGAGCCAGGGGCCGCCGTGCCGGCTGCGCGGGTCGTTCGAGAAGCCATCGAGCTCGGAGAGCAGTCGCTGTGGAACGTCCTCTTGCGCCGCCAGGTCCGAGATGTCGAGGTTGGCCAGCTCGAGCCGGCTGGCCAGATAGCCCGGGCTCTGACGGAAACGCTGCTTCGCACGCCGGGTCTCGAGCGCGGCTGTATCCGTCTCTTCGGCCTGCTGTCCCGAAGCGAGATCCCCTCGACCCGGCGAGGTCCCACGGAGTCGAGCGGCCATCTCGGCATGACAGACTCCCCGAAGATAGGACAGGAACGGCTGGAAGGACCCCGAATCCCGGATCTCCCCCGATCGCTCCAGCGCTGCGGCGAAGTCCTGGAGAAAGAAGCTGAAGAGGCTGCGACCGAGCGCCTCGAGATCACGGTCCGATCCGCGGGGGAAAGCCTGCCGCACGGAGCTCACGATCGAGACCTCGTCGGCGCCGGCCCTCATGCTCTCCAGGATCCGCACGATCACCAGAGGCACCGTGGAGACCTGAAGCGGGTCCTCTACATACAGCGTCAGATAGTGCCCGAGAGCCTCCAGGTAGACGTCCCGGACCGTCGACGGGATGGGCCCGTTCACCTCCGTCGAAAGCTCCTCGGCCTTCGCGTGGAGAAGGCTCCCGAGCTGAAACCGAAGCGCTGCATCGCCGGCGACAGCGCCGGCCAGCGCTCCCCGAAGAACCTCGACGGCCGGCCCGGTCCCCTGGATCGCTCGCACCAGCGCGACCACGTTGGAGTACTCCCGGGGGCTCTCCGCGGCCGCGGCGACCCGCGCCAGCGCACGCTCGATCCGGCTCTTCGCCTCCACGGCGAGCGCCGCGCTGCGGCTCGCGAGCCGGAGGATCTCGACACGGCTGCCGATCTCCTCGAACGGTCGCCCGCCTAGGTCGTCGAAGCGGTCCAGATAGTGAAACACGATCGGGCTCCCGGGAGCGACCTGGGCGCAGCGCAGGGCCAGCTCGACCGCGACCCGCGACGGGTTCTCCGGGTCGATCCTCTCCACGGCACGGTCGAGATCTCGAAAGGCCGCCTCGACGTCGCCGCTCCTGAGAGACGCGAGGCCCCGCAGAGCGACGAAGACCGCCGCTGCCGACCCGTCGGGGGACTCCGCGGCGTCGTCGAGGCGCCTCGAGAGCGCCAGCGACGACGGGTCGTCGAGGAGTCGCCCGTGGTCCGGCCCGACGAGATAGGCCTGGACGACGCCGATGAGGTCGGTCAGGTACTCGCGCCGGGCCCGCACCTGCGGGTCGAGCGTCGGCGTCTCCCCGGCCACGACGGGCTCTTCCGACATCATCAGCGGTCCGGAGCCGATCAGGGTCCGCATCGCTGCCGGCGATCGCGACTCGAAGATCCGGACGAAGTAGCGCTCCGCCCTCGCGAGAGCCTCGACCGCCTCCGGGCCGAGAGCTGTCCCGGAGCTCTCGCCGGCCGCTCCGGCCTTCCCGGCGGCGTCACCGTCACTCACCTCTCGAGCCGCGCGCAGCCAGAGGCGACCCAGCCGCGTGAGAAGGACCCTCGACAGCTCCTTCGAGAAGCCCCGGTCCGCCTGGATCCGACTCTCCAGAAGCAGCGCGGTCTCCTGACACGGGCGCTCGGCGCGAGCCCGGTGGTCGCTTTGCTGCTCCGCCAGCTGAGCCATGAGCATCCGGACGCGCTGCTTGCCGGCGAAGTC
>CAYMLL010000368.1:892-6632 GCA_964390645.1 uncultured Planctomycetia bacterium | reverse complement strand
TGGATAGAGCACCGGATTTCTAATCCGGCGGTCCCAGGTTCGAGTCCTGGCTGGCGTGCCAAACATAAAGGCCTGTGAGTAAGTGGCTTACGGGCCTTAACTTTTGGCACAGGCGTCCCCGGGATGGGTCAAGTGCGTAACGAGTGTGCAATCTTCGCATCACGAGCGGGCTCGGTGTGCAATCAGTCGTTTCCGGGGGTCCTGACGGGCCTTTGTTCCGTGGTATCGCCGTCGGCAGATTCGATTCAAGATCATCCCTGGCCCAGGTACTCCCTCCCAGCGTGCGAAGGCATGGCCGAGCGCTACGGGCCCTCTCCCCGCAGGTGATACTCGAGAGCGGTAAGGCAAACCCCTGATCCCGTCTCCCCGACGGAAGGAGTTCGCCGTGTCCACCGCGCCCGTTTCTACCCCCGATCTTCTCACCCGCCCCGAGTGCGCTGCCCTGCTCCGCACCTCCCTCGACGGGCTGGTCAAGACCGCCGGCGCCCGAGGCCATCGAGCCTCGAAAACTCGCGCCCGGATCGGATGATACGGAGCCACCCCGGGACCGTCCCGAAGCCGGCGAGTCCGGATGCGACCTCCCGAGCGCGCCGCGACCCCGCGACGCGGTCTGACGCGTCTGCGGCGCTCGGCGGGCGTCCCACGCGTCCGCCCGGGCGCTGAAATCCTGCCGAAGGCACCACGATGGCGTGAAACGATGGCGCGAATCCCGGATTTCTGACCCCAGACCGGCCAGACTGACGCGAATTCGCGGGTGCCACGGGGCCCGGCGGAACGGGCCGAAGATCGCTCGGATGGGTGGGCTCTGGCCAAGTGGCGCCCGTCGGCGAGGCCGGGGCGATTCTCGTCGGCGCGGAGCACTCCGCGAAACCGGCACAGAGGCGAGCCGGGTAACCCCTTGCAAGGCGGACGGCACTGCGCGAGAATCCTACGTCTTGCGGATGGGATCGCTGCAAATTGGTGGTACTTGCGTGGATCGAGCACGTGTAGGCCTCGTATGTCGCGGGTTGACGCAACCAACGGCAGGTGGCGTTCTTACGCCCGTAACGTGGCCGCGACGAGCGGCGCCAGACCGAGCACCCCGCCGGAGCTCCCTCTTCGGAGATGACGCAGAAAGACGTTTCCTCTTCCGCCTCGCCGGCCCGGCGCGCCAACGACGCTTACCCCCTCGAGGTCCTGCGAGATCTTTCCCGCACGGTCACTCTCCGCGAGCGCGACGGCCGGTGGGGCCTGTCCGACGACACACTCGGCGGCCAGCGACACGCCATCGCGCCACCGTGCCGCCCTGAAGACCTCGGCGACACGACGTTCTGCCGAGACACCGGGATCCGTTACCCCTACCTCAGCGGCTCGATGGCCAACGGAATCGGCTCCGCGGAGATCGTCGAGGCGATGGGAGGGACGGGACTGCTCGGGTTCTTCGGCGCCGCAGGCCTTTCGCTCGCGGAGATCGAGAAGACGATAGATCGCCTCGAAACATCGCTCGCAGGACGACCCTGCGGTTTCAACCTCATCCACACCCCGAACGAGCCGCAGATCGAGAAGGCTGTCGTCGATCTCTACATTCGCCGTCGCGTCCGCCTCGTCGAGGCGTCGGCATTCCTCGGCCTGACCCGCCCCCTTCTTCGGTACCGTCTCGACGGAATTCACCGCGACGCGCAAGGCCGCGTCGTCACGCCGAATCGTGTCATCGCGAAGGCATCGCGCATCGAGGTGGCCTCGAAGTTCTTTGCACCCCCATCGGCTGACCTCGTCGCCGATCTGGTACGAGCAGGAGAGCTCACGTCCGAGCAAGCCGACCTCGCCCGGGAGGTGCCCGTCGCGCAGGACCTCACGGCCGAGGCCGACTCCGGCGGCCATACCGACAACCGTCCTCTCGTTACGCTGCTGCCGACGTTTCTCGAGCTCTGCCAGCAACGCAACGCGGAGTTCGGCTTCGCACAGCGCCTGCGCGTCGGCGTGGCGGGCGGCATCTCCACACCGCTGTCGGCGGCGGCGGCCTTCGCGATGGGCGCCGGCTGGATACTCACCGGCACCATCAATCAGGCCTGCATCGAGTCGGGCAGCTCCGACGCCGTTCGCAGGCTTCTCGCGTCGACCGAGCAGGCGGATGTGATCATGGCCCCTGCGCCTGACATGTTCGAGATGGGCGTCAAGGTGCAAGTGCTCAAGCGCGGCACGATGTTCGCCATGCGCGCGACGAAGCTCCACGATCTCTACCGTCGCTACGCGAGCATCGACGACCTGCCGAGCAAGGAGCGAGCGTCCCTCGAAAAGACCGTCTTTCGCGCTCCCCTCGAGAAGATCTGGCAGGACACGCGCGAGTTCTTTCTGGAGCGTGACCCGAGCCAGGTCGAGCGCGCGGAACGGGATCCGAAGCACAAGCTGTCCCTCGTCTTCCGCTGGTACCTCGGGCTCGCCTCCCGCTGGGCGAACAGCGGCGAACCGACACGCGCCATCGACTACCAGATCTGGTGCGGGCCGGCGATGGGCGCGTTCAACGAGTGGGTCAAGGACTCGCCGCTTGCGGATCCTGCCGAGCGACGCGTCGTCGCGGTCGCTCTCAACATTCTCGAAGGGGCCTCACTCGCCTTGCGCGCGAGCGCCCTTCGCTTTCAAGGCGTGCCGCTCGAGCACGACCAGCTGCTACGCAAACCTGTTTCGCTCGCGCAACTCGAGGAGACCTCGACAGCCGCACGCGTCAACGTCTGAACCTCCATGGAATACTCCCGCCAAGTCCCGATCGCGATCGTCGGCATGGAATGTCTCTTCCCGAAGGCCTCGGGGATGCGACGGTTCTGGACCAACCTCAAGGGCGGAGTGGACGCCATCACCGAGGTTCCATCGACGCATTGGAAGCCGGAAGACTACTTCGACGAAGATCAGACATCTCCGGACCGGACGTACGCGCGTCGCGGCGGGTTCATCTCGGCCGTGGACTTCGATCCAATGGAGTTCGGGATCGCGCCGAACGCGATCGAGGCGACCGACACGGCACAGCTTCTTTCCCTCGTCGCCGCACAGAGGGCGCTCGAGGACGCCGGCTATGGTCCGAAGAAGGAATACGATCGCCGCCGCGTGAGCGTCATCCTCGGGGTAACCGGCGCGCTCGAGCTCGTCATTCCGCTCGGGGCGCGGCTGGGTCATCCGATCTGGCGACGCGCCCTGAAGGAAGCCGGCGTGCCGCGAGAGCTCGCCGAGGATGTCATCGCGCGCATCGCCGAACGCTACGTCGGCTGGCAGGAGAGCTCCTTCCCGGGTCTTCTCGGCAACGTCGTTGCCGGTCGCGTCGCGAATCGTCTCGATCTCGGCGGAACGAACTGCGTCGTCGACGCCGCCTGCGCAAGCTCCCTCAGCGCGATTCACCTGGGCATGCTCGAGCTCGCACAGGGACGCAGCGATATGGTCGTCTCGGGGGGCGTCGATACCTTCAACAACATCTTCATGTACATGTGTTTCTCGAAGACACCCGCGCTCTCGCCGACGGGCGACGCACGACCCTTCGATGCGAACGCTGACGGCACGATTCTCGGCGAGGGACTCGGCGTCGTGATTCTCAAGCGTCTGACGGATGCGGAGCGAGACGGGGATCGGATCTACGCGGTGATCCCCTCGATAGCGAGCTCGAGCGACGGCAAGGGAAACGCGATCTACGCGCCGTGTTCCGACGGCCAGGGACGCGCGTTGCGGGAAGCCTACCGACTCGCTGACTGCTCGACCGCCACCGTCGAGCTCATCGAGGCGCATGGCACAGGCACGCGCGTCGGAGATCGGACCGAGCTGGACGGTCTCGTCGACGTCTTCCGTGAGGCGAAAGCCGACGGAACGTGGTGCGCCCTCGGGTCGGTCAAGTCGCAGATCGGCCACACCAAGGCGGCCGCCGGCGCGGCCGGGCTCGTCAAGGCGATTCTCGCTCTCCACCACAAGGTCATCCCGCCGACCATCAAGGTGGAGAAACCCATCGACGACCTTCTCCCGGGCAGGAGTCCCTTCTACGCCGCGGGAGAGAAACGCCCGTGGATGGCGCAGCCCACTCATCCGCGTCGCGCCGGTGTCAGCTCGTTCGGTTTCGGAGGCAGCAACTTTCACTGCGTACTCGAGGAGTACGGGTCGTCCAAGAGGGAGATCGACTGGGACGAGACCGTCGAGATCGCGGCGCTCTCGGGCGCGAGCCGTGAGGAGGTCCTCCGAGCGCTGGACGCGTTGCCGACGGAGTCCTGGGAAGCGCTACGCTCGGCAGCCCGCTCCTCCCGGGCGCGCTTCCGCGCTGACGCTCCCCACCGACTTGTCTTCGTCCTGAATCGAGACAGCGACCTCGAACGACGCTGTGCGGCGGCACGCACGGTCCTCGAGTCCGCGGGAGAAGCACCCTCTCGGTCGACGGCTGACGGGATCGCCTGTGGCTCCGGAGGGCCGCCCGGTCCTCTCGCGGTCCTCTTCCCCGGCCAGGGCGCACAGTACGTCGGCATGCTTCGCGACCTCGCGTGTCAGTTCCCGCAGCTTCACGGCATGCTGGAGCACGCCGACACCGCGTTCCGGGCGGACACCGACGCGAAGCGGCTCAGCGACGCGATCTACCCGCAGCCCGTCTACGACGACGACGCCCGGGACGCGCTGCAGAAGGCGTTGCGGGCCACTCAGATCGCGCAGCCGGCCATCGGCGCCGTGAGCCTCGGCGCCTACAGAATTCTCGAGCGATTCGGTATCGACCCACAGATGACCGCCGGGCACAGCTACGGAGAGCTCGTCGCCCTGTGCGCTGCCGGCAAGATCGACGAGCACGCCTTCCATGGGCTCTCCCGGCTCCGCGGCAGCCTCCTGGCGCAGGGTGACGGAGATCGTGGCGCCATGCTGGCCGTCCAGGCACCGCTCGAGGAGATCGAGGAGACCGTCAGACGTTCACACCTCGACGTCGTCCTCGCCAACCGCAATGCTCCACGCCAGGGCGTGCTCTCGGGAACGACCTCGGAGATCGTCAGGGCTCGGGAGCTGTTCTCGGCGCAGGGACTCAAGACGCACCGCCTTGAAGTCTCGGCGGCGTTCCACAGCTCGCTCGTCGAGGCATCCTATCGTCCCTTCCGCGACGCGCTCGAGGCGGTGGAGATCTCCGACGGGAGGATCCCGGTCTTCTCCAACAGCACCGGCAGCCTCTATCCTTCCTCGGCTGTCGAGTGTCGAGAGCTGCTCGCGAATCAGCTCGCGCGACCCGTCGACTTCGTCAGCGAGATCAAGTCGATGGTCAAGGCCGGCGCGCAGACCTTCCTCGAGGTCGGCCCGGGGCGGCGACTCACCGGACTGGTCAAGGCGATTCTCGATGGACGCTCGCACACCGCGTTCGCCCTGGACGCGAGCGGTGGCAAGCGGAGCGGTGTCACGGACCTCGCGATCACCCTCACCCGTCTCGCGGCGCTCGGCTATCCAGTCCGGCTCGGGGAGTGGGAGAATACACCTGACGTGGCGACCGAAGACACCGCACCGGAAGACGCCTCGCAGGAAGATGGGCAGCGCGCACGGCTGACCGTACCGATCTGTGGCGCGAATCACGTGAATTCTCGTTCGCGGCGCGAGCCCGTCACCGCAAAAGGGCCCGTCACCGCGAACCCGGCTTCAAAGGAGACACGTCGGGAGGAAGCACCGGGCCGCGCGAGCTTGCCGGCTCCGAGTCAACCGATCCCCGCCCCCCCCCCCCACCACCCCAACCCTCAACCCCCCCCCGCCCCACCACCCCCAAACCACCCAC
>CAYMLL010000368.1:192-882 GCA_964390645.1 uncultured Planctomycetia bacterium | reverse complement strand
CCGTGGCTATCGGTCAACGCCCCTCGGCAGCACCACGGGCTTCGCTGGAGCAGGGCGAGCGGCACGCTCACCTCGTCGCATTGCAGAAGATGCAGGAGCGCTCCGCGCAGCTTCACGAGCAGTTCCTCGCGACGCACGCCGACGTCCAGCGGAGTGTTCGTCGCCTGCTCGAAGGGGAGGCACCCTCCGGCGCGGTCGCGCACGACGTCGCGTCGCAAGAGAGGCTCGAAGCGGAGCCCTCCCGAGCATCGAGCGAGCCAGAGCAAGCGGCGCCGGCCCGGGCGGCGGGACCTGCGGCGCGGCCGACTGCAGCCGCGGCGGAAGCTACTTCGCACGCCGACCTCGACGCCTGTCGGCAAGCTCTTTTCGAGGTCGTCGCCGAGAAGACCGGCTACCCCGCCGAGGTCCTCGAAGGAAGCATGGGACTCGACGCCGACCTCGGAATCGACTCGATCAAGCGTGTCGAGATCCTCTCCGCTCTGCAGGAGAAACTCCCGGGCGCTTCGGTTCCTCGGTCGGAGGATCTCGGCACCTTCGAGACGCTCGAAGACGTCACGTGCTTCCTCGCCGAAGGACTGCGCAAGGCCGCTCCGTCATCGACACGCGAAGAGGTCACGACGGCTTTCGCGGGGGCGTCTTCGACGGCTTCGTCTTCGGCGACGCCCGCTCCCGGCGCGGCGTCGACGGCGC
>CAYMLL010000368.1:0-182 GCA_964390645.1 uncultured Planctomycetia bacterium | reverse complement strand
CACGCGGCCCCGCCGGGTTGGGGGGGGGCGGCTGCGCGGGGTGGGTCTGCGGCCCCCCCCGCGCCGGCCGGGGGGGCGACGGCGAACGCGAGCAGGGAAGCCACCGAGGCGCTCCTCGCGATCGTCGCCGAGAAGACCGGCTATCCCGCCGAGATGCTCGAGCTCGACATGGGACTCGACGC
>CAYMLL010000367.1:2822-6642 GCA_964390645.1 uncultured Planctomycetia bacterium | reverse complement strand
AACGCCTGCCTGCGCGGGCGCTTTTCGGGGGTACTTGTGGGTTTCCGGGGTCGGCTATTGGGCGGGGGGGGCCTGCGTGCCGACGCCGGATCGCAAGCATCCGAGGGAGCGTTTCCTCTCGCTGCGCGGCGGAAACTGGTACAACGCCACGGACTACTACGTCAGGATCGCCAACCGCAACGGTCGCCTCCCCGAGACCGACCACCACAACGCCGGCATCCGCCTGGTCGCGGCTCCGGCGGCTCGCTAGCGTGCGCGCGGCGCGGCCTTCACGAACAGGCCGGGAAGCTCGTACAGTCGAGATCGTCGACGGTCGCGTCGATGCCGCAATGCGGCAGCAGCTCGTCGCCTCCGGGTGACGGAGGACGCGGCAGCTCGCCCCCGGCGAAGAGCCAGCGGAGCAGGTGCACGGGATCGGAGACGTCGAGCCAGCCGTCGTCGTTGACGTCCGCGGCGTCGCTGCACTCCGGACGGTCGCCGCGCCCGAAGAGGTACGCGAGGATGAACATGGCGTCGCTCACGTCGACGGATCGGGAGTCGTCGGCCGCGCCGCGCACGAAGCTCGGCGCGATGCGGTGGATCACCTCTCGCGTCTCGATCTGGAGCTCCTCGTCGAACTCGTCCACCTTGTCGAACTGGATCAGCGCCTTGTTCTTGACCTCGTCGCCGGGCTCCCCCTTGCCGGCGGTGACGCTGAAGGAGACACCGCCCTTGGCGGCCGCGGGCAGAAAGCCGTCGTCGGCGCCGTAGATCGGGCTGCGAGTGTGAGGGTCGAGCGTCCGGAAGATCCAGCGCACCGTCCGGGTGCCGGGATCGAGATGGGCGCTCACCGCGACGACCGCGTCGCCCGCGCCGGTCGCCACGAGCTTCTCGGCGCGCACGGCGTAGCGGTTCGAGTTCCGCGCGGTCGAGTAGCCGCTGAGCTGCTCGTGACCGCCGACGTGGTCCAGAGCGACCTCGTGCCCTTCGAAGCGACCCGGAACGACCTCGCGCCCCTCGAAGTGGACCGAGCCGAAGCGAAACTTGCCGAGGTCGAGCTCCTCGGTGAGGACGTCCTCGACCATGACGCTCACCGCCGGAGCCGCCGCCGTCGGGCGGTTCTCGAAGGAGATCGTGTAGTGGATGGTGTCCTGCCGGCCGATCAGGTTCCCCTCGCCCTCCCCGAGCGAGCCGTCCTTGGTGTTGGGGTCGACGGGGAAGACCACGTCGATCGGCGCCGTCGCCGCGATCGAGAAGATGTCGTCCGGCGCGGCGACCGGCTCGAGCGGCAGGCCGTCCTCCTCGCAGTCCGGGCACGCCGGCTCGAGCGCGTCGGGCAGCGGGCCGCCCGTCAGCTCGACTCCGTAGAGGTCGCCGTCGGCGGGGACCCGGAAGCTCGGCAGGCCGACGTCGATGTCGTCGACCGCGAGGGTGTAGGTCTGCGCCTGCTCGAGCCACTGCAGCGCGAAGCTCCCCTCGGAATCCGTGACGGCGCTGGCGCGCACGTCGCCGCCCTGAAGAGCGAGCACCGGCGCCGCGGCGATCGGCGCCCCGGAGTCGTCGCACAGCCTTCCGAGGATGGCTCCACCGGGCCGCTCGAGCGCCCGTGCCACCGCGTATCGAGAGAGCGTCGTCACCGAGGACGCGTCGGCGCCACGGGCGGTCAGGCGCGTCGCGTCCGACGCCAGGGAGGCGCGGTACTCGCCCCAGGTCCGGCCGTGCTGCTCCGCGAGGCGGTCGCGAGCGGTCGCCCAGTCGTCGGCGGACACGCCGTCCGGAGCCGCGACCTTCGCCCAGTCGATGGGCCGCTCGGTATCCGTGAGGCGGAGCACCTGCACCTCGAAGGCCTCGCGAGCGCTGGTGCGAAACACGATCGGCACGTCGACCTGCGCACCCGGCGGGAGGACCCCCGCGACGCCCCCGGGGTGGATCCCGAGAACCTGCAGCTCGCCCTGGTGGTAGTCGTCGTCGCCGGAGAGCCGCAGCTCGGTGTCGGGCGGCGCGACGAGCTTGAAGAGCGGAGCGACAACGGCGGCGCTGCCGGCGTTTCGATAGCGCAGCGTCAAGCGCTGCGGGAGCAGCGCGCGGTGCCGTCCCGGCCCGACGATCTCGACCTCGACCCGCGGTGAGGGATCGGGCGCGAGCGTCCGGAAGTTCGCGGCGATCTCGGCGCGCAGTCCGCCGGGCTTCTCGACGACGAGATCGTGGAGCTCGGCGGCGTCCGACGGCAGGGCGAAGGAGACCTCGACGCGATCGGAGGCCAGAAGACGGGACACCGTCCCGGCGATGCCCGGCCCGCCGTCGACGGGCTCCAGGGAGAAGCTCGTCGTGTCGTCGAAGCCGCCGCCGCGGATCGAGCAGGTCGCGGTGCTGCCCCGGGCGCCGCGGTCCGGGGACAGACCGACGAGGGCCAGGTCGACGACATCGACCCGCACCGACACGTCGTTCTGCCCGCCCGGCAGGTCGTTCGCCAGCACGGACACCAGCAGCCGGTCGTCGCGCACCAGGGGGAGGACGAGCTTCTGGGACGCAAGCGCGCGGCGATCGGCGGCCCGGTCGAAGTCGACGGGACCGGGGACGCCGCCCCATCTCGCGTACAGGGCGTTCGAGTCGGCGCTGTCGTCGTCGGTCAGGGTGACGACCACCATCCTGCCGAGGTCCTCCTCGCCGAACTCGTCGACCAGGAAGCAGGCGCCGCGATTCGGAAAAGGACTCGCGTCCGTCAGCGTGCGCGTCACCGTGACGCCGGGAGTCAGCGCGTGGAGGATCGCGACCTCGCCGGGAATGACGAGGGGGCGAAGGCTCGTGCCGCCGTCGACGCTCAGGCGGTTCCCCACCGGTATGCGCACCAGCTCGGTATCGTCGATGGAGATCCTGCCGGATCCACAATCGAGTCCCGTTTCGATGGCCCGCAGATCGATGTGAACGAGCTCGTGACCGGCGCCGGCGCCCGTCGGAGGCAGCCGCGACGGCAGACACCTGTCGAGCAGCGTCATGACCTGGACCCGACCGGGCTCGAGGGGGTCGAAGTAGAACGAGCTGGGGTTGACCGCGATGTCGTCGCCCCCGCACTGCGCCGCCGCGCCGTCAGCCACCGTGCCGTCGAAGCGCACGCCGGTCACCTCGAATCCGGCGAACTGAAGCTCGAGGTTCCACGCCTCGACGAACACGGCGTTGTGGAGCACCACCGTCGCGGTCAGGCTCTCCCCCACGCGGACGAAGGGCGGCACGCGGACACTGATCTCGGCCGCCGGGTCGGCATCCACCTCGAAGGGCCCGCAGCGTTCGGGGGGATAGACGCAGGGAGGCAGTATCAGCGACGTGGACCGATCGGGCCCACAGGTCAGGGAGCCGGGCGGCGGCAGGCCGCCCGGGCCCGGCTGGCCGAGGTCCAGGTACGTCCTGAGAGGGTCGACGTCAAGCAGGTTGCAGCTGCCGTCGTCGTTGATGTCGGCGGCGTCCTGACAGGAGGGCTGGCGGCCGTCCTTGCCCTCGAGCCACCTCCTCAGGAAGATCAGGTCGGCGGGGCCGACGGCGCCGTCGGCGTTGACGTCGCCGCGGCGGAAGGGATTCGACCGTCCCCCCACCCCCTGCGCTCGCACGGCAGGTGTCAGAAGGGCTATCTCGATGACCACAGCCCCGAAAGCAGCGGCCACCAGCCCGGATCGACGCGCCAGCATGGCCTGGCCTCCCTTCCTGGAACCCGGATCGTTCGACCCCCCGGTCCTTCACGATAGCGGCCCGCGGACTCGCGGGCCAGAAGCGATCGCGAGACGGGAGCCGAGGGCGGCCCCCCGGCCCCCCCCCCGGGGCCGCCCCCCCGCAACAACCCCGGCCCCCC
>CAYMLL010000367.1:0-2812 GCA_964390645.1 uncultured Planctomycetia bacterium | reverse complement strand
ATGACGCGCGGCGACGCCGGGTCACGCACCACGGCCCGGCGCTCGGCCGCCCGGCGCACCACCGCCCGGCTCACCGCCCGGCTCGCCGCCGCCCGGCTCGCGACCGCCCGGCTCACCGCCGACCGCGCCACCGACGGCTGCCTCCGCGATCCCCTGCCGGCAAGCCTCGGCCTGCGCGATGAGCACGTCGGCGAGGTCCGGCGGAATCTGCCCCGCATCCAGGAGCTGGGAGACCTCCTGGAGGAACCGTTCGAGCTGGTTCAGGGCCGGCTCGATCTGACCTCGCCCCAGGAGCGCCATCACCTGATCGAGGAGCTCACCGAGCTGCTGGCGCCACGGATCGGGAACGACCTCGACCATCACGTCGCGAAGAGCCCGGATACAGATGACCGCGGGCGACCCGGGAGGCGGCCGTGGGCAGACCTCGACGCCGGGACCGCCGGGAGCGCCGTCCACGCAGAAGCCCCGGTCATCGTTCTCGTCGTCGCGGTCCCGCGCGCGCTGACGCGCGAGCCCGGATCTACCCGGTTGCTTCTCCCACAACCCACCGTCGCCCTTCTCGCCGCCGAGACCGCTAATGCAGAGTTGCGGAGCCGGCCTCGGCCCCGGGCTCCAGCGGCAGTCGCCACCCTTGCCGCCGTCACCGCCGTCGCCGCCGCCGGACGTCGACGCGGCCCCACCGTCGCCGACGGTCGGCCGATCACCGCTGGCCATCGGCTCTGGCCCCCAGCGGGCCCCTCCACCGTCGCCGCCGTTCGCATCTGCCCCGCCGCCGTCGCCGCCGTCGCCGCCCCTTCCCGCCACGACGAGGTCGTCACACTCGCAATCGACGGCGTCCGCCCCGTCGCCGCCCCGTCCCGCGACCGCTTCCGCCCGACCGCCGTGGCCGCCGTCCGTGCCGCGTGTCGTCTGACCGAGACCGCCCGGTCCGCCCCGGTCGACCGCGTGACCGAAAACGCCCCCCGCCGCCTTTGCGGCGCGGGCGTAGGCGTCGCCGCCCGGGCCACCGTCGCCCGCGGTCTCGCCGCAGTCGCAGTCGTCGTCGCCGCCACCGCGGCCGCCCGTCCCGGCGCCTGCGTCCGCGTGTCCGCCGCGCGCGCCGTCGGGCAGGTCCGCCGCGAGCAGCAGCGCGCCGGCGGAGACACGGGCACCGCCGACGTTCTCCATCGTGTTGGCGATGATGCGGACGCTCCCGGTGCGTCCGGCCTTGCCGCCCATCGCGCTCGCGTGGCCACCGCGTCCGCCGGGCTGTCCGCAGACGTCACAGTCGCCACCCTTGCCGGCGATGGCGCTGGCGTCGCCGCCGCGACCGCCGGGATAGACCGTCACCGCGGGCCCGAAGGCTCCCCAGACGATCCGCGGCGAGACGATCAGCAGGTGGCCCGAGCGTCCGCCGTCGCCGGCCCTGGCCCACGCGTCACCGCCGCAGGCGCCACAGCCGGCCCCGTCCAGCCCGGTCGCGTTCGCGTCGCCGCCGTCACCGCCTTGCTCGTTGCAGATCGGTCCGAGGATCGTCAGGGTCGAGCCGAGGCCGACGGCGTGGATCTCGATGTCCTGCCCGGTGCCGCCGCGGCCTCCGCGGGCGCGAGCGCTGGGCGCACCGACGACGTTGGCGGGGGGCGCGTCCTTGATCCGTGCCGCGGCAGCCGGGCACCGGAAGGCCGGCGCGACGACGTTGCCGAGGAAGGTCATCGACGTCGGACGACCGTAGCTCTTGCCGTGCGCCACCGGGCGATTGCGCGCGACGCCGCCGCAGCTCGGAGGGATGCCGCTCGGCGTTCCCCCCGCGCCGCCGCCGTTGCCGCCGCGAGGAGCGCGCTCGTCGTCCTCGTCGTCCTCGAAGCCCGGCTCGACGTGGTCCGGATCGTCGACCGGCACCAGCGTGCCGCCGAGGTAGCTGTCGCCGACCGCGACGATCTCGGTGCCCTCCATGATCGTGACCTCGGTGTCATCGGGGATGTGGAGCCCTTCGCAGACGACGCGTCCCTCGAGGTGGTCGCCGTCGGCGAGCTCGAGCGGACCGGTGCCGAGAGCCTCCTCGCGCAGCGCGTCGATGTCGACGCCGCGGTCGAGGTCGAGGTCGGGGTCGACGCTGATCTCGAGCGGCGACTCGTCCGCCTGCTCCTCGTCGCAGACGACGTCGTCGAGCGTCGGATCCGGGCCCGGCGTCGGGAAGGGCAGGGCCGGCCGGGGGCCTCCCTGGAAGAGGTAGTTCAGCAGATTGACCGGGTCGCTGATGTCCGTCTCGCCGCTGTCGTCGACGTCGAGGACGTCGAAGCATTCCGGGCAGCTCTCGCCGCCGAACTGGCAGGTCAGGCTGGCGACCACGTCGGAGACGTCGACCACGTCGTCGGAGTTGGCGTCGCCGCGGATGAACAGGAAGAGGCCGCCGTCCTCCTGCGCGAGGCAGGGGCTCCACGGGGCGAGACTCCCGAGCGTCAGGAGAGCCGCTGCGAGGGCCCCGGGGAGCGCGAAGCGCCGCTGCGGGCGAGGTCGGTGGGTGGATCGTCGCGTGGCGCTCATGACACGGTTCCTCCTGGTCTCGAGAAGCGATTAGGAGAGGCGCCGACCGCCGTCTCTGCCGGTACCGCGCGGAACGTGGCCGGGATTCGCAACAAAACTCGGCTTTCTCGCGGCGCCAGAGGGCGGGTCGCCGCGAACCCCCGTCCGCCGCGGGCCGGACACAACGACAAAGGACCCGCGTGCGGCAGGTCTCCTGTCGACCTGTCGCCCGCGGGTCCTCGTCGTCCACGCCCCGCCGCCGTACCCCGTCGCGCGCACCAACAGGTGTAAGTGTAGCAGCAAAACCGCC
>CAYMLL010000366.1:0-6695 GCA_964390645.1 uncultured Planctomycetia bacterium | reverse complement strand
GGCAGTGTGACACCCAGAAGGACTCGTGCCTCGTCGCTCTGGATGGCGAGACCGGCAAGACCGTCTGGAAGAAGGAGCGCGACGAGCTGCCCTCGTGGGGCACGCCGACCGTCTGTCGCGGGCCGAAGGGCGACGAGCTCGTCACCAACGCGTCGAACTTCATCCGCGCGTACGAGCCGAGAACGGGGGACGAGCTGTGGCGACTCGGGGGCAGTTCGAAGATCACGGCGCCGACCCCGATCCTCTCGGACGGTCTCATCGTCGTCGCGAGCGGAAGGCATCCCGAGGCGCCGATTTTCGTCGTACGCGCGGGATCGCGGGGGGACTTGACCCTGGGCAAGGGCGAGAGCTCGAGCGAGCACATCGCATGGAGTCGACGGAAGCGCGGCTCCTACATGCCGACGCCTCTGATCTACCGTGGGCTGCTCTACGTGCTCGGGAACAGCGGCATCCTCGACTGCTACAGCCTCGAGACCGGGGAGGAGATGTACCGTCAGAGGATCCCCCACGCCGGGAGCGGCTTCTCGGCGTCACCGGTGGCGTCCGACGGGCGGGTTCTGCTGTCGAGCGAGGACGGCGACGTCTTCTTCGTCAAGGCCGGAAAGAAGTACGAGGCTCTCGGCAGGAGCTCGGTGGGGGAGACCCTGATGGCGTCACCGGCGATCGCCGGCGGCATGCTCTACGTGCGTTCGCGGGGCAAGCTCTGGGCGATCGGGCGCTGAGCATGAGCACCGACCCGGTCCGCTCCTTTTCCGGGCTCGGTGCCTGTATCGGGAGCGCAGCGGCGGAGCGCACGCGTTTTTGCGGCGGCCGGTGCGGGCGCCGGGTCAGTCGAGCAGCAGAGAGAGGGCTCGCGCCTTCTCGATCGTCGCTCGGTGCTCGCGGATGATCTCGTCGCGCGGCTTCCACTTGCCTGCGTGGGTCGTCTTGAGCTCGACGTTGAAGAAGGAGCGGGCGCCCGACTCGTAGCTCTTCAGATCCTGCTCGCAGGCCTCGGCGAGGTTGCCGAGAAAGACAGCGCACTCCTCGCGCGTGTTCGGGCGGTGAGTCCGTACGAAGTCGGTGATGAACCGTACGTAGTCCGTCATGTCTTGCCCGGTGCGTCGGACGGCTTCGAGGAGGTCCGGAAGGACTCTGCGGCTGCCCCGGCGTTGCCAGGCCCGGTCGCGCAGCAGGCAGCGGACGTCGGTGGGCAGCGTGGCGAGCTCGGCGTGAGCCTCCTCGGGCAGCGGTGCGTCCAGATGGAGCAATCTGAGGAAGCGATCGACCACCACGTGCGGAACGGTCGTGCGCACCGATACTCCCTCGTGCAGCAGGGGGACCTCCAGGCTCTCGTCAGCGAGCTTCTCGATGAGGCCGGTAAGTTCTCCCGAGGTCAACTGGCCGCTTCCGAGGCAGGGCTCGAAGCGTGAGCGTGTCGGGAAGTCGGGCGTGAAGAGAGGAGAGAGCAGCAGGTCGAGCTCGTACGGCTCCAGGCTGCTCAGCTCCGCGTCGAGCCAGTCGTTCACTTTCTCGCTGGAGACCTCGTGCTGGGCGAGGATGTGATCGAGCACCTGCGTCGTGACTGGACGTGGAGCGGTGATTGTCTCGACAGCGAGCGCGTGAATTGCGACTGAATCCGGCTTGCCGCTCGTCGACATGGACACCATGGTCGACTTCTTCCTTCGATGTGTGCGGGGTCCACTGCTCGTATCTGAGTGGATCGGCGACGAGCTTAACCTGCGACGGCGGCCTTCTCCTCGCGGTCCTTGTTCGCGACGCCGGCGAGCTCCTGCAGCCGCCACCAGTTGCGCAATCGCTCCTGGTTGGCCAGCTGGATCAGCTCGGTGACGGGGTTGCCCTCACGGTCGAAGTGCTTGCGGAAGCGGCCTTCCGTCTTCGCCCACTCGATGAAGTCGATCACGTTCTTCGTGCCGTCCTTGCCGATCCGCGTGTGCCAGTCGCGTGTGGCGCTGGGATTGCCGGCCAGAGACATGCACTCCTTGATCGTGTCTCCCTTGTCGGGGTCGTACACGAAGACGGGGAATGCGCGTGACTCGACGGCGAGCTTGGCCTGGTCGAAAGCCTTGTCGTCCGCGACGCCGTGCTCGGGCTGGCAGGTCGTGAAGACGTTGATAACGGCGGGGCCGTCGAACTCGTTCGCACGCTCGATCGCGTTGTAGAAGTGCTTGGCGAGTGGTCCGATGGTCTGCGCGACGTAAGTTCGAGGGTGCATCATGCAGATGATGCCGAGCTCCTTGCGCCCTTCGACCTTGCCGTGGATCGCCTTGCCGTGAAAGCTCATCTTCGCGTCCTGGCCGACGTAGGTCGCGGTGGAAGTTTGCCCGCCGGTGTTCGAGTAGACCTGTGTGTCGAGGACCAGCACCTTGATGTTCATGCCGGAGGTCAGCAGACGTGAGAGTGACTGGAAGCCGATGTCGAGCATCGCGCCGTCGCCGCCGACGACCCATAGCGGACGGTTCTCGTGTCCGGCGGCATCCCATGCCGCCCGGATGCCCATGGCGTCGGCGGGGGCGTTCTCGAAGAGCGGATTCGTCCACGGGATCAGGAAGGGATTGTACGGGTAGGTCGACCCGTAGACCGTGTTGCAGCCGGTCGCCGCCACAATACCCCAGTTGTTGCCGTGGACCTCGCAGGTCGCCGCCATGAACTGGCGCAGCACGGACGCCTCGCCGCAACCCATACAGCTGCCCGCTCCGCCGACATAGGTCAGGTTGTCGTCGTTGAGCATCAGGTCGCGCTTGTCCTTGACGATCCGATGCTCGGGCCGGGTGTTCGGTAGCGAGTTGTACATCTCGAAGGCGCCGAGGAAGCGAGGCAGGTTGTCGTGCGTCTTCTTCACCATCTTGAGCGCGTCGTGGTCGCCACAGGCCGAGACGCACTCGGCGCAACCCTTGCACTTGGTCGGGTCGATGAAGATGCCGAAGGTCGTTCCCTCGGGCGCGTCCGGGTTCTTGGCGCGCTTCTTCTCGAAGGACGTGAAGTACTTCGTTGTCCTGACGAACTGCTCGCCGACGAATTCACGTATGTCCTCGTCCTCGATTTCCGCGAGCTGCTCCTCCACGATGGTCTCGGGGACGGCCTTCCCGAGTATCGCCGTGTCGGGGCAATTGGTCACGCAGTCCATGCAGCCGACGCAGGCTTCGGCGTTGAGCTCCGGAAGTTCAGGCGCGATGTAGCTGAAGTCGCGTTCGGCTCCCGTTCCGGCGGGAACGATGGAGCGAGCCACGTACGCGTCCGCCTGGAGAGCGGAGCCGCCGCCGACGTTGTAGGCCTCGACGACCTCGTTCGCGCGCTCGAAGTCGAACCAGCGATCTACCGAGTAGGGATCCACTCGAGGGCTTTCACCCCCGGCTCGAGACTCAACCATTCTGGACGTCCTCGGAGACGGTTAGAGTTAGATGAAGAAGGCGTTGGTGTCCTTGCCCTTCGCGTCCCATTCCGCTTTACCGGTCTCGAGGACGTCTGCGGGCGTGGCTTCCATGAGCGATCGAGGCACCTCGAAGACCTCCTGAAAGCCCTTGCGCACGGCGTTCATGTTGTCCGCGATGACCCGGTCACCGCGTTTGCCGAAGTAGTAGCGCAGCGGAGTCTCGACGCGTTCGAAGAGCTCCTCGTCGTTCATTCCCAGGTCGTTCTTGAACGGGGTTATCTTCAGAAAGACGCCCAGAAGGACGATTCCCTGGAATCGTTGGATCAGCGAGTCGTCGGCGCGGCAGCACTCTCGCGCGATGCGAATCGTGTCGACTGCATAGAGGCGTACGCCGTTGTCGACCATGAAGTACTTCGCCCAGGTCGGGATCGTGTCCCAGAGCCACTCCGACTCCTCGATGTCCGTGTGCTGGAAGACCGCTCCGTTGTCCTGGAGCCCGACGAGCGGGTTGCCCATGTTCCAGGTGTTCGGGTCCATCAGCGGAACGAACTCGACCTGTTGAAGCTCGGCGTGGGTCTGTATCTTGCCGGACTTCGTGATCGTCAGATAGGTGTTCGTCGGCAGTCCCTTCTTTTCCGATCCGTACTTCGGGGACGCTTGCACCGAGAAACCGAAAATGTCGCCGAGACACTTCGCGATGACCTTGTTGGTCGTCACGGAGCCGAATCCACCGACGGAGTGACCACGGATGGAGAACGATCCGGCCGGACGCACATCGGGCTCCTCGTCTACCGAAAGCGTGGCGTCCTTGTAGTCGACGCCGAGAACGAAGAAGCGTTTGCCCGGCCAGGGGCTCTTCCCGTTGTGGCCGGGGTCATGGTCCGCCATATTGCGGAGGCAGGCGATCATCTGACCGGGAGTGACGTCGCGGGACCCGAGGCCGGCGACACCGGAGTAGATGCGTGGGATTCGTTCGATGGTCGGATAACCCTCGGCGTTCATCATCGATTTCGCGAACGCCGACTCGATCTCCGCGGTGAGCGGGTTGTCGATGGCCAGCGGCACGTCGAGACGCTCGATGACGCTGACCGCCTTGACGTTCTTCAGAGCCTCGACCAGCTCGGGACCGGGGAAGGGACGGAACGCCGTCACGTCGACGACGCCGACGCGGTAGCCCAGCGCTCGCATATGCTCGACCGTCGCCATCGCGGTCTCGGACGTTGATCCCAGCGAGACGATCGCGTAGTCAGCGTCGTCCATCGCGACGCTCTGGACGAGGTCGTATTCACGGCCGGTGAGCCGCGCGAACTCCGCCATCGATTCGAGCAGACAGCCTTTCACTCGGTCGTAGAAGATACGCTGCGCGATCTTCCCCGTCATGTAGCTGTCCTGATTCTGAACAACGCCGCTCATCAGCGGGTTCTCGGGATCGAAGACCTTCTGTATGTGGTGCTCCGGATGACCGAGGTACTCGCGGATCAGATCGTCCTCCGGAAAGAGGACGTTCTCGATCGTGTGCGTCGTCAGGAAACCGTCCTGGATGTTCAGGAACGGCGTCAGCGATGCCTCCGCCGTGCGGCGCGAGATCATCGCGAGGTCCGCCGCGTCCTGGACGTTCTTCGCGAAGAGCATGCCCCACCCGACATCGGCGACTCCCATCACGTCGTCGTGACCTGCGTGCACGTTCAGAGAATGAGATGTCAACGCGCGCGCGGCGATGTGGAAGACGCACGGCAGCCGCTTGCCGGAGATCGTGTAGAGCACCTCCTTCATCAGGATCAGTCCCTGACCGGAGGTGAAGTTCGCGACCCGTCCTCCCGCCAGTGCGAAACCTTCGCAACCCGTTGCCGAGGAGTGCTCCGATTCCATCTCCATCCACTGGAGGTTCTGTCCCCAGACGTTCTTGAAACCGTCGGCGACGTGCGCCTGATACTGCACACCCATCTGCGTTGAGGAGGTGATCGGATACGCCGATGAGCCCTGTGTGGAGCGTACGTCGACGTAGACAATCGCCGCGGTGCCGTCGGCCGTACTCGGTATGCCGGGGTACTTCGGGCGCGTCGGTGTCGAGGTCGGGGTCCGCCGCTGGGCGACTTCCGGGGAGTCACCGACGGGGGGACTGGAGGTGACACTCTGCAGGGGCATTCGCAAACTCTCCTCTTGCGTAAGAATCGGGCTCGCTGGTAGTCGGCCTCTGGGGACGACTCTCGCGGAGGTGCGTGGGACGTCCACCGTCGAGGGCGGACGGAACCGAGAGGGGGAAGGCGGCCGGATTCTATCGACAAGAGCGGCCGCTCCCTGGCGCGAGCACGCACCGGGTTCGCTGAACGAGCGTCAGTTTACGGGCTTAGACGCTCGGAATCCAGGCGAAATACGACGGCGGACACGAACATCGAGCCATGTTCCGCAAATCTCTCATCGTTTCTCACGTACTTTTTCACTTTTTTTTCGACCCGACGAAGCGCCGTTTCCCGCCCACCTCGGGGTTCTGAACGCGATCGAGAAAACAGAGGAGACTCGATGACACGCGACGCTGCGTCGTAGGGCGGTGGACGGGGGGCTGATAATCTCGGGACGATCGCGGACGCGTGCTCCGGACGCGTGGGATCATCCCGCACGCCGGCGCTGACGCGATCACTCGAACACCGAGCTCTCCAGAGCGACGCGATAGATCATCCCCGTGTCGTAGCCGAGCAGGTAGATTTCGCCGTCGGTGTCGACGGCGAAGGTGGTGACGCGATCCGGGGCCCTGCCGATTTCACGGATCTTCGTCAGACGGCGATCCTTCTGTGTCAGTCCCCACATCCGCCTCGACTCGTAGTCGGCGAAAATGTAGACGCCTTCGTAGCTCTTGCTGCGCTTTCCGCGGTAGACGTAGCCGCCGGTTACCGACGCACCGTGCTTGCGGGCGAGCGCGACGATAGGCGGGACGTACTTCGTCCCTTTCTTCCGGAAGCGATCCGAGAACGGCAGGAATCCCTCGTAGACGTTCCAGCCGTGATTCTCGCCCTGGCGCACGACGGTGATCTCCTCGAAGCGCGTCTGTCCGACGTCGCCGACCCAGAGATCCTGCGTCTTCGCGTCCCAGCTGAAGCGCCACGCCTGGCGCAGCCCGGTCGCCCAGATCTCCTGCCGTATTCTCGAATCCGCGCTATCGTGGTGGGGATTCGATTCCGGGATCGCGTACTCCAACCCGGGATCACGGCTGTCGACGTCGATGCGCAGGATCGCTCCGTTGAGGAGTGTCGCGTTCTGCGCGTGGCCTTCCGGATCCTCTTGCGGTCCTCCGTCGCCGGTGCCGATGTAGAGGTAGTCGTCGGGT
>CAYMLL010000365.1:0-6702 GCA_964390645.1 uncultured Planctomycetia bacterium | reverse complement strand
CCGCCGATCATGATCGGGATCTCGCCGAGGTAGACCTCCTCCTCGATCTGCTCCTCCTTCTCGAGACGAAGACGGATCTTGAAAGGCATGCCGAACGTCAGGCGAAGCTGGCGGCACTCCTCCTCGTTGTAGCGCGGACGGCCGAGCTCGTAGCCGACGAACTCGAGGGAGATCTTCCCGTCGTAGCTCTGGATCGGAAAGATCTCTCGCAGGATCGCCTCGAGACCGAAGTTCTCGCGATCCGTGTAGTGCTTGTCCGCCTGCAGAAAACGCTTGTACGCGAGAATCTGCAGCTCCATCAGGTTCGGGACCGGGATGGCGTCTCCCGTCGCCCCGAAGACCTTGTCAGGGAATACTACCGTCATCGTTTCTCCCTCGAGAAGACCTCCGTCACTGAACGAGACCTTGGACCCACCGCGTGGTCCTCGTGAACATCGTTGCGAGCCAACGAGCCAGAGATCTTTCGCTCAGCCCTGCTCCGCTCTCTCCACAGACCCCGTCGGAAGGCTCATCGCGCACAAGACCCGTATTCCGATGCAGAGCGTTGGACACCAGGTACGGGATCAGCTTGCGGCTTCGTGCTTCCGAACGGACAAGGAAGGTCTTTGGTCCGCATCCACGAGAGTCGACGTCCGCCGGCGACGCGGACGCAAGCCGCGCGACGGAGAGGGTGAGTACCACCGCGGAACCCCCGTGGGGCCCGCGCTGACCATAAACGGCGGAGCCTAAACGGCTTGGTACCCCTTCGGCAAGAAAAAAACACCCGGGTAAGGAACGTCGCGAGACCGACCGTCAAACGCGACGCGCGCCCGACCGACCGCGACGAACCGGCTGATCGGAAAAAACAGCGCCAGGACGACTCGCCGCCCGAACCTCGCAGCCGGCTCGAGCTACTTGAGCTCGACCTCCGCACCGACGTCCTCGAGTTTCTTCACGAGCGCCTCGGCCTCCTCCTTCGGAAGGCCCTCCTTCACCGCGCTGGGAGCTCCTTCGACGAGCGCCTTGGCCTCCTTGAGACCGAGCGCGGTGATCGCGCGGACCTCCTTGATGACCTGGATCTTCTTGGCGCCCACGGCCTTGAGGACCACGTCAAAGGTCGTCTTCTCCTCGACGGCCTCGCCATCGCCACCGCCACCGGGACCGACGACGACGGCCGCTGCAGCCGCGGGCTCGATGCCCTTTTCCTTCAGGGCATCCTGGAGCTCCAAGACCTCCATGACAGTGAGGCTGGTGAAGAGGTCGACGATCTGCGTGACCTTCTCGGAGTAGGTTCTGGCTTCGGCGGCCGCCTCGGACATTTGTCGATCCTCCTGAGTGACTTCTCGATGTTCTGTTCTTGGTTGCTTACGAGAGCTTCTCGTGCTGTGCCTGCGCACAACCCGCCAGATGAGAGACGAGGCTTTTCGCCGCCCCGGGCAGGAACTGCACCGGCGACAGGAACATGCCCACCGTCTGCGCGAGAAGCGTCGCCTTGTCCGGAATCTTCGCCATCTCGCCGACATCTTCGACGGAGAGCACCTTGCCCTCGAAGAGGCCGCCCTTGACGGCGGCGAGATTCGGGTTCTTCTTCGTCCAGTTCGACAGGCTCTTGGCCACAGTCAGAGCGCTCTCCTCGGCGACAAGGAGAGCCGTGGGGCCCCGCAAGAGGCCGGAAAACCCGTCGGGGAAATCGCGCTCCGCAAAGACACGCCGAGCCAACCGGTTGTGCACGATGCGCATACGCACCCCATCCTGGCGCAACGTCCTGCGCAGGTCGCTGGTCTGCTCGGCGTTGAGCCCGGCGTAGTCGATCATGACGCAGCCGTCCATGCTCGCGAGCTCGCGCTCCATTTGCTGGCAGATGATCGTCTTGAGTTCTCTGGCCATCGGTTTGCCCGGCTCGAGTCCTGGTCCGCGTGAGCTATGAAAAGTCCCTTCTTGTAGCGGACGGGCCGCAGTCCGTCAACGCTTCGTTCACCGAAATGGCCCTCAGTCTCGAAAGCCGCCGGTCAACGGTCCGACCGCCGTCACGGACGAGGCGGTCCCCGACGAAGACGTGGGCTACGAGATCGCGATCGAAACCCCCGGGCTCATAGTCGAGGCGATCGTGGCCTTGCGAAAGTAGAGCCCCTTCGCCGCGCTCGGACGCAACGACCGCAGGTGCTCGATGAACGCCGCGATGTTCCCGCTGAGCTTCTCTTCGTCGAAGGACTTCTTGCCCATGACGGCGTGGATATTCCCGTAGTCGTCGTTGCGGAACTCGACCTTTCCCGCCTTGAAGTCGCCAACGGCCTTGCCGACGTCATCCGTCACCGTGCCCGACTTCGGCGACGGCATCTTTCCGTGCGGGCCGAGAACGCGACCGAGCTTCCCGACATGCCGCATCATGGAAGGGTGCGAAATCGCGACGTCGAACTCGAGCCAGCCGTCGAGGATCCTCTTGGCCAGATCCTCACCGCCGACCTCGTCGGCACCCGCGTCCTCTGCAGCCATTGCCGCGTCGCCCTCGGCGAACGCGATGACAGTGACCGTCCGGCCGATGCCGTGTGGCAACGAGAACGCGCCCCGAACCAGCTGAGCAGAGTTCTTGGGGTCGATGCCGAGCTTCACCGCGAGCTCGACGGTCTCGTCGAACTTGGCGTTCTCGAACTTCTTGAGCGCAGCCACCGCCTGCTCGATCGAAAGAGCCTCTGTCGGCGCCTTCTCGGAGTTGCGGCGGAACTTCTTGCTCGCCGTGGACATGTCGAAAACCCTCCTGGAATCGGGGCTCTCTCCCACACGCCTGGGTCGCGACCTCCGCGACCGGCCAGTGGTCGGATGCTGTCTCGAAGAGCTACTCGGCGACCTTCACTCCCATACTGCGACAGGTGCCGGCGATGAGATTCACCGCGCCGTCCATATCGACCGCGTTGAGGTCAGCCATCTTCACCCTGGCGATGTTCTCGAGCTGCTCGCGGGTAATCTCCCCGACGGTCTCCGAGCCCGGGATGTTGGCGCCCTTGGCAAGCCCGACCTCCCTGCGAATCAGCACGGAAGCCGGCGGTGACTTGCAAACGAAATCAAAGCTACGATCGGCGAACACGTAGAGCTCGACCGGAATCACCGTGCCGGCCTGGTCCTTCGTACGATCGTTGAACTTCTGCACGAACTCGCCGATGTTGACGCCGTGCTGGCCCAGCGCCGGACCGACCGGAGGAGCCGGCGTGGCCTGCCCGCCGGGGATCTGCAGCTTGATCTTCGCGGTGATGTCTTTCTTCGGAGGCATGAGCTTCGAGTCCGTGCTGGAGCGTTGAGTTGCTGTGCCGGCAATCTACGGTGGCTGCAAGAGGCTACCGTCGACGGTATGCCGCCGTCACGAGGAATCCACCGTCGCGGGTGTGTTTCGAGTCCGCCCTCTTCAGATCTTCTCGACCTGCCAGTACTCCAGATCACACGGTGTCGGCCGACCGAAGATCGTGACGATCACACGGACCTGACCCTTCGTCGGAAAGACCTCGTCGACGGTGCCGTCGAAGTTCTCAAACGGGCCTTCCTTGATCTTCACGCCGTCGCCGGCCGCCAGGTCGATCTTGACCTCCGGCGCATCTTCCTTGCCCTTGATCGTGTTGAGAATCTTGTCGACCTCCGGTGGCGCGAGAGGCTGAGGATTCTGGTACGAGCCGACGAAGTCGCCGATTCCGGGAGTGTCCTTGATCAGATACCAGACGTCATCGTTGAGGTCCATCTCGACGATGATGTACCCGGGATAGAGCTTACGCTCACGAAAGCGCTTCTTGCCACCCTTGATCTCGGAGACGCGCTCGGTGGGCACGAGGACGGTCGGGATCTGCTCCTCGAGTCCGGCGATCTGGATCTTGCGGATCAGACCGTCGCGAACCGTCCCCTCGCGGCCGCTCGCCACTCGCAGCACGTACCACTCTTTCGACATTGCCGTCCCCTCTCTGGTCGGCGTCCGTTCGGTCGACAGGCAGCGACCCGGTCAATCCGGCGAGCTGCCTACTTCGGATAGAGGCCGTAGTCCATCTCTGTCACCAGCCTCAGCAGGTTGTCGATGCCGAAGATATACACGCTGAGGATCAGGACCGTGACGACGACGACAAGCGATGCGTTCACCTCCTCCTTCTTGGAGGGCCAGGTCACCTTGTTCTTCAGCTCACCCTCGGTGTCGATCAGAAAATCGGCAGTCGACGGTCGATTGAAGAGCCACAGTGACAGCCACGCCGCCAGCACCAGTATCGGTCCGTGAACCAGAAAGCGCCAGTCGACGCCATAGAGCCACTTCGAAGACCACTCCTCGTCCGGTGACAGATATCCGTGCAGCTGCTTGAGCGCGAAGACGGCACCGAGCATGACGACCGCGACCAAGATACCGCGCGCCCACCTGCCCTGGCCTTCCTTGTAGATTCTCCACATGAACCGGATCACCTTTCAGGTCTCTGCCAGCCGGCCCACCTCAGCCGACCCGCACTCAAGAAAACTGGCAGGCCCGGAGGGACTCGAACCCCCAACATCCTGATTTGGAATCAGGCGCTCTAGCCAATTAAACTACGGGCCTGCGCAAAGTCGTCGCTGCGGAGATCGCGCGGCTCCTACTCGACGACCTTGCTGACGACACCGGCGCCAACCGTTCGGCCACCTTCACGGATCGCGAAACGAAGACCTTCCTCCATCGCGATCGGCGTGATCAGCTCGATCGTCATCGTGATGTTGTCCCCGGGCATGCACATCTCGGCGCCCTGGAGCTCCGCGGTACCGGTCACATCCGTCGTGCGGAAGTAGAACTGCGGACGATAGCCGTTGAAAAACGGCGTGTGTCGTCCACCTTCTTCCTTCGTCAACACGTAAACCTCGGCCTCGAACTTCGTGTGCGGGGTAATACTGCCGGGCTTGGCGAGCACCTGCCCACGAACGAGATCGCTCTTCTCCACACCGCGCAGGAGACAGCCGACGTTGTCACCCGCCTGCCCCTCACCGAGCGTCTTGTTGAACATCTCGACACCGGTGACAGTCGTCTTGCGGATCTCGGTAGTGAGCCCGACGATGTCGACCTCGTCGCCGGTGTGGACCATACCACGCTCGATTCGGCCTGTACCGACGGTGCCGCGACCCTTGATCGAGAACACGTCCTCGACCGGCATGAGGAACGGTTTCTCCGTCTCCCGCTCAGGCTCGGGGATATAGTCGTCGACAGCCTTCATCAGCTCGTGAATGCACTCGGTCTTCGACGCATCCTCGGGGTTCTCGAGAGCCTGCAGAGCCGACCCCTTGACGATCGGGATCTCGTCGCCGGGGAACTCGTACTGGTCGAGAAGCTCACGCACCTCGAGCTCCACGAGTTCGAGAAGCTCCTCGTCGTCGACCATGTCGACCTTGTTCATGAAGACCACGAGACGGGGCACGCCGACCTGCCGGGCGAGGAGAATGTGCTCGCGCGTCTGCGGCATCGGACCGTCCGCCGCGCTGACGACGAGGATTCCGCCGTCCATCTGCGCCGCGCCGGTCACCATGTTCTTCACGTAGTCCGCGTGGCCCGGACAGTCAACGTGCGCATAATGACGGGCTTGCGTCTCGTACTCCACGTGCGCCGTGTTGATCGTGATGCCGCGCTCACGCTCCTCGGGGGCGTTGTCGATCGAGTCGAAGGAGCGCTGCTTGGCCAGACCCTCACTGGCCAGGGTCTGAGTAATCGCAGCGGTCAGGGTCGTCTTGCCGTGGTCAACGTGACCGATGGTTCCGACGTTGACATGGGGCTTGGTTCGTTCGAATACTTCCTTCGCCATCTTTCGTGGACTCCTTCCGTTCGTGCCGCGCCGTCTCCGTACACGTGACGCGCGCCGTCGACCGTACGCTCCTTCTGGTTTCTTTCGATGCGACGAGAGATAGAGATATGGAGCCGCTGACGGGAATCGAACCCGTGAACCTCTTCCTTACCAAGGAAGCGCTCTACCGACTGAGCTACAGCGGCCCGCCTGGCCCTCGTTTCGTGTGTCGTGATCTTGGTGAACTCGGCTCTGTTGGCTCCGTCAGGGCAGCTCCGTCAGCACGTTTCCGTGGAACATGCCGTGTAATCACGCACCCCGAAACTCCGCTCGGACACCGGTATCGGTATATCGGCAGTCTCCGCGACCATCCACAGGCTTGCTGGTAGCCGCGGAGAAAAATGGAGCGGGTGAAGGGAATCGAACCCTCATGGCCAGCTTGGAAGGCTGGTGCTTTACCACTAAGCTACACCCGCCTCCCGCGGGAACACCGACGCCACGATCCGCGACTCTCACGACCGGCAAGCGACCAGGCCCACCGATAAACTCCGAGTCGCCGCACGGCGAACCGGAGCCGAGAACAACTGGTGGGCAGGAGTGGATTCGAACCACTGAAGGCGTTAGCCGACGGGTTTACAGCCCGTTCCCTTTGGCCGCTCAGGCACCTACCCAACCGACTCCGTCATCGGGAGCTAGCGGTGGGAATCGAACCCACAACCACCGGTTTACAAAACCGGTGCTCTACCGTTGAGCTACGCTAGCCTGTTTACCGGACTCGATTTACGATAAGGAGGCGAGATTATACCGACACGCCGAAGGCTTTCAAGGCAAAAAAGGCCCGCCACAAAGTACTTCCTTGCAAGGAGTTAACCCCCACGCTGCCAGCGGGTCCCGGCGGGCGAGTCCTTCAAAACAACTCCCATATCGTGAAGCTCGTCACGCAGCCGGTCAGCCGTCACGAAGT
>CAYMLL010000364.1:0-6707 GCA_964390645.1 uncultured Planctomycetia bacterium | reverse complement strand
CGACGACGACGACACGAGTCTCGACGACGACGACACGAGTCTCGACGACGACGACACGAGTCTCGACGACGACGACGACACGGACTTCTAGGAAGCCGAGCTCTCCGTCGTCCGAACCGGGCCCCTCATCAACGGACGCGCCAGTCGTTGGCCCTTCGAACCCACTGCCCCTGCTGCGGCAAGCCGTTCTCGGCTCCCGAGGAGTACAAGGGCAGGAAGGTCGACTGCCCGAAGTGTGGCCATCGATTCGTGCTCAAGACATCCGAGGAGCTCGCCGAGGAGAAGGCGATCGAGGAGAAGCGTCGCGAGAAGCAGCGAAATGATCTGCGACGCCTCGAGCTCATCGAGCGCCAGGAACGTCGCGGTGTCGAGCGCAGCGGCGTGCCGTATTACGAGCGCTTTCAGACCGGTGTGCAGCCGGTGCGTCACTACGATCCGAAGGCGCCGTCGCGGTTTCTTCGCTTGCGGGCTCTTTCGGACCTGTTGCTCATGGCAGCCTATGCCGGGCTGATGTTGACCCTGCTCGGCGTTGGCTTGACCGTGTACTCGAAGGTCTCCGGAGAGATCGAGTCTCTGACGGTTCTGCTGCTCTGCGTGATCGGCTGGATCTTCGGCGGCGGCCTCGTTTACCTCTTGCTCAAGTGCCTGGCGGAGTTAGCGTTCGTTTTCGCGAGTATCGGAGACCAGCAGAACGACCTCGTTCAGCTGCTTCGCGATCTTCGAGAGAACACCGATGGGAAGGCGGGTGACGAGGTCTGAGACGACCTGGACGCGCGATTCTCCGGGCCGCTCTCGGGTCCGATTGGGAAGGTCGATCGCTCCGGACTCCGGCCTACTCGGCAAAGAAGGTCTCCAGCTGATCTTGCGCGGACTGTGAGAACTCATCGTCGAGGCCGGGGCCGCCGTCACTGCCACGCTCGTCGATGCCCGCGAAGACTTCGAGGAGCTTCTCCGTGGCTTCCTTGGCGTAGAGCCGGACCATGCCGATCGTCGTTCGTTCGTCGAAGACCGTGGCGAGCAGAGTTCGTTCGCCGACGAGTGTCAGCTGGACGTTGTCTTGCTTTCCCTGGTGGAAAAGGACCGAGAACTCGTCTTCACCGAGCAGCCGAGCCATCTCTCGCGTGGCCGCGTAGCTTCCCGCCACGAGTGCGGCGACGGCTTGCATGTCGAAGTCATCGGTCGTTCCCGCCTTCGTCACCATGTGCCCTTCCTTGTCGATGAGGATGTTGCACTTGGAGTCGGAGAGGTTGAGGAACTCCTTCAGGACGGTATTGATCTTGTCAATGTCGTCCTTGTAGAAGACCAGCCGTTTCTCTCGGATGTTGTCACTGTCTGTGATGATGGTCCACCTCCCGTGCCCCTGGGACACAGCATGGAGCTAACTGCGAGCGAAGCGAGTACAGTTCGTGACCGACCTTGGGTCGCGAATTACTGTTTCAGAAATTAACGAGACTTCCGAGCCCGCCGAGAGCCTTCAGAGCCCCGCTGAAGTACACGATGGCGGCGGCGATACCGAGAAGCGTTACGATCAATAACCACACCTTGAGCGGAACGCCTCTATTCCTCGAAGTCGACCGGGAACCTGCTCGCCGGGCTTGCTGCCTCGCCGGGCTCCGTGGAGCTCTCGGACTGAGGACTGTCTTCTCGACGGGCTTCACATCCGGTGAGTTGACCACCGGGGCTCTGGCGATGCGCGCCTGGGAGTCGCCGGCTTTGGCTCTCGGGTTTCGACCGGTGGATCCGGTACGCGCTGCGCTTTGACGCGGCGTCGGCGCGCTTCGGTGGCTGCGAGGATACTCCTCGGGGGCGCTTCCACTGACAACCGGAACTGGCTCCGCTGCGTGTGCAGGCACCCTTGGCTTGACGGTCGACGGCGTCTTCTTCTTCTTCGGCGCCGAGACGATCGTCGAACTCTGCTGGCGGTTGAGGCTCTCGAGGACCATGCTCGAGAGCTTCTTCAAGGTCAGGAAGACGCCGTCTCCGGTGAGCGCGACAGCCTCGAAGCACGGCGCTCCGAAGCGGTTCATCTTCGCGTTCATATCGTCCACAGAGTAGATGTCGGGGAGGTCGCGCTTGTTGTACTGCAGGACGAGCGGAATCGTGTTGATGTCCATTCCGTACTCGCGGAGGTTCTCCTCGAGATTCGAGAGCGATTCGAGGTTCTCGTCCATCTTCCCCTTGCGGGAGTCGGCGACGAAGGCGATGCCGTCGGCGCCCTGCAGGACCAGCTTGCGTGTCGAGTTGTAGTAGACTTGACCCGGTACCGTGTAGATCTGGAACTTGGTCGTCATGCCGGCGACCTCGCCCAGATTGAGAGGCAGGAAGTCGAAGAACAGGGTCCGGTCACCCTCGGTCGCGATGGACGTCAACTCTCCGCAGTTGCTGCCGGGCGCCTTGCTGTGAACCACTTCGAGGTTCGTCGTCTTCCCGCTCAGACCGGGGCCGTAGTAGACGATCTTGCAGTTGACTTCTTTCAGGGCGAAGTTGATCTGGACCATGGTCCTCCGCTCTCCTTAACGTGTCGCTCTTCAGGCGACACGGCGGTTCATGATGCCGTGAATGGCGTGTTCGATGGCTCCGGCGTTCGCTTCGAGACTGGTTTCGGCTTCCGCGACCACCACGAGGTACGAGTTGTCCATGTCGTAGAAGACGATCTTGCCGTCCGTGCCCGCGAGAGTGTACGACTCGAGATCGCTCCTGGTCCGGAGTCCGGTCAGCCCGCGTTTCATCGATACGAGAAGCGAAGCCGCGACCGCCGCCACGGTGTCCTCCTCGACGTCGTCGTCAACGGCAGCGGCGACCATGATCCCGTCGGGCGTGATCACCAAGCTGCCGACGATGCCGGGGGTCTCGTTGAGTTCTTCGAGGACTTGGCGCATTCGGTGTCTCCGGTCGTGTGAGCTGCTCTGCCGCGGCCTATGCGGTCGCGACACAGGTTTCTCCCAGGACTGACTCCATATCGACGGCGATCTGCTCTTCGCTGACATCTCCTTCGAAGAACGCCAGGACGCTGCCGTCGTGGATCCGTCGATAGCCGATGTTCCAGCCTTCTCCTCTCAGCGTGTAGAAGACAAGCTCGCCGAGCCCGAGGCGATCTGTTTCGAGACGACACATCCTGGCCGTCTCGGCCGGTGCCGAGAAATCGAACGTGTCGTTCTCGCGGGAGAGGGTGTCACGGACGTCGCCCTTGTCGTCGAAGAGGAACGCGCCGACAGCACCGGGTATTCCCATCACGTGTTCGAGCGGACCGGCGCTCCCGTGGACTCCGGTGGCTTCCCGAACGTTGCGGACACACTCCGGGGCCAGCTTGCAGACGAGCGAGAGGAGCGCCGTCGCTTTCGCGTTGCCGGGCGAGATCTCCAGCATCTCCTCGATCACGTCGACCGCTTGATCGAATTCCCCGAGGCGAACGAACACCGTGGCCAGGAGCAGAAGCGACTGGTACTCGCCCGGGTTCAGCTCGAGCGACTTCTCGAGATGCTTGACGGTCGTCCGGCCGTGTCGCTTCCTCCTCGTCGTGGAGAACTTCTCGAAGAAGAGACGCCCGAGACCGAAGTGGATCTCCCAGTTGTCCGGGAACTGACGCTGAACTTTCCGACTCGCCGTGTACGACTTCTTCCAGGCGCCCGACAGGCGCAGCAGCTCGCATACTCGCACGCGGTTCGCGGAGTTCGGATTCCGCTTCGCTCGCTCCAGGGCCTCTGCGAGCCATGCCCTGGCCTTCGTCCTCTTCACCTTGCGGTAGAAGGCGTCGACCTTCTCGGAGTTCGGGAAGTGTGTCCTGGCCTTGTGGATCCAGCGGAATGCGTCGTCCAGTCGCTCTGCGCGAAGGAGGCGCCGAGCAACGGCGAGGGATTCGGTCTCGCCCGGATTCAGTTGATAGCGATCATAGCTCGCTTTCAGCCGCGAGCGTTTGCGGCTACCGAGCTTCCTGGGGAAGAGACCAAGCATGCTACCGATCCGAAACTGCCCATCACGACCCTGGCGGCCACCTGCCTCCACCCCGCTACCGGGACGCAGAAGAATAAGATGCTCGACCCGGCCGCGCAAACCACGCCGATGCGCCCGGGACGGATCTGCGGGTCCTTCGGCCGCGCGCTGCCGCCTGGAGGGGGCCCGCTCCGGGTCGTCGGGCCAGATAATCGGTGCGAGCCCGGGCCCCCGGGGAGAGATGCTCTTCCAGCTCGACTCTTGTCGTCAGGGAAGAACCGCGAATGCGTAGAGGTTGCCGTCGTCGGAGCCCTGGAGGAATAGCCGGTGTCGCAGCATGCCTCGGGTCTCGATCCCCTTGACAGGAGACTGTGTGGCGCCCTTGGTTCGGTATGTCCACTCGATCCGACCTTCGCGGATACGCCAGCAGAGGATGTATCCTCCCAGCGTTCCGACGTAGAAGCGCTTGTCGTCGCACACGCCGTCGGTCTCGATGGCCCCGACACGTGTCTCGTTATCCGGTCCCGTTGTCCGCCGGACTTCGTCGTCGAGCGACCTCTTCCACCGGACGGTGCCGGTTCTCGCGTCGAGACAGACGAGTTGATCGTTTTCCAGGGGGACGATGACGGCTCTGGCTTCGGTGGAGATGGTCGGGGGTGCCGCGGTCCTGGAAACGAGCTTCGTCGACCACAGCGACTTTCCGGACCTCACATCGATCGCGCTCACGTCGGCGTTGGCTGTGCCGACGTAGGCGACGCCGTTGACCACCCGTCCCGGCCTTGCGATCACGCCGTGGAGCTTCAGCCGGCTCCTCAACCTGCCTTTCGACAGCTCGAACTCGAGCAGCTGCTGCTGTCTCGTGAAGCAGAAGACACTCCCGCCGTCGAGCTGCGGCGATCCTGCGAGGGTGACCGGCGACTCGCGGCGCCATTTTCTCCGGCCAGTTGCCATGTCGACGCCCACGAGGAACCGGTTGCCGGCGTTGAAGGCGACGACTCCTTCACGGCTCACCTCGGATGGAGCCAGCTTGATCGCGGCGTTCACCGACGTCGCCTGAATCGCCCTTCGCAGCGGTGTCCCTGTCGCGGTGTTCAGCGTGTACAGGTTGCCGTCGAAGGATCCGAAGCACGCGATGTTCTTCCGGATCGCGATGCCACCGGAGATATCCAGACGTACCTGGTACTCGTTCCACTTCTTGCGGCCGTCGTGATCGAGGCAGAACATCCTTCCGTCGCGGTTACCGACGAGGATCCGGTCGCCGGTTGCCGCCGGCATGCTATCGATGGGGCCGCCGCTTTCGAAGACCCACGTCGGCACCTTCTCCAACCCGATGTGTACCCTGTATTCCTCGGCGGGGCGAACCTGGAGCCGGGCGGGGCGAAAGCCGGGAAGATCGAGATCCGTGATGATCGATCGGTTGGGGGGCAGATCGACGACGACGGGCGTCTTTCCGATACGTTTCTTCTCCATGATCACCGTCGCGCCCGGCGGTGTGGATTCGACCCGAACGCCAATGCGAACTCCGAGGGCCTCCTTCGACTTCGGGTAACGGTGCAGCAGCTCGAGGCTTTGCCTGTGGGCGACGTCCAGCTGCTCGCGCTTGCGAGCACGCACGATCTGCGCGAGAAGCTGCTTTGCGCCGCCGAGATAGGCCTCGACGCGCTCGAGAAGCGCCTTCACCCGACCGTGCTTGTCGAGAATCTCCTGGTTCATCCGGCCCTTGTAGGCGGCGACCGCTCGCATGCCGCGACTCAGCTCCTCGTGCGCTTCCCGGTGCTTGCCGTTGTTCGCGGCGTGTTCGGCCCTGTAGAGGGTCATGCCGAGGACGCGGGTGAGCTCGCTGCGGGCGTTCGCGACGTTCGTGTGATGATCCCGCTCCTCGCTCCGGATGTGCGAGATCAAGGTCGTCGCTGCCCGCTTACGCGTCGAGAACTGATATGCCGAGAGGAAATCCTGCACGGTCTCTCGCGCACGGTCGTAGTGGTGAAAGCGTAGCTGAGTGTGCATCGCCTTCTCCGACTCTGCGTAGACGCGTCGCGAGTCGATCTCGTTGAAGCCGAGATACGCGAGGACGACGAGAATCGCGGTGGTGACCGAGGCGATGCTCGAGGTCCTGATCAGGTCGCTCAGGCGGATCCGCGATCGCTCCGACTGGCTCTGGAGCTGTTTCAGGGTGGCCTTCTCGGAAGGGTCGATCCGCACGATGAGCTCGTACGTCTTCAGCTGTCGCTTGATGTCGCCGTTGCGTTCGTGGATAGCGTTCACTGACTTCAGGCAATCGACCGCGAGATCAGCCTGGTTCGAAGCGATCAGGAGTTCGGCGAGGTCGTGCAACAGGGGGGGCTCTTCCGGGTAGCGGCTGATGGCCCCCCGGAGAACCTGAGCGCCCTTGCGGTGCTCTCCGGTCCTCTTCACCGAACTCGCGAGCGCGCGGCTGGCTGCCAGCACTCCGTCACGGTTCTTGGCCAGCACGTGGATCTCGAGCATCTTCCGGTGAGCCGGGAAGTTCTCGGGATCGAGCTTGAGGATCTTCTCGACGTAGGACCTGGCCTTCTCGGGCTCGGCCGATTCGAAGTGCTCGACGAGCGCGAGGCAATGTTCGGTCAGAAGATGCGCGCCGTTGCCGGATTTCTCGAGCAGGAAGACCAGCTGGATGCGGGTGTTGAAGTTGCCAGGATCTTCGTCGAGAACGCTCCGGTAAACGTCGATGGAATCGGGAATCCTGGAGAGGCGGCGCAGATCGCCGGCGAGACTCTCCTTCTCGGCAAGCTCCAGTC
>CAYMLL010000363.1:3162-6741 GCA_964390645.1 uncultured Planctomycetia bacterium | reverse complement strand
GGGTAGGGCGTCCTCGCGTCTGCAGGCGGGCGTGGCCGCGCTCCGCATCGCGATGGTCACGACGCGAACGCGCCATGGCCGCCTCGAGCGTCAGCGCCGCACGCGTGTGCGGCGATGAGAGCCGTCCTCCGTCGAAACCGTCCTCGAGGTAGCGAACGAACGCGAGCGCCATGTATCCGCGCTGCTGCACCGAGACGTGGAACACGTCGGAAGAGAAAAACCGATCGAGATAGTCGAGCTCGCGGGTCTCGCGAAGCACCAGCGTCGATGCGACCTTGAACTCGTCCATGAGGATCTTCAGCGCACGCCAGCGTCGCATGCGATCGGAGCTCCACAGGCGCCGGTCGTTCGCGAGCAGCTGCGTGATGAGCTCGTCATCGAGATCGATACCAGCGAGGGCCGTCGCGGAGTCGTTGTAGACACTCTCGACGAAGCCCGGGTCGAAGAGCATGCGGATGACGACACGCTGCATCGCGACGAAGGGGGTCACCACCGCGTCGGGATCGAGCGAGATGCGGTCGACAAAGAGAGCCTCTTCCCAGGACGGGTCGTACATTTCAGCTCTCGCTCGGCGGAGGAAAGAGGTCGTTCAGGCGGCGGAAGGTCTCGACGCATTCCCCCGGACCGTTGTGCTCGCACTCGTACATCAGCGCCTTGAGGCGCTTCGCACGCGGGATCACGTGGTCGACGATCTCCCATGAATCCGGATGGACCTCGGAGCGATGGTCGTCGTCGATGTATCGGTAGCCGTCCGGAGTCTCCGCCTCACCACCACCGGCAACGTGCATCTCGACCACGCGATCGAGGGGGAACGCGTCGAGCCCGTCGCAAGGCTTCAGTCCGCGAGCACGCTGGAAGATCGTCAGGTGAGCGACGTCGAGCAGCAGCCCACAGCCGGCGATCTCGCTGACCTCCGCGAAGTAGTCGAGGATGTGGAGGTCGCCGAGGAAGTACAGCGACGGTGGATTCTCGGGAAAGACGGGCAAGCCGGTGCGATCCTGCAGGATCTCGATGCTCCTCGCGGTCGTCTTCGCCGACTCGCGCGTCAATATCGGCGGCAGGAGCAGCCCGTGCCCGCGGTCCCGCGGACCGAAGTGCCACATGCCCGAGTCACCGCAGAGCCATGGCGAGCCGACGCGACGCGCGAAGGCGGCGGTCTCGTCCATCCACCGCACGTCCATGTCCTCGAGCTCCTCGAAGTTGACGTCGAGGAAGTGGTACGTGACGGGTCGCCCCGCGTCTGCCCAGCGCAGAATCGAGGCGTCGAGCCCGCGATCGGTATCGCTGCCAAACTCGACGACGTGCACGAGTCCCGGATACTGCTCGTCGAACTCCGACGGATCGATCGACGGGCGCACCCCGTACTCGCCGCTGATCCCGACACCGAGATACGGGAGCGCGTCGAGCTTCTTCTCGTAGTCGCTGCTCCACGCCATGGCGCGATTCTGCCGTGAGTCGCGTTCGACGTAAAGCCCCGGCATCGAGGGTTCGCAGGCAGAGACTCACGCAGAGGAAGCGGAGACGGACGCGGCTTTCCGCCACGGGCTTCGCCGACTACGATGCAGCCATGACTTGCGACGCTCACACGCACTTCTTCTCTCGCCACTTCTTTCTCGCTCTCGCCGGACAGGCCGCTGCCGTATCCGGGCGACCGGCCTCCGAGTTGCTCGACGAGCTGATCACGAATACCAGGATCGAGCTTCCGAGCGAGAGCACGGCGGAACACGTCGAGCGCTGGATCACGGAGCTCGACCGCCACGACGTCCAGAGGGCCGTCTCGTTCGCGAGCGCGCCGCCCGAGGTGGCTGCCGTGCTCGAGGCGGGGGCGGCGAGCGAAGGACGGCTCATCCCCTACCTCGTCTGCGATCCATCGACCGATGCAGGGGTCGACGCTGCGATCAGCGGACTTCGCGACGGTGGACGCGGTGTTCTCCTCTTTCCCGCGATCGGACGATTTGATCCGAGCGACGAACTCCTCGACGGGCTCTACGAGGAAGCGGCCTCGCGACGTGCGCCGGTCGTCGTGCACTGCGGAGTCCTGCAGATCAAGCTCCGCGACCTGCTCGGTGTGCGGCCTCGGTACGACGTTCGATGGGCGACGCCGCTGTCCGTGTCCGCCGCGGCCGAGCGCCACCGTCGCGTCGCGTTCGTGATCCCCCACTTCGGCGGAGGCTTCTTCCGCGAGGCCCTGATCGCCGGCGCACAGAGCCCGAACGTCCTCGTCGACACGTCCAGCTCGAACTCGTGGACGGCGACGCAGGAGGGACAGCTCGATCTCGAGAGCGTGTTCGCGCGCGCGCTGGGCGTCTTCGGTCCCGAGCGAATCCTCTTCGGAACGGACTCGTGCACCTTTCCTCGCGGCTGGCGCAACGATCTCTTCGAGGCTCAGGACGCGGCGCTCGATGAGCTCGGTGTCGACGCGGACGCGAAGCGCAGAATCTTCGGAGAAAACCTGCTCCGACTGATCGACAGCGAGTGAGACGCTACCGTCAACGACCTCGAATCATGACGGGTTGCCGGGAGTCGTTCGTCGACCCGGACCGAACCCGTCACGCGCGCCGGGCCGTCCGAGAGGTCCCGCACGTCGACATCGATCGTGCCCGCGAATCGGCAGTACAGCTCGAGTCTCGGCGTGGACCCGGCACCGTCCTTGTGCGAAGCTCGCGTGACCTCGATACTCGGTGCGGCCGGCGCTCGAAAGGAGCGTCCGCGTGCCCGCCTCGTCGGTTCAGGCCCCGGAAATGACAGGAATCATGAAGCCGACGGACCTCATCCTCTGCCTCTCCATCCTGGTCGGATGCCGCGGCGCGCCGACCGTCGACGATCGCCCCTTCTGCGTCGTCCTCGGGATCGCGCAGGATGCCGGCTTCCCGCAGGCAGCCTGCGACGGGGAGTGCTGCGCCGCAGCATGGAGGGATCCTTCCAGACGTCGCCTGGTCGCCTGCCTCGCCATCGTCGATCCCGCGAGCGGTGAGCGGTGGATGATCGACTGCACGCCTGACTTTCGCGAGCAGCTGCGCCTTCTCGACGAGCTCGCGCCGACCGCCACGAAAGCTCCCGGGCTCGCCGGCGTGCTGCTGACGCACGCGCACATCGGCCACTACGCCGGACTCGTCCAGCTCGGACACGAGGCGATCGGCGCGGTCGGTGTTCCGGTCCACGCGATGCCACGCATGGCGAAGCTCCTGCGCACGAGCGGACCGTGGAGCCAGCTCGTCTCTCGACGGAACATCGAGATCGTGCCGCTGTTCGCAGGACACGTCACGCGGCTCAACGAACGTCTGTCGGTGACCCCGATTCCGGTCCCACACCGCGACGAGCTCTCCGAGACGGTCGCCTTCCGCATCGAGGGTCCGCGACGATCGGTCCTCTATCTTCCCGACATCGACAAGTGGGAGCGCTGGTCGACACGTATCGAGAATCTCGTCGCCGACGTCGACGTCGCGTACCTCGATGCCACCTTCCATGCAGATGGCGAGGTCGTCGGACGCTCGATGGCCGACATTCCGCATCCGTTCATCGTCGAGAGCCTGCGACGCTTCGCGCCTCTACCGGAGAAAGAGCGCGAGAAGGTGCGCT
>CAYMLL010000363.1:0-3152 GCA_964390645.1 uncultured Planctomycetia bacterium | reverse complement strand
CACGACCCCGGCGCGCGACCGTCGCAGCGCCGCTGCGAGCGCGGTGATCGACGCCGGCCACGACATCGCGCGACAGGGGGAGCGCGTCGGGCTCTGACGGTCCGTCAAGAACCTGCCTTGGCGGGCCGACGCCGGAGGTTTGCGGGTCGAGATCCCGACCGGGCGCCAGCTGCGTGGTTGACTTGCCGCGGGCAGCTCGCGATGCTCGAGCTGTCTCTGAAGCTCTGCTCGATTCAATATCTCGCGAAGAGGCCCTCGGCCGAGCTTCGCCGCAAACTCTCCTGCCGGGGAAAGCAACCCATGCACACGAAACGATCCTCGCGTCGGAGCTTTCTGAAGCGCACCGCCGCCGCGGCGCCACTGCTGATCGCGCCGGACATCCTCGGACGAGGAGGACGCCCGCCGCCCAGCGAGCGGATCCAGGTGGGCTTCATCGGCTCGGGACATCGAGCCCGGCTCCTGATGAGTCAGATGCCCAGGGAGGGCGAGATCGTCGCCATCTGCGATGTCGACCTGACACGGTGCGCCCGCGCGCTGCGGGAGAAGAAGGCGAGATGGCGCGTCTACCAGGACTACAGGAAGCTGCTCGAGAATCCGGCCATCGAGGCCGTCGTCGTTCCGACAACCGATCACAACCGTGTGCTCGCGTGCATCCGCGCCTGTCAGGCCGGGAAGGACATCTACGCCGAGAAGCCGCTGACCCTGACGATTCGTGAGGGACGAGCGCTCGTCAACGCGGTTCGCAAGCACGGCCGCGTATTCCAGACCGGCACCCAGCAGCGGTCGATGGAGATGAACCGCTTCGCCTGCGAGTTCGTGCGCAACGGAGGGCTCGGAAAGCTCCTGTCGGTGACCGGCCACAACTACACCAGCCCCGGGACGTGTGACGGGCGGCCCGGGCAGCCGGTCCCCCCGAAGCTCGACTGGGACATGTGGCTGGGTCCGACGCGCTTCAAACCTTACAACGAGACGATCCAGCGCGGCTGGATGGGCTGCCGGGACTACTCGGGCGGCGACATGACGAACTGGGGCGCTCACGGGCTCGACCAGGTCCAGTGGGCGCTGGGGATGGACGACAGCGGTCCCGTCGAGATCCGCCCGGTGGGCACGGACGCGAACGCGCCGATCTCGTTACGGTACCAGAGCGGTCTGGTCGTCAAGCTCGAGATGGCCGCAGGTCCGAAGGGCGGAGCCGTCTTCATCGGCGAGAAGGGACGCATCGCGATCGACCGCAACCGCTTCAAGGCCACGCCGTCCGAGCTCGTCGAGACTCCACCGCCCCGCCAGAAGGCGGAAATCTGGGAAGGTCCGGGCTGGCAGGCCAAGTACCACATCGGCGACTGGCTCGAGTGCATCAAGACCCGGCGGCGTCCGGTGGCGGATGTGGAGATCGGCCATCGCTCCGTCACGGTGTGCCACCTCGCCAACATCGCGCGACAGGTCGGTCGAACGCTGAAGTGGAATCCGGTGAAGGAGACCTTCCTCGGCGATGCGATTGCCGAGATGCACCTCGACCGACCGCGACGCAAGGGCTACGAGCTACCGGCCTGAGCCCTCCGGGATGCCTCGACTCGCGGCAGCCGGGCGGCGTCGCCAGACTCGACCGCCCGGCATCTCGAACCAGTAGGTCCGGCCTGGCACCGGTGCCCGAAAGTCGCCCTTCAGCACGTGAACACCGCCGCGCAAAGCCGTCTCGAGACGCCGACCGATATCGTCGTACGTCACCCCGGCGCGACCGACGTTGCTGGCCACGATGCAGCCGCGGCGCAGCGCGATATCCACGGACGGTCGCGTCGGATCGTCGATCTTGACGACCGCCGCGAAGGGAAGATCGAGCTCGTCCGGCGCCGTCTTGACGAAGAGAACGCGACCGTCGAGCGCGCCGGCGTCCCGGCGGCCACGGAGATACGCGTCGCGGTGCTTGCCCGTGTCGAGCAGGATGAACATCGCCCTCCCACGGACCGCGTCGAGCCGCGGCCAGCCGTCGAGCTCGATGGCCGCGCGCAGGGACTCACGCTCGCCGCGGACGAGATCCGGGGTGATCAGGCGCTGCCGCGGCCAGACAGCGAGAATCTCGGCGTCGAGCGCCTCGAAGTCGTCGACCCGACGGAGCAGATCGACGTCGTCCTTCGGCTCGATCCAGATGAACAGAGGCACGTGCCCGGTGTGAGAATCGGACCATCGCTTCACCGTCTCGAGGCAGTCCCGCAGGCGCCGGCAGGTGCTCCTCGAGTCCACGACGGGGAGGTGGTAAACGAGAAACCCGTCACTCCGCTGGTGGATGTCGAGCTCGAACACGCGCACGCCCAGCTGCTCGAGCTGGACGTCGAGCGGCTGGTGCTCGTAGTCGTGCTCCGAAACGAGCACCAGGCCAGGCCGTCGGTGGTAGCTGTTGTGCGTTCCCTTGAGCTGGATCTGGTTCAGGCGGAGCGCACCGTCCGAGCTGCAGGACGCGGCGCAGACGACGAGGATGATCTGGCACGGGACACGGGTGATCATCGGTCTGCGACGGCTCGGTTCCTCGTTCGCGGGGGGACAAGGTGTCTCCGGAGGCGCTCCTGCGGACGGCGGCGGCTCACGCCACGACCCCGCTCCCCTCGCCGACCGGCGACCGGCGACCGGCGACCGGCGACCGGCGACCGGGCTCGGTGCCGGCAGCCGGTCCTGCCCCGTCCGCCGCACGTTGCACCCGGCGCAAGGGAAAGTCAACACGCCAGGCGATTCGCGAAGCCGGAGCGGGGAGTCGTTGACGGGCACGGCTGCGGCCGAGATGCTGGTCGGAGGTCCGGGTCCGTCCTGGTCGAGACCGATCGGCGGAATCGCCGTCGCCCGGAACCCTCGTGGCGCCGAGCTGCGAGACTTCGCTCCCTGCCTTGCCCGGGGATTCACACAGCCCACGACGCGGCCGTACAACCCCGCCGTGGGAAAACCCCACGGTCAGTCCAGAGGCGCAGAATCGAGTGGGCGGCGGGCCGCCGGCGTCCCCCGAAGGCCCGGGCAGAGAGGATGCAAAGAAGGCCGAGAACTGCGGAAGAATCGCCGAGAGACCCTGATATGTTGACCCCGAAAAACGACAACGCCCCGTGGACCTCGCTCTCAGCGGTGGCCCTTTTTCTCTTCACGCTGAATGGCAGTCCCCACGCAGCAGGAGC
>CAYMLL010000362.1:0-6751 GCA_964390645.1 uncultured Planctomycetia bacterium | reverse complement strand
AGTGGCTCAGTACGCCCAGGTGATGGCGGGGCATCCGGACTTGGATGCGCCCCGTCGTGGCGCGCCGGCGATGACCTGCCGGTGGAACAGGTTTCCTGGAATGATCTCAAGGCCAGCGACGGCTTCTTCGAGCGCACCGGGCTTGATCTGCCCTCGGAGGCGCAGTGGGAGTACGCGGCACGTGGTGGGACGCGCACGGTGTATAGCTTCGGCAATGAGTGTAACAGGGCCTCGTGCGACCCCTGTGCAACGGCCGATGACTTCATGTGGTGGTGCGGCAACAGCGACACGGGGTGCGTGGTCCAGCGGTGCTTCCGCCATCCAGTGTTGCTACGCGGCCAGGGAACGACGGTTGGCTCGGACAGCGAACACGCAGACGATCACGTTTGCTGGTGAAGGAACAGAATTCGAAGAGAAGACGTCCCGGAATGTCAGTCGCTTCGTCATCAACCTCGCTGGCATCGTTGGCGTCCGAGTCTCAGAAGCGAACTTCAAAGCTCGTGGGGGCGGGCGAGATGGTAGTGGAAGCGAAGGATTTCGATCTGCTCCTCGAGTCTCTTCCGTGAGCGTGCGTGGCAAGCCGAGCGTTGCTTCAGGTACGCAGTCCCCTGGCGAATCGTCAGGTTCAATCTTTCGATGAAGGACGTGTTGAGCGTGGACGATTCTTCGGACTCGACGAGGGCTTCGTCGGACCTCCACCGCGCACCGATGATCGGTCGCCTGTCGACCGGAAGCACGCGATCGTTCCGACGAGTCTTCAGAACCTGGCCGTAGACACAGGCGATGCCGGAGAGGCGACGGACAATGTTCTCGTGGTAGTCGAATCCGTCCGTCACGATGAGAGGAAAGCCGACGTGGCACAGCCTGCGAGAGGTGTCTTCGAAGAGTGCGTGGGTGTTTCGATAGCTGCGTCGACCGACGACGGTCGAGGGCCAGAGTCGCGAGGCGACGTCAAGAGTGGCGAAGATTCAGATCACGTCGTCCTTGCCGCCTGCAATCGTGCGAATACCGTCTGCCTGAATCTCGGGCATCTCAAGCCCTGTGATGGTCGCGTCGTTGAATCGCCGACAGCATTCGGCCGCCTTCTCGAGCCAGCCGTCGACAGTGTTCCAGGCAAGCCCCTTGACGCGAGAAATGGCGGATTTGCTCACGCTCTCGATGCTGAGCGCGGCAACCTCGTCGAACATCGTGCGCCGGTGCTGGAGCCGGTCGCAGGGCGTGCCTTTCGTCAAGCAGAACGTCTCTCTGCAATTCCGGCACAGGTAACGACGGCGCTTCCGAGACTTCGTCTCGTAGAACCCGTGGCGGATAACGGAGGCAATCTCGAGCCGGTGGTGTGCGGGCAGGGAGGCATCTTCACTTCTCGGCATCGTGCGGGTGGAGCCGGTGAGCACGAAACAGGCCGTATACTCTACCTTCGGAACGGCTTACGATCGAGGCGCCGACACTCGATCGCGGAAGCACCGCTCACGCAGCCGAACGCGCTCCGAATCCGAAAGACCTCTGGCGTGCGCCGGGGTTGCAGAGGGGAACGACCAGGGCTCGGAGTCACGAACAGCGGAGTTCACATGCAGCGATTCATCTCATCATTTTCAGTGCTCGCCGTGGCGGCGCTCTTCGCGATCGCAGTGCCGAGTGCGGCGCAGGACCGCGACCGCGACCGCGGAGACCGGGGCGACCCGGAGGACGGCGCCCGATCGGAACGTGCCCCGGCTCCGGAAGAGCTCGAATTCCGTGACGGTGTGGCGACGATCGCCGATCGTGCGACGTTCAAGAAGCTCTCGTATCAGGGCGAGGTCCGGAGGGACAAGTACCTGACGGATCTCGAGTTCGTGAAGTTCGTGCTCGTGAACGCGGGGACGAGTGAGGCGCAGCTCTACTTCATGAACACGAAGACCCACCAGGGGCACCCGATGTTCATGCGAGAGATCGGCATGCGAGGGGGGCCCGGCGGACGACGTGGCGGCGGTCGGCGAGGAGGCCCAGGGTCGACAGAGCGCCGCGAGCCGCGCGGTGGTGGGGAAGGAGGCGGCGGACGAATTCTACGGGGAGCGCTGACGTACCGCCCGCTCGTGAGAGCCCCCAACGGCGAACCGGGACTGTACACGTACGACTTCCAACCGAACGACGCGTTTCCGGTCGCGCTTCTCAAGTTCACGCAGGACGTGCTCGTCAACAAAGCGACCGTCCTCAAGGGAAAGCTCGGATACCACCCGCTGCGCCAAAGCGCGGAACGGTACGAACGCGACAAGGAGGAATTCAAGGCGGCGGGAATCTCGGTCTATCTCGACAGGGATCTGTCGATGGACCTCGCGTTTCTTCCCCTCAACGTCGCCGAGACGTTCGGACGCCTGCGCCTGATGAAGTCCGGCGAGATTCCGAGTCCTCGAGACGTCGTGCTCTACACGACGCTTCCGAACGATCTGCCGCGGGTCGCGGGGATGATCACCGCGGCTCGCCAAACACCGCTCTCACATGTCAACCTGCGGGCGATCCAGGACAAGGTCCCCAACGCGTTCATCCGGGGGGCCTCCGACCATCGTGCGATTCGACCGCTCGTCGACAAGTACGTCTTCTACCGCGTGGCCGCGGACGGATTCGCGATCCGTGAGGCGTCGAGTGCCGAGGTCGAGGCGCATTTCGCCGAGCTTCGGCCCCGCGAGAAGCAGGTCCCGCACCGCGATCTCACGGTGACCCAGATCCGCCCTCTAGACGAGATCGCTTTCGGGGACTCCTCGATCTACGGCGTCAAAACCGCGAACCTCGCCTCGATGCGAAAGTTCGGCCTGCCCGAAGGGACCGTGCCCGATGGATTCGGCATTCCGTTTCACTTCTACGACGAGTTCATGAAGCACAACGATCTGTACGAAAGAGCCGCGTCGATCGTCTCGAGCGTCGAGCTTCGCAAAGACAAGCGCCGACTGGAGTCAGAGCTCGCGCGATTCAAGACGCTGGTCCGAGAGGGGAAGATGCCCGAGGGGATGACGAAAGCGCTTGCCGAGTTGCAGACGTCGTTTCCGCGGAGCACCCCGATCCGATGTCGCTCGAGCACCAACAACGAGGATTTGCCCGGCTTCAGCGGTGCCGGACTCTACGACTCGGTCACGCATCGTCCGGCGGAAGGGCATCTCGGGAAGTCGGTGAAGGAGGTGTTCGCGAGCCTCTGGAACCTGCGTGCGGTCGAGGAGCGTGAGTTCTATCGCATCGATCACCTCGGGACCGCGATGGGCGTGCTCGTCCACGCGAGCTTTCAGGGCGAGAAAGCGAACGGCGTCGCGGTCACCGGCGACATTCTCTACCAGACTCAAGGCAACTACTATCTGAACACACAGGCCGGTGAGGACCTGGTGACGAATCCCGAAGACCGGTCGATCCCAGAGGAGATCCTGCTCGGCTGGTGGCCCGACGACGGTCACGAGGTCGTACAGTTCTCGAGCCGTACCGAGGGGGAGGAGCGAATCCTGGGTGGCGAGCACTTGAGCCTTCTTAGAAAGTGCCTCGCCAAGGTCCACGGCAAGTTTGCGAAGCTCTACAAGGTCGATCGGGACGCGCCCAGGTTCGCGATGGAGATCGAGTACAAGATCACGAGGGACGGCGCTCTCAGGATCAAGCAAGCACGGCCTTGGGTGTTCGCGGGAGCGTCCCGTTCGCCTTGATCGCCGGCTCTCGAGAGCGGCAGACACGACCGGCGTGGGAATCTCGGTCGTGCCGGCCACTCTTTTCGCCGCGAGAATTTCCCTTCCTGAATCCTGGCGCCACTCCACACAGTCTTGAAACCGAGAGAAAGAAGGTGCCGGCGCGGGCTTACCGGCTGCGAATCCACTCCGGGTCCGCCGGCAGAAAGCGACAAGCAAACGACCCCGGCACCCGATCTTGCGGAATCCCCGCAAGAGAAATCGCTCGGAAAGCCACCTGACACCCGGGGTCTCGAGCCGACGCTGCTGCGATCGTGAGCATTCAGAGACGACTGTCCTCCGCCGGCACGCCCGGTAGCAGTGCCGACGGACGACATCAACGATTGCCCAACCCGCCTCGCGGGCCCGAATCCACCGAGACACCCAAGAGAATGGAACCTGCAATGAGACGCTTCCTCTGTTCGTTAGCCGTCCTCGGCTCCTCGTCCCTCGTCGTCGCGAATGGCTCGTTCGACTGGCCCCAGTGGCAAGGTCCCGACCGCAATGCGATCTCCAAGGAGACCGGGTTGCTCCAGCAGTGGCCGGAAGATGGCCCACCTCTCGCGTGGAAGGTCGACGAGCTCGGCGGCGGTTACAGCGCGCCGTCCATCGCTTCCGGGCGCATCTTCGGCATGAGCAACCGTGGCAACGACGAGGTCGTCTGGGCGCTGGCCGAGAAGGACGGCAAGGAGCTCTGGGCGACTCGTCTCGGTCCCGCGACCACACAGGGAATGCGGCAAGGGCGAGAAGGGCCGGGGTGCACCCCGACAATCGACGGCGACCGGCTCTATGTCCTGGGCGCGGGCGGTGCGTTGGCTTGTCTCCTCGCTCGCGACGGCAAGGTCGTTTGGCAGAAGAGCCTGACCGGAGACTTCGGAGGACGCCTCCCTACCTGGAGGTACAACGAGTCGCCGCTTGTCGACGGCGATAAGGTCATCTGCACTCCTGGGGCCAGTGACGCCGTCCTCGTGGCACTCGACAAGAAGACCGGGGAGCTCGTCTGGAAGGGCCAGCTGTCCGAGGATTCCGGCCGTTCGGAGCAGACCGGGGGCGGCTCGAGGCGACGAACGAGCGACGGTCGAAACGTCGGGAGAGAGGAAGGACGGACAAGCCGTGAGACACCCGAGCCGTCGGGAGCCAAGCCGGTGATGGTGATCGCGGCAGGTTCGAAGTGGAAGTACCTCGACACGGGCACCGCCCCGGGCCCCGACTGGACCACTTCAAGGTTCAAGGACGACGCGTGGCGTGAGGGTCCCGCCCAGCTCGGTTACGGGGACGGCGATGAGAAGACGCGCCTCAGCGACGATCGCGAGAATTATCCTACCTACTACTTCCGCAAGACGTTCGAGCTGAAGGACCCGAGCAAGCTCCAGCCGCTCGTACTCCGCCTGATTCGCGACGACGGAGGGGTCGTCTACATCAACGGTCGCGAGGTCGTACGTGACAACATGCCGAGCGGATCGCTGAAGCACGACACCTACGCGAGCCGAACGGCTTTCGTCGAGAACGAGTTTTACGTCCACGACCTCCCGGCAGACCGGCTTGTCGCCGGCAGCAACGTCATCGCCGTGGAAGTGCACCAATCCAGCTCCGACTCGAGCGATGTGAGCTTCGATCTCGAGCTTCGCGAGAAGATCCCTGGCGATGTCGTGGGTGCCCCTCGCGGGCGAGGACAAGGAGGATTCGGGCGCCGAGGCGGGGGCGGGCGTGGACGTGGATCGGAAGCGGGCTACTCCTCAGCTATTGCGATCGATTTCGAAGGACAGCTCCAGTATGTGCAGCTCACGGCGACAACGCTCGCTGCCTTCGCGGCGACGGACGGCAGGCTCCTCTGGCGATACGACCGAGCCGCCAATAGCCGCCGCATCAACTGCTCGACGCCGATCTACCACGACGGTCTCGTCTTTGCGGCCTCGGCCTACGGGAACGGCGGCGGCGCCGTGAAGCTGACCACGGCCAGGGACGGTGTCGAGGCGAAGGAAGTCTACTTCACGCCGAGAATGCAGAACCATCACGGCGGCATGATCGTCATCGACGGCTGCCTCTATGGCTCGTCTGGCGGCAACAGCGGCGGTTTCCTCGCGTGCCTGGACTTCAAGACGGGCGACGTCTTGTGGCGCGAACGACGCGCTCCGAAGGGATCCTTGGCCATGGCGGACGGAAGGCTCTACCTGCGCGTTGAAGACGGCACGATAATCCTGATCGATCCGAATCGCGAGAAGTACGTCGAACGAGGGCGCTTCGAGCAGCCGAACCGCACCAGGTCCCCCGCTTGGGCGCACCCGGTCATCGCGAACGGCAAGCTCTACGTGCGCGACCAAAACACGCTGCTCTGCTACGACGTGAAGTCGAAGTAGGTTCGCTTCTGCTCCCACGCACGGAGGAACGACGAAATGAAATCCAGAGTCGCGTTGACGATCGTCGCAGCTCTATCGACGGCATGCGTCAGCTTGGCCGCCGATTGGCCGCGACATCTGGGCGCGAAACGGGATTCCACCTCCCCGGAGAAAGGGCTCTTGCGCTCTTGGCCCTGACCCGCCCCCTCCATCCGAGTCCGGATCCCATGTCAGGATCTCGCCTCGAAAGGAGGCCGGAGAATGCCGAAGAGACGTCACACTCCCGAGCAGATCATCAACAAGCTCCGCGAAGCCGAAGTCCTGCTGTCCAAGGGCATGAAGATCGCCGAGGTCTGCCGCAAGATCGAGGTCACCGAGCAGACGTACTACCGCTGGCGCAAGGAGTACGGCGGCGTCCGCATCGACCAGGCCAGGCCCCTCGAAGAGCTCGAGAAGGAGAACAGGCGTCTGAAGAAGCTCGTGGCCGAGCTGTCGCTCGACAAGCAGATTCTCGCGGAGGTATCCCGGGGAAACTTCTGAGCCCGTCGAAGCGACGAAGAGCCCTTGAGCACACTCGCGAACGGTTCGGAGTCTCGGAACGACGGGCGTGTCGTGTGATCCAACAGCCGCGATCGACGCAGCGCCGCGAGCTCGAGACGCCGGAGGATGAGCCCCGGATCGTTCGACGAATCGTCGCGTTGGCCACACAGTTCGGCCGCCACGGCTATCGACGGATCACAG
>CAYMLL010000361.1:0-6752 GCA_964390645.1 uncultured Planctomycetia bacterium | reverse complement strand
ATGGGGGTGGTGCACACTGGGGCCATCGCGGAGGCGGCCCACGCGGCCATGCCCGAGTGACCGTCAACCGCGATGGAGACTCCGCGCGCTACTGGGTTCGCGTTCGCGGGCTCGACGACGAGATCGCCGGCGTGCAGATCGTGTTCGCCGACGCTTCGGTTCTCGCTCTCGACGGTTCGCGGGGGAGTGTCGAGCTGGCCGAAGGGCAGCGCGAGGCTCTCCCGGGCTCGATGCTGCAGATCCTGGTCGCCGGCGAGGGCGAGGAGACCGTCGTCGCCCTCGAGGGAGACCTCGATAGCCGCCGTCGACGCGGGCACGAGCGCCGCGCGGCTCGCCGGGCCGGCCGCGGTGCGCTGCGGCTCTCGTCTCGTCGCGAGGACTCGATGCCCTTCGATGTCGAGAACCTCGCGGATCTCGAGGGCGTCGCCATCGAGGTCGTTGACGCGGACAGCGCGACCGTTCTCTCCGGAATTGTCGATATCGCCGTGCCGCGCGAGGGAGACGGGGATGGCGAAGACCCCGGAGAGGCCGAGCTCCGTCGCGACGACGATGACGATTCCTTCGTGTTCTCCGTGCCCGAGTCTCACGACGCCAGCTTCGTCCGCGGCGACGCGAACGATGATGGCGTCGTCGACGTTGCCGACGCGGTCGCGGCGCTCTTGCACCTCTTCCGGGCCGACGCGGAACCGTACTGTCCCGACGCGCTCGACGCCAACGACGATGGCCAGGTCAACCTGTCCGATCCGGTCCGGGTGCTGAACCACCTGTTCCAGCTCGGGGCTCCGCTGGCCGCTCCGTATCCGTCTCGCGGGTTCGACGCCACCGCGGACGAGCTGCTTTGCCGTAGCTACGAGAGCTGAGCTCCGGGTCTCGGGGGGGAGGCTGCCGCATGGAGGCCTGCGGGCCCTCACGCGGAGCCTCCCCGCGGGGTCCGTAGAGACTCGAGCTCTCCCCTGATCGGGGAACGGCGGAGACGTCCGTGCTACCGACCGTTGCCCGGCGGGGTCCCGGGGCCGTGGCGCCGGATGGGCTTCTTGACGAGCCAGCGCTCGAAGAAGCCCTGCCACGCACGGTCGATCTCTGGGCTGCTCGCGCGGTGCCCGCCGTCGACCGGTGCCAGCTCGAGACGCTCGGGGATGCCGAGGAGCGCGTAGACTTCCTTCGCACGGTTGAAGTAAGCGTGGCTCTGGCGATCGTCGGAGTGAGTCGCACCGCCTTCTCGTTCCATGCTGCAGCCGATGAGCAGGAGCGCTCGGGGCGCGCAGAGCGCCAGCAACTCGTGGTGATTGCGCTCGAGCCCGGGACGTCGGGGCGACGCGTCGAGGAGGCTCTCGACGGTGCCGCGAAGCTCCGGATCGGGGTAGCGGGGCGTCGAGATGTCGTCGAAGAGCCGGCGAGAGTCGAGGTACCACGGGGCGTCGTAGTTCGTGTTCCCCTGCAGCGCGATGTGCGGATCGATCGATACGATCGCCGAGACCTCGGGGACGAACGCGCCGACGTAGAGCGCCGCCTTCGCGCTCAGCGAGAAGCCGATGAACCCGACGCGGTCGGTGTCGGCGATCGGGTTCTGCGCCAGGTACGCGATCTCGCGACGCACGTCGTCCGCCATCTTCGCCATGGGCAGCCAGCGGCCGAAGCGCTGGTAGACACGCTCGTGGGCCTTCGTGGAGTACGTGGTCCCGTCACGATAGTTGCGGATGAACGACCAGCCGCAGAGCACGACATGACCGTGACGCGCGAGCCAGGCCCCCCACCACCGCTCCGGCTCCGCGTAGTCCGGGCTCGTCGACGTCCAGGCGATCACGACCGGAAAGGGGCCCTGGCCCTGCCCCCGTGGTGTCAGGAGGATGTGGGGCTGAAAGAAGTCCGACTCGATCGCGATGTCGACGTGCTGTCTGGAGTATCCGTCGAGCTCCTCGATCTTCCCGGCGCGAGCGGCGACCGGACGCGGAAACCAGCGTGCGTCGCTCCGGTTCGGGCCGAGCTTGCCGAGGATCCGCCTCCAGTGTGCGATGAGCTCGGGGCGCCGGAGCTCGAACCACTCGTTCCGGGAGGTCACGCTGAGCCCGCTGTCGAGGACCAGCGGCGAGACGAGCGGAAAGCCGGCCTGCAGCTCGTGTCGCTTCGCTGCGCGGGCCGGCGGCGTATGGTAGTTGGTCCGCAGGCGAGCCGGTAGCGGGCCCGGGGGGGCGATCCGGACGTCGGTGCGACGTATACCGTCGGCAGCGCCGAGAATGTCGGCGGCGCTCTCCATGCTCAGCTTCTCGAGGTCGATCACGGGGGTGTACCGCCGCGGGTCGTGACCGTCACGCGTGTCGATCGCGAGCTCGCGCAGGCTGCTGTCCGCCACGCGCACGGAGCGGGTCGGCCAGACTCCGGCGTCGGCCGCGACCTCTCGCCGATCGCCGAGTGACGGTCTTCCCAGGATCAGTGAGCCCTCGATGCGGCTGCGCAGGATCTCGACCTCATCCGCGCCGTGGGTGACGACGACCGGGGCGACGCTGACGCAGTCGACGAGCCGGACGCGGCGCGTGCGGACATCGGTGTCGAGCCCTCGGATCCACCATCCCCGTCCGGCGACGTCGCGCGCCTGGCAGCGGACGAACGCGATGTCCTCCGTCGTGCTCTCGCTTGCGGGATGAGATCGCACCGCGAACGCGTCACCACCTGCACGGTTGACCGTGCAGTCGAGGAGGCGGACGCGACGGGCGCCGTCCTCGATTTCCCACGCGTTGTCGCGTTGTCCCGGGTCTCCGCCGTCCGTCGCGTCGAGGGCGTCGAAGGCATGGCAGCGGAGGAACTCGATATCGCGGCAGCCGCCGCTGACGCCATCGCCGCTGGCGTTGAAGCCGTCGTTGTGCCAGCGCGTCACCAGGCAGTCCCGTGCCCTGCAAGCTGTGGCACCGCCGGCGAAGGTGATTCCGACCCACGCGCGTCGTACGAGAACACGATCGATCAGCACGTCGCGTGCGTGGCGAACGCGGATACCGCGGGGTCGCCACGCTGCGACCTGCGCGAAGTGGTTCGCGTCGATGGTGAGCCCGCGAATCACGACGTCCACGACCGGGCTGCCCGGCGAACCGGAGACCTCGAGGACGTCCACGGTTGCGGCGCTGCCCGCACCGTCGGCGAGCTTCAGCGTCGCGCCGGATCCGTCGACGACCACCGCGCTGCCGTGGACCCGGAGCTCCTTGCTCACGACGTAGGGCGCTGGCGCGGCCGGCAGGCTGACCCGGCCTCCGCCCGCCTCGATCGCTGCGTCGATCGCGGACTGGATCGCTCGCGCGCAGTCCGTCTTGCCGTCGGCGACCGCGCCGAAATCCCGGACGACGTCAAAGGTCCTCGACTCCTTGTCCGCGCCGGCTGCGGGAGCGAGAGCAGTCAGCGTGGCGAGGGACCACGCGACGAGGGAGAGGGGGGCCGTTCGCGTCGTCATGGTCCCCTCGTCAACTCCGTGTCAACCTTCCGTCAGCCGAAGTGCTTGCGCAGCAGGGCGAGGCTCCTGGGAACCGCGGTATCGGCATCTTCCTTGCCTTCGAACTCGAGCGAGATGTAGCCCTTGAAGCCGTGCTTGCGCAGGATCTTCGCGATGCGGCCGTAGTCGAGGTCGAGCTCGTACCAGAGTCCGCCGCCGTAGTACGTCTTCGCCTGCACCAGCACCGTGCGCGACGCGAGCATGTCGAGCTTGTCGTACGGATCCTCGAGAAAGTTTCCGGTGTCGAGGGTCACCTGCAGCCACGGTGATGGCAGGGCCTTGACGATGCGCAGAACTCCCTCGGGTGTGCGACCGAGCCCCCAGTGGTTCTCGAGGCCCATGACGACGCCTGCCTCCGCGGCACGCGGGATGCACTTCTCGATCGAGTCGATGACCCACTTGAAGCCATCTTCCTCGGTGTAGCCCTCCAGCACGGGCTCGATGCCGCGATTCGCCATCAGCTCGTCGAACGACTTGGTCGTGCGCCAGCGACCGGTGTTCAGGCGCATGGTGCCGATTCCCATCTCGTGGGCCATGTCGATGCACTTCAGCGTGTGGTCGATGTTCTTCTGGCGCTTCGCTTCTTGCGGCGACACGAATCCCTGGTGGATCGAGAATCCCATCAGGTCGACGCCGTTCTCGATGGCGATGCGCTTGAGCATCTGCATGTAATCCTTCGACTGCTTCGACATCTGCACGTGGAGCACCTCGACGCCGTCGAATCCCATGTTCGCCGCTCGTTCGATGCACTTCTCGACGGACGTCTTGCCCTGCGGCTTGCCCTCGAAGTGCCAGAACGAGTAGGTCGAGACACCGACGCGGTTCTTCTTCGCGCTTGCCGCCTCCGGTGCGGGAGCCGCTCGGGTCGTCGGCAGCGGGAGTCCCAGGGCCGCGAGGCTCGCTGCTCCGAGACCGGCGAGAAAGCCGCGTCGAGGCGATTCGTTTGCGCTCATCATTCCGTGTTTCCTCTGAACCTCATCCTCCCGGGGGACGCCGTCTTCTTCGAGCCTGGATCAGACTACCCGTCCCGGCATGCGGAGGCAACGCGCAGCGCGCCCGTGGTCGGGGACTCCCCGCAGGATCTTCCGGAGGACCCGTTCCGGGCTCCGAAGCGCAGGAGGACAAAAGCCTTAGAGATCCTCCGGAAGTGTCCATACAATGGCGTTGCGCCGCCGGTGTGTCCGACGCTCGACCCCTCGCCGCTCCCACGGGAGCGGGTCGTCCTGATCCGCGAGGGATCCAGAGGGTCTCTGTCCTTGTCGACAGGTCTTGGCAGGAAGGTCGTTCCAGGAACGTTTTTTTCGAAAGCTGGTTGATGACACGAAGAACAATACGCTCCTGGTTCGGCAACGCCCTCGTTCTCGTCCTTTCGATCGGCTTCCCGTCGGGTGTGCGTGCGGACGACTGCAACCGTAACGGTGTGGAGGACTCCGCCGATCTCGCGGCGGGCACCAGCGAGGACTGCAACCTCAATGAAGTTCCGGACGAGTGCGAGGTCGCCCCGGTGCTGCTCGTCTCACGGGACGTCGGCGTGCCCGCGCCGAGGTATCCGCGTGCGATTCGATGCGCCGACATCGATGGAGACGGTGATGCGGACATGATCACGGCGAACCAGGCCGGTGACACCCTGTCGACGATCGCGGTCACCCTCGGCGACGGCGAGGGCCGCTTCGTGAATCATGAGCAGAGCCCGTACGACAACTCGGTGCGGGTGAGCTCGCTCGAGGTCGCCGATCTGGACTCCGACGGCGCCCCGGACATCGTCACGGCGAACTTCTTCACTCTCGAGCTGCGCTGGAACGACGGTGGCGGCGGATTCCCTGAAAGCAACAGCATCGAGGTCGACCGTGCGACGCGATTCGTCACCGTCGCGGACCTCGACCTCGACGGCTTGCCCGACCTCATCGCGACCAACACGTCGAGCGACGAGGTCATCGTGATGATGAACCTCGGCGATCGCGACTTCGCTGAGTCTGCCCGCTACTTCGTCGGCGAGTACCCCGTCTCGGCGCTCGCTGTCGACGTTGACGGAGACGATGACCTCGATGTCGTCGTCGTCAATCGGGACTCCGACGACCTGTCGGTGCTGAGCAACGACGGGAGCGGTGCGCTGTCCGACGTCGCGCGCGTGACGCTCGCCGCCGGTCCCTCCATGGTCACGGCGGCGGACCTCGATCACGACGGCACCGCCGATCTCGTGGTCGGGGCGGAGGAGTCCGTCACGGTGCTCTTCAACGATGGTGTCGGTGGATTCGGGGCGCGGGAACACGTCGCGCCGGGGGCGGCCACGATCGCAGCCCGGGACATCGACTCCGACGGCGATGCCGACCTGGTTCTCGGCGCCGCGAGCCATTCGCAGGTCACGGTGATGATCAACGCTCAAGGTGGTCTGTTCCTGCGCCCGCTGGTCTTTGACACCGAGTTCTCGCCCAAGATGATGGACGTCTGTGACATCGACGGCGATCGTGACCTCGACGTCGTCGTCGGGTCGACACGGACGGTTCGTCGATCGGTGCTGTGGAACAACGACCAGTCGGCGATCGTCATCGAGAGCGTTCGAGTCGACATGCAGCCTGCGCCTCACGCCGCGGCGACCGGAGATATCAACGGCGACGGATTCCTCGACTACATCACCGGGGACGGCCTCGGCAGCACGATCTCGGTCTTTCTCAACGACCAGTCGGGGAATCTGGTACTGCAGAATTCGCTGCTGGTGCGAGCCAACCAGTACCTCAATTCGGTCGACGTCGGCGACTTCGATGGCGACGGCGATCTGGACGCTGTGACCGGTGCGATTCAGGGCAATCGCATGCAGGTCTTCTTCAACAACGGCTCCGGCCGCTTCGGCAACCAGGACTTCTACACGACCGGCGCGCGTCCGTTCATGGTCGAGGTCGCGGAGCTCACCGGTGACGGTTTTCCCGAGATCGTCAGCGCCAACGAGAACTCCGGGAACATCTCCGTCTACCAGAATCGCGGGGACGGGACCGGGACCTTCGAGTCCCGGCGTGATTATCCGGTCGGGCGCTCTCCGAGCGCCGTCGCGGCCGGTGATCTCAACGGTGACGGAGCCGCGGAACTCCTCGTGGCCAACCGTGGGTCACGCAGCTTCTCCATGCTCGACAACAACGGTGATGGCACCTTCCAGCGCTCCACGGCGGTCCCGGTGGACGGCGATCCCTGGTACGTCTCGACAGGCGATTTCGACTCCGACGGGGACGTCGACGTCGTCACCGCGAATCTCGGCCGTCGACGGGTCGAGATCTTCTCGAATCGC
>CAYMLL010000360.1:2159-6804 GCA_964390645.1 uncultured Planctomycetia bacterium | reverse complement strand
CCGGCGGGGGCGAAGATCGCGCCGCATGGCTACCTTGTCGTCTGGGCGGACGAGGACGACGGCGACGCCGACGGTCTACACGCGAGCTTCAAGCTCTCGCGTGACGGTGAGGCGGTGCTGCTCGTCGATGCGAACGATCGGGGCAATCTCATCCTCGACGCCACTCGAGTTCCCCCACAGAGCGTGGATCAGGTGCACGGGCGCTGGCCGGACGGTGCGGGAGAGCTGCAGCCCATGCAGGGTACTCCCGGGCGAGAGAACGTTCGAAACTAGCTGGAGGTCGCGATCCCTCCGGCGAGGCTCTTGCCGATCGCTCTGCTCGCGGCCATCGTCGGTCGCGCGAACCGGGCACCGGTCGTGATTCTCGAGCCGCAAGTGATCGAGGAGATCCGGAACGAGCATCGCACTCCTGGCAAGCGATGTTGCATGATCGCTCGGGGCGCAACGGTCCCATGCGATGCTCGGTCCGTGGCGGACAGCTCCGGATCGGGGACTCCGGGTTCGAGCGTTCGATCCAGCACGTCGATTGCGAGGAAGCTCGTACCGGTTTCGATTCGTGCGACGACGCCGTGCAACGGCTCCTCTACGACTGCTGGATCAGGCCAGATTCAGCCCGGCGGTCACTCCGCAGACCTCATCGTGGACCCGAACGACCTCCTCGATCACCGGGTCAGGGGCCTCCAGGCCGGTCTTTTCCATGAAGCGGCAGGCCTGGTACCCTCTCGACCTGGCCTCATAGCCCTCGAGCCAGCTGATGTCCTGCGGGTGAGGGATGGGCTGAGGGCGCCGCCAGTGTGGGGTGCTGTGCCCGATGCGCCAGGGCTTGGGCGTCAGTCTCGCCCGGAAGCACTTCTGCACCCGGCAGAGCCGCATGTAGAGCTCATCGCAGCCGAGGGCCCGGAAGATCTCCATCGAAGCCTCGCCGGCCGGGTCGTAGAGCTGATGGGTCGCGATCAGGCGCAATCCAAGCAGGGTCTCATAGATCCGGAAGCCGACTCCAGGGTTGGAGTCGACGTAGCTCTTGACCCTGGCGAGGGCCTCGATCTTGGCCTGCGAGGGAGCCGGCCTGGAGCTCGTCTCTTCGGGTTCGCTCTTCATCGATTCCAGTTTGGGGTCCTTGCCGGCGCCGACACCGAAGAGCGCGCCGACACCCAGAAGCACGGCCAGACAGCCGCCGCCGGACATGCCGAGAACCGAGGGGTAGCTCCCCCAGTGCTCCTCATCGGTGTCGATGTCGACGAACATGACCTCCGGGCAGTTGATGATCTTCGCTCCGTAGCTGTTTCGGGTGATGACGGCAATCTCCTCGCCATCCCGCGAGAGATCCTCCAGGCGTTGCTCCCGGATCACGTCGACGTGGTAATAGCGCGCCCGCCTGGAGTCGTGGGCCTGGTTATCCGGCGAGTCATCGCCTGCCCAGGAGCGGCGAATGGCCTCCTCCACCTTGGGGATCACCGTTGGGATCTTCTCCTCGATCATTTGCCGGGCGACTTCCGGGTCGCCATCGGAGTAACCCCAAACCGAGTGAATCGCTTCCCGTTCATCGATGTTGAGTCTTACCTTTTTCACTTCCCAGTGCTTCGGGATGTTCATGGGGACTCCTCTCTTCTCTCCGGTGGGATCTACAGACAGGAAACCTCGCCCACGGTTCGTCCCGACCGAGAGCCCTCCGAGATCGTCCGCGGCGATTTTCGGGGCCTGAACGCGTCGATTAACCGCACGACAAGAGAACCCGGTTACGCTCAGAGTCCGCGGCCGGGTGCACCAAGTCAACATTTCGCTCGGTCCCTTGCCCATCCAGGCGCAGGGGCCGGGTGAGGAGCGCTTCATAGCGCCTCGCTGCCGTAGACGGAAGGACCCTGATCGAACTCGTCCTCTGACTCGGGATCGAGCTGCGAGGTGCGAGATGCGAGGCTCGAGGCTCGAGCCTCGAAGAAGACGACTCGAGACAAGTCGAAGGACGAGGTGTCGAGTGTGCGAGTGAGTCGAAAGGAACCGCCATGGATGCTCGGAAACCCGGCGGACAGCCCGGGATCACGGACATTCACGTGTATCCATGCTGCCCGCAGCGTCCGATGTCCTCTTCTTGCCGACTCGGCTCGGCGACTGCCGGATACCCGCTCCCGTTCCGGTCTCGACGGCGAAGCTCCGTCGGAAAAATCCCGGATGTCGTGACCGACAGCTCGGTCCTGTTGCGAGCGCTCGAGTATCTCGGCCCTACGAGTTCTGCTCTGTGCCTGGCTGATTCAGGAAGGATCAGGCTACCCTGTCTGCAAGCAGGAGCACTTGCAGATGGGGGCTACTTCCCCGCGGCTTGCAACAGTCGTATGTTTGCCTTGAGTCGTTTGCGCTGGCCCCGACCCAGCGTCCACCGCCGCTTGCGTTTCGCCAGATCCAGAGCGGAACAGCCGGTGTCCGTCACCATCCTCACATCGGCATCGAGATCCAGGAGGGTCTTCACGAGTTCGGGAGAGCAGAAGCAAGCCGCGTCCATCAGCGGGGTATATCCAGCGTCGGGACTCCTGGCATCGATGTCGAAACCAGCCTTGCACAGAGCGATCACCGCTCCCGGTTGCTCGACCAAGGTGGCGGAGTGAACGGGAAAGGCGAAGTCCTCCTCGTCGTCACACATCGCCGTCAAGAAGGTGGCCGCCAGCTGGCGATCTCCCTTTGCTGCAGTCCATGTGGGGCACACGGCTCCTGCGGCGACAAGCAGATCGACGTTCCCCTCGGTGCGATGATCGCTGGAAGTCAACGCGGCCTCCAAGGCCGTCTCACCTGCGTCGTTGGTGATCGTATGATCGGCGCCGTGATCCAGCAGCAACTGCACCAGCCTGGGCTCGGCCCACGCTGCCGCTGCGATCAGCGCGGTGTCCCCGTACTTCGGTTCCTTGGCGTTGACCGGGGCGTCGGACGCCAGACAGGACTCCGCGAGGAGGAACGAGTTGGAGAGTCCCGCGGCGTGCAGCGGGAACGCCGCATCCGATCAGGCGTCGTCTCCGTCTCCGAGGAGCCCGAGAGCCAGGTTCAGCCCGATGCCGACGATCGCGGCGAGGCCGAGGCCGCTCAGCTCGACGTCGCCGATCTCGAACTGGGCGTCGCCGAGTCCGAGGACGAGTATGGCCGACGTCACGATGAGGGTACGTGGGCTCGACAGGTCGACCCGGGCCTCGATCATCGTGCGGATGCCGATCGACGCGATCATCCCGAACAACAGGATCGACACGCCGCCGACGACCGGTGCGGGAATCGCTCCGATCACCGCGCCGATCTTCGGCACGAACGACAGGGCGATGGCGAGGGTTGCGGCGATGCGCATGACGACCGGCGCGTGAACGCCGGTCAGCGCGAGCGTTCCGGTGTTCTCGGAGTACGTCGTGTTCGCGGGACCGCCGATCAGCGCGGAAAGGGTTGTCGCGATGCCGTCGCCGAGAAGCGTGCGGTGAAGGCCCGGATCGCGAACGAAGTCCTTTCCGACGACCCTCCCGATGGCGACGACGTCGCCGAGATGCTCGACGACGGTGACGATCGCGATCGGAACGGCGATCGAGATCGCGCTCATGCCGAACTCCGGCGCGGCGAACCGCGGCAGGCCGATCCACGCGGCGGATCGGATCGCATCGAACGAGACGACACCGGCGACGATCGAGGTGAGGTAGCCGACGATGAGAGCGGCGAGGATCGGCAGGCTCGCGATCGGCCCGAGCCCGAGTCGAGATCCCCGCACCTTGACGATCACGCCGGTGAGAAACGTCACGCAGGCGATCAGCAGGCAGCCGCTCTTGCCGATCCGCGCGACAATGTCCGGGGCGTCGGTACCGTCAGCGCTCCGAACGGCCACGGGCGCGAGCATCAGGCCGATCAGGATGATCATCGGTCCTGTCACGTGGGCCGGAAGCACGCGCACGATCCGATCGCGCGAGACGACGCCCGCGAGAATCGACACGGCGACGTAGACCAGGCCCGCGACGGCGATCGCGCCACACGCTTGTGCGAGCGAGCCTTGCCTCGAGATCGCCAGAATCGCCGGGATGAACGCGAAGCTCGAGCCGAGGTAGACCGGCACACGCCAACGAGTGACGAGGTGGAATACGAGCGTCCCCGCCCCGGAGGCGAAGAGCGCGACGCCGGCGTCGAGTCCGGTGAGTCGCGGGACGAGGACGGTCGCGCCGAACATCACGCAGAGGTGCTGCACGCCCATGAGCAGGGCGAACGGTCTCGAGAGCTCGCGTGATGTCGGCTGGTCCATCGGCGGATACTGTACGGGCTTTCCCCGTAGGGTCAAAACACTCGAACGTCCGCAAGGGGGCGCCGTCGCGGTTTTCGCGCGAAGGGTGGAGCAGGGAACGAGGCAGGTTCGGGCGGACCCCTGGAGTCCAAATTCCGAGGCTCACTTCCGGGGGCAGGTCATCGGCGGGAATGTTCTTTTTTCAGGTCATCCAAGACGCTATCTTCGCCGGGAAGGCGATCGCGAGGAGCCAGGTCAGGCAAAGGGCGTGGCAGGCCAGGAGGCTGTTTCAACACCCGCTCCGTCGGCCCGAGGCCGAGCGAGGCGGTCGGACGAGTCGATCTTACGGAGTCGATCGTGGAGGAGACCCAGCGAAGCACTCGTGCCGCCGTGGCCGGCCGAAGCCCGGATGGGTTC
>CAYMLL010000360.1:168-2149 GCA_964390645.1 uncultured Planctomycetia bacterium | reverse complement strand
TTCTCGAAGCAGCTTCCGAGGACAGAAGCGGCGAGCTTGATGAACAGCGTCGGAAACCTTGAAAGGAGCTTCGTAGAATGAAGCGCACAATCCCTCTGGTCCTTGCAATCGCCGTTGCACCTGTGCACGCCGGCGACTGGCCTCAGTTTCACGGGCCCAATCGCGACAACAGATCGACCGACAAGGGGTTGCTGAAGACGTGGCCCGAAGGGGGGCCTTCGCGACTCTGGGAAGCGGCCGGGATTGGCGAGGGCTACTCCACAGTCGCCATCGTCGGCAAGAGGATCTACACAGCTGGAGCCATCGACGATGATTGTGTCATCACTGCCCTCGACATGGATGGCAAGGGGGTCTGGACTCGAAAGAACGGCAAGGCCTGGAAGATAAGCTATCCCGGAACCCGCTCCACCCCGACGATCGCCAACGGCCTGCTCTACCACCTGAGCGGCATCGGAAATCTCATATGCCTCGAGGCAGATAGCGGTGAGGTGGTATGGTCCACGAACATTCTGGAGAAATTCGGTGGTCGCAACATCATATGGGGGCTGGCGGAATCACCACTCGTTGTCGGCGATAAGGTGATCTGCACACCAGGCGGCAAGGACGTCAGTATGGTGGCGCTCGACAGGAAGACGGGTGAGGCTGTCTGGCGATGCGCCGGCGCCGGCGACAAACCCGGGTACGCCTCTCCGATCCTGATCGAATACCAGGGGCTCAAACAGATCGTGACACCGATGTCGGAAGCGATCGTCGGAGTTCGCGCCTCGGACGGCAAACTCCTGTGGCGGTATCCACACAAGGTCTACACCGACCAGAACATCACAACGCCGATTTTTCACGATGGCTTTCTGATCATCTCCGGTTGTGTCAGAAAGGGGACGACTTCGCTGCAGCTACGGGTTTCTGGTGACGAATGCTCGGTAAGACAGCATTGGCATAACGAGACTCTCGACAACAAACAGGGTGGCATCGTTCTGCTTGACGGCAGGATTTACGGGTACGCGCCAAGCCAGAACCGGTCCAAGCCATGGGTATGCGTCGATTTCAAGTCGGGTGAAACGATCTTCCGGTCCGCTCCCGTGAAGTCCTCCTACAGGTACAAGAACGGCTGCATCACGTGTGCTGACGGGATGCTCTATCTCTTCTCGGACGATGGCAACATGGCCCTGGCGGAGCGGACGGATACGGGGCTTGAAGCAACCGGAAGGCTGAGGATCGAGGAGCGGGGAAAACGTCCCACGTGGGCTCATCCCGTTGTGAATGGCGGGAATCTATACCTCAGGTATGGTGACAGGCTGGGTGTCTGGAATGTCGCCGCAGGCGCCGACTGAGGGGCGCTTCGCTTCGCGAGTTCCGGTGCGAGTTTACCGAGAGTCCGATCAGCGTGCGCTCTGCGTTCGCAGCTTTGCCGATGCTACGGTACCGGGACGCGAGCCCCGACGGCTGAGTCAGCGCATGTGCGGCGCGTATCGGCCGGCGTCAACTACCTTCCTTCATCGGCGGTGATCACACTTCCCCATCCGGGTCAGGTGCAGTCTCCGCTTCCCGCAGGGGAATCCGCCGATGGGCTCTGTTCTGTTTGGTCTTCTTTCTGTTTCGGTGGGAGTATTCTGCGGCGAAGTGATCTCGGGGCGTCGAGAACGAAGGACGCGCATCCGCGTCCTTCGTTCTCGGTCGCAGCAAGTTCGAAGCGCTACGCCTTTCGGCTGACCGCCATCTTGACGTGAGCGGGCATGTCGTCGCCCGAGAGCGTCTTGTGGATGACACCGGCCTCGGCCTTCTTGCCTGCGGCCGCGAGCTGCTCCGCTGCGCGCAGGGCGCCATCGATCACGGCCGCTTTCACGGCTGCCGGGGCTTTCTTCGCGGCAGTGGCCAGTGCGCTGGCGGATTCGGGGGCGGCGATCGCTCCGAGGCGCGTAGCGGCTGCCCCCCCCCCCCCCCCCGCGACCGGCCCCCCCCCCCCCCGGCCCGGGGGGGGGGG
>CAYMLL010000360.1:0-158 GCA_964390645.1 uncultured Planctomycetia bacterium | reverse complement strand
AGCGACGAGCCTCGCGTCTCCGTCACCCAGCAGCCCGATCAGGGATGGTACGGCGGCAACGTCGCGCCGTGCGCCGAGCGAGCCGGCGACGCCCGCTTTCAGGCCGCCGCTCACGTTCGACAGCGCGCTTCGCAGGGCCGCGCCCGCTGCGGGATCCT
>CAYMLL010000359.1:124-6814 GCA_964390645.1 uncultured Planctomycetia bacterium | reverse complement strand
GCGGTTCACCCTGCGCGCGAACGTGCCGGCGCTGGACGGCGAGGCCACGGACGAGAACAACGCCGCCGAACGAGAGGTCGTCGTCCGGGACGAATCCCTCAAGCTCTTCTTCGTCGAGTACGAGCCAACGTGGGAGTGGCGGTTCATCAAGGAGGTCTTCTACCGGGACAAGCTGGTGGGTATGCGCGGATTCCGGACCTTCCTTCGCTCCGCGGATCCCAGGGTGCGGCAAGCCGGCGGGCTTTTCCTTTCGACGGTCGCTCCCCGGCGCAGCGACTTCTTCCGGAACGACGTGATCTTCCTCGGCGATATGCCGCAGGCCGCGTTGACGACGCGCTTCGCGGAGATGTGCAAGGAGTTCGTCGGCAACTTCGGTGGCGGGCTCGTCGTCATCAGTGGGCCGCGATTCGGTCCGGCTCAGCTCGCGAGCTCCCCGCTTGCGGACATGCTGCCGGTCATCGTCGATCCTCGCTCGCGGCCGCGTGAGGATCGGGAGTTCCGTCTCGAGCTGACCCCGGACGCCGCTATCGTCGACTTCATGCGTCTCGGCGAGAGCGAGGAGGAAAACGTGCGTGCGTGGGAGAACCTCGGCAAGATACCGTGGTATCAGCCGGTCGCGAGACTTCATCCGCTCGGAACGGCGCTGGCGGTCCACCCGAGCGACACCTGCGTCGACGGGGAGACCCCGCAGCCCTTGATCTCTATGCGCCGCTGCGGGATGGGGGTGGTTGGCCACGTCGCGTCCACCGAGTGGGGGCCCGGGGGGCGCCGCTACGGGGAGCTCTACTACCGGCAGTTCTGGGGGCAGATGATCCATCGCCTCGGGCTCAGCCACGCGCTCGGCAGCCAGAAGCGCTTCGTCGTGCGAACGGATCGTCAACGATATCGCGCCGACGACGAGATCGTCGTCACCGTCGAGGCTTACGACGCGAACTTCGAGCCGCTGAGCGAGGAGGATCTCCAGGAGCATCAGCTGACGGCTCACCTGGTCACGCCGGAGGATCCGGGGGATGCGTTCGACCCCGAGCACGCAGTAGCGGTGCGGCAGCTTCGCGAAGGAGTGTTCGAGACACGCCTGCGAGTCGTCACCGGCGGCGAGCACCGGATCCGGGTCAAGGACCCGGAGACCGCCGAGTTGGCCGAGGTCAACGTTCAGGTCGAGGATGTCTCGCCCGAGCGCCGCAGCGCGGTGCGAAACACCGTTCTGGAGCGTGAGATTGCCGTGGTCAGCGGCGGACGCAACTACGATCTTCGGAGCGTTCATCGTCTGGTCGACGAGTTCGAGCCGCAGCGACGCAAGGAGACCCGAGTCGAGGTGCTCCCCATCTGGAACACCTGGTTCGCGTTCGGGTTGGTCCTTCTCTTGATGCTTGGTGAGTGGTTTCTACGCAAACTGGTGAATCTTCCGTGAAGACGAAACTCGGCTCCCTGCGGTCCCGCCTTGTTGCGCTTCGTCGCGCGCGTCGCACCGTGCGAATCGGTAGCGCGTGGAGCGTGGTCGGCACCTCGGTTCTCTGGCTGTTGGCGCTCGCGTTTCTGGCCGACTGGACCTTCGAGATGACGATCGCGCAGCGTGTTGTACTTCTCCTCGGGTGCACCGTTGCGTTCTGGTGGTCACTGGGCCGTTTTGCGACCCCGTTCCTCGGCAAGGGCGAGTCGGTTCTCGACGTCGCGTTGCTGGTCGAGAAGCAACAGGGTATCGACAGCGACCTGATCGCTGCGCTCGAGTTCGAGGGTGAGGATGCTCGGAGCTGGGGATCCGAATCCCTGCGGGACGCGGTCGTGTTGCGAGCTGCGAACATCGACAGTCGAGTCGACGTCTTCGATGGGTTCTCGTCGGGCGTGCTGAGAAGGCGGCTGACGGTGCTTCTGGTCACGGTGCTGGCACTCGCGTCGGTCGGCGCGGCCTTTCCGGATCACGCCCTCAGCTTCTTGCGGCGCATCGCGCTCGGCTCGCAGCGCTATCCGACGCGCACCCGTATCGTCGAGATCCGGATCGGCGACAGGCCGCTGAGCCCCTCGGGCCTCGCGGTCAACCCGGCGACTGGCGAGGAGGAGCTCCCGAAGAGCGCCTTCGGAAGAGCGCTCGCCTTCGAAGTCCGCTGCGAGGGCGAGCTCCCCGGCGGAGCTCTCGTCGAGTTGGAGTCTCTCGAGGGGCAGCTCACGAGTGGCATCGAGCTCGTGGAGACCGACGTTCGTGGAGTCTACCGCGGCGAGATTGGCCGGCTGACCGAGTCGATCCGATACGAGATTCAGGCGGGTGATGCCCGGACCGATCCGGCGCGCGTCGAGGTGATCCCCTTGCCTGTTGTGCACCTCGAGCTCGTTGCACATGCGCCGAAGTACGTTGTCGATCGCGGACGCGTGCCACGCGTCGACCCGGGCGCGCGTCGGATCGCGGTCGTCGAGGGAACGACTGTCGACGTCCGGTTGCGCTCATCCAATGTCGCGCTGGCGACGGCGACGATGACGATGGGAGGGAATGCGTATCCGCTCGATCCGACGGACAGCGACAGCAAGACGTGGTCGCTCGCCACGGAGAGGTCGCCGTTGACTCCGGTGACGAAGGCTGTGGTGTATTCGATCCAGGTGCTCGATCGTAACGGTCTCTCGCTCGAGCAGCCCATCGAGGGGACCGTCCGGACTCTGACGGACCGCAAGCCGGTGGTGCGGGCGGCCGTCGTCTCGCGGAAGGTGCTTCCCACCGCCAGGCCGCGAATCGGGTACGCGGCTCGTGATGACTACGGGCTGGATCGCATCGAGCTGTGTATCTCGGTGGAGCGATCAGGGCGCGAGCCCGAGGAGGAGGTAAGACGCGTGATCCACAAGCTCCCCGGTCTGCAGCCGAAGGTGGAGTCCGGGTATGTTCTCGACCTCGCACCGTTCGGCCTCCGCAAGGGCGATCGGCTGGAGCTCTCGGTCGAGGCCTTCGACCACCGCGGCGATCTCGACGCGAAATCGACCCGCAGCGACGCTCTCGTATTGCACGTCACCGACGAACGCGGTGTGATTAACTCAATGCACGAGTCCGATGAACGCTCGGCACGTCAGCTCGACGCTATCATCGAGAAGCAGCTCGGTATCGGAGGATCGCGATGAAGTTGTCTCTTATGCGCCTTTCGAGGTCTGCGGTGTTTGTCCCGCTCGCGATCGTCGTGGGGGTCGGGGGCTTGCTCGCCGCGGACGAGGATCTACGCTTCCGGCAGCAATCCCAGCAACGCGCGCGCGACATGGCGCAGGAGCTGGTCTCACGGATCCTGGATCTGCAGGTGCGTCAGCTCGAGGAGAACGGCCTCGAGAACCTGCAGCTCTACCGCGACATCGTGGGCATGCAGAAGAACATCGCCGGCCTGATCGAGGCGGAGATGTCCGAGGTCGTAGAACTGCTTCGAGAAGGCCAGGAGCAGGACGACGAGGCGGTTCGTGTCGATGCCGTCAAAAGGGCTCGAGAAATGATCCGGGGCATCGTCGTGCGTCTGTCGCTCGAGCGTCAGAACCTCCTGCGACGCCTGAAGACGGCCGAGCTGGCGGCGCAGGGCAAGCGGGTCCTGGGATTGCAGACGATCGTTCGCGACGTGACGGCAGCGGTGCCGAAGCAACCCGGGAATCGGCAGGAGGCGTTGACGCTGTCGGCGATTCAGGATCAGCGGGACGTCAAGGCGCTCTTCTTGCAGCTGGTGGAGAGTCTGAGCGATGTCAGCAAGTGGGGCGGTCAGATCGGCACCGGTGCTTCGGATGGCCTGCGAATCCTCAAGGCTGCGAGCGTCGGGAAGTCGCTCGACAGTGCCGCGAAGAGTCTCGAGTCGTCGGAGTTCGCTGCGGCGGTCTCCTCCCAGAGGGCCGTTCTCAAGGGACTCGCGTTGCTGTTGCGCAAGCTCGAGGAAACGCAGGGCCTGATCGGAACTGATCGAGAGGCCGCACTCGAGATGGTGCGCGAGCTGATGAAGCGGCAGGAGGAGGTCCGGGATCGTACGCGCGCGGCGGATCTCGACGACATGGAGGAGACCGAGCAGCTCGTCCAGGCTCAGACCGGCCTGCGCGGGGATCTCGGGCAGCTGCAACCTTCACTGGCGACGAGTCCGAGTACACTGCCGCTTCTCGAGCAGGCCCGGGCCGCAGCCTACGAGGCGACCGGTCGCCTCTTCGATATGCAGCCCGACGCGTCCATCGCTCAGCAGGGCAAGGTGCTCGGTGCGCTTGCGGAGATCGAGTCCCGACTCCTCGAGGCGAGCGAGCAGGATTCGGCCGCTCGCAGCGCGGCGGAGCTGGCGAAGCGAGTCGCGGATCTCGAGGCCGCGGGGAAGGAGCTCGCGGAGGCCCGCGATCGACAGGCCGATGCCCGGGAAGCCGTGGTCGCGAGCGATGGGGCGCAGGCGCGTGAGCTCGAGAGTCAGGTCGCGCAGAGCGTCGCCGTGATCCCGGAGGGCAAGGACCTTCCGGGTGCCGTCGGCTCGCGGCTGCAGGAGGCGGCCGACGCTGTGAGGTCGGCAGCGGAGGCGCTCGAGGCCGCCGTCGCCCCCGAGCCTCCGGCGCTCGATGAGGCTCTGGGCTCTGCGGACGAGGCGCTCGAGCGAGCGGCGTCCGAGATCGACGCGGCGCTCGATGATGCAAGGCGACAGCAGAAGGCGGTCGAGATCGGTGAGCTGGCGCGTGCGGCCGAGACTCTCGAACGTGCCGCCCCCGCCGAACGCTCGATCGCGAAGTCGAGTGCCGCCGCCGCGGAGCAGGGGCTCGATCCCGAGACCGCGGCGGGACTGAGCGCCGAGCAGGGAGCGATCCAGGAGATCGCTGCGAAGGTGGCCGAGGGTGTTCGCGATCTCGCTCCGCAGGCGGCGAGGACACTCGATGACGTCGAGCCGGCGCTCGCGGCGATCGGTGAGAGGCTCGACGCGGCGAAGGACGCGAAGGGAAAAACGGCCACGGCGGAGTCTGTCGAGGCGGCGAAGGAAGTCTCGGCGGCGGCTCCCGGCGCCGCCAGCGAGCTCGAAGCAGCGGCCGAGTCGCTGCGCCGTGCTGTCGGAGAATCGGCGGCCGAGCTCGTGGAGATCAGCGATGACCAGCTCGAGGGTGTACGCGAGGTGCGCGAGGCCGTCGACTCTGCGATCGGGGACGTGCCGACATCGGCCGCCGAGGATCTGGCTCGGCTCGTTCGCGCCAGAGAGAAGGTCGCCGAGGCGGCTGCCGAGCAGCTGAGGGCGGCGGGGAAGCCGGGAGCGGCGCAAGCGCGTGAGCTGGCGTCGGGGGTCGAGGAGGCCCTGTCGAAGCAGGCGAAGGCGCAAACGGCGGCCGAGACTCTCGCGGCGGGTCGGGCGAACACGGCGCTCGACGCGACGGCGGCGCAGCAGGAGGTCGCGGATGACGCCGAAGCGCTGGCCGACGCGGCCACCAGAAGCGAGGCGCTAGGGGGAGAGACTGCCGAGGCTCTGAGCGAGGCTCTCGAAGCGGCGGCGCAGTCGTCCGCCGAGGCCGCGCGCGCGACGCTCGATGACAACCCGACGCGCGCCGCAGAGGCGCGAGCGGAGGTACGGGATGCGCTGGCGGAGGCGGTGAAGCTCGCCGCGAAGGCCGGCGAGGCGGCGGCGCGGGAGGGCGCGGGCAAGCTGGACGCGAGTGCCCAGAAGCGAGTCGGCGAGTCGGCGAGCGATGCGCGTGAGCTCGTCGGGGATCGGTCGCCGTCGGCCGGCTCGGCGCTCGAGGAGGCAGCGGCAAGGTCGGATGACGCGCGGAGTTCGATCGACGAAAGCGACAGGGCTGCGGCGGTTCCTTCACAAGAGAGCGCGCTTGCGGCGCTCGATCGTGCCGGCGCCGACCTCGACGAGGCCATCCGTGAGGCGATCGAGGCTGGACTCGAGGCGGTCGAGTCGCAGGCCGCGCGCGCGAGGGAGCTCGCGGACGCGTCCGCGTCGGTCGATCCGGCGGCGACATCCGCGTTGCGAGACGGCGCCCGCAGGTCACAGGAGGCGGGGGATGCTTCCACGACACCGGGGGAGTCAGCGTCTGCAACCGACAGCGCGCAGGCCGAGGCGCTCGGGGGAGCGCAGGAGGCGCTCGAGCGCGGTCTCGAGCGCGCGGTGGCGAACCTCGGCGCACGTGAGGAGAGGGTGCGTCGGGACCGCGCCATCGCCGAGGCCATCGGCGAGCTCGCCGCGGGTCAGCAAGCGGCCGCGGAGACCATCGCCGGTTTGCGCGAGGAGCTCGGTGCCGCGTCGAGTCCGGGTGAAGGCAGCCCCCCGGGCGAAGGCAGCTCGCCGGGCGAAGGCAGCTCGCCGGGCGAAGGCAGCCCCCCGGGTGAAGGCAGCCCCCCGGGTGAAGGTAGCTCGCCGGGGGAAGGCAGCCCCCCGGGCGAAGGTAGCTCGCCGGGCGAAGGTAGCTCGCCAGGCGAAGGCAGCTCGCCAGGCGAAGGCAGCTCGCCGGGCGAAGGCAGCTCGTCGGGTCCGGAGGCTTCGGCTTCACGGGCGGCCGCCGCAGAGGCTCTGCAGGCCGCGCAACAGGCCTTCGAGAACGCACAGGTCGCGACGGGGCAAGGTGCCGAGGAGATCTCCGGTCAGAGCGAAATCGTTAATCCACCGCTGCGCGAGGCGCTCGATCTCGCCTCCGAGCTGGGGGTGAGCGAGGGTGAAGGCCAGGGCCAGGGCGAAGGCCAGGGCCAGGGCGAAGGCCAGGGCCAGGGCGAAGGCCAGGGCCAGGGCG
>CAYMLL010000358.1:0-6836 GCA_964390645.1 uncultured Planctomycetia bacterium | reverse complement strand
GGGTCGAACCGTGGTGCTGACGAGGTCTCGGAGCTGATTTGCAAGAAACCGTACACTCTCGGACGGCTCTACGAAGTAGAGGGAACACCCGACCCGCAAGCCGTAGATGTTCAAGGCTACGTCGCGCTTCTCGACGCGACGATCGACAAGATGCTCGAAAAACCCTGGCGAAGTCCGACCGATTTCGCCACGGATTCCAGCGCTTGAGGCCCCGGACGTGAACCCGTACTCACCGGATGGTCAAAGCGTCGCCAGGTACGTGATGATCGGCGGGTTTCTCGGCGCCGGAAAATCGACGGCGCTGGCCCGCATGGCCCATCGACTGACCCGACGCGGTCTGCGTGTGGGGCTGATCACGAACGACCAGGCGAGCGGGCTGGTCGACTCCCGGACCTTGCGAGCCCAGGGTTTCGCCGTCGAGGAGATCGCCGGCGGCTGCTTCTGCTGTCGCTTCAACTCTCTGCTGGCGGCGGCGAGCAAGCTGGCCGAGAGCGATCGACCCGATGTCTTCCTTGCCGAGCCCGTGGGCAGTTGCACGGACCTCGTTGCGACCGTCAGCTATCCCCTGCGCCGTATCTACGGTGACGGTTTCCGCGTTGCGCCGTTGAGTGTGCTGGTGGACCCGGTGCGCGCCGCGCGTGTGCTCGGTCTCGAGGAAGGTCGCTCCTTCTCTCGGAAGGTGGCTTACGTCTACGAGAAGCAGCTCGAGGAGGCCGACTACATCGTGGTCAACAAGTGCGACATCCTGCCCGAAGGTCGGCGCGTCGATTTACGCGAGGCTCTGGCATCGCGCTTCCCGCGGGCGGAGATCTTCGAGGTCTCGGCACGTGACGGAATCGGCTGCGACGAGTGGTTCGACCGCCTCGAAAGGGAGGAGATGCGGGCGCGTGACGTGCTGGAGATCGACTACGATATCTACGCGGAGGGCGAAGCGCTGCTGGGCTGGCTGAACGCGACCCTCGAGCTGCGTTCCGACCCGACGACGGCGGCTGCGGAGGGCGTCGACGGCAACACGATCCTGCGAGAACTTTCCGACGGCATCCAGTCGGGGCTCGGCGAGATAGACGGCGAGGTCGCGCACCTGAAGATGACGCTGTCGCCGGATGACGGCGTTCTCGGTGAGATCGCGGTCGTCAATCTCGTGCGTCAGGACCACGTCCCGGAGATTTGCCAGGAGCTGCCCGATCGCATCAGCGCCGGTCAGGTGATCCTCAATCTACGTGCCGAGGCGCCCCCGCAGGAGCTTCGCCGCATCGTGGGGCGCGAGATCGACGCCCTGAACCAGCGCTCGCGATCGCAGCGTCGCGGCGTCGAGATGACGCTGGAGCATGTGGAGAGCTTTCGGCCAGCCCGGCCTGAACCGACGCATCGAGATACGGCGATCGGCTCACGCGAGGAGGGAGAGATCGCATGAGCGACAAGCGTGGACCGCGCGTTCTCTACTGCCACTGTGCATACTCGAACGTGATCTCCTCGAAGGTCAAGGAGGACGTGCTCCGCCGTCTCTGTGACGGCGACACCGATTTCGACAGCGTCGCGGATCTCTGCGAGATGTCGGCTCGCAAGGACGAGTCGCTCGGCAGGCTCGCTTCCGGCGAAGGTGAAATCCGGATCGCCGCGTGTTACCCTCGGGCCGTCGAGTGGCTGTTTTCCGCTGCCGGCGCGCCACTCCCGCAGGAGCGAACGTGCATTCTCAACATGCGGACCGAGAGCGCGGAAGACGTCGTCGGCGGGCTGCTCGCGTCGAAGACGACGTCGAGCGAGTCCAGAGTCGACTCGCAAGCGGGGAGCTGAATCCATGGGAATCGCGAAGACCTCGATGCTGCGGGTGCTGCTCCACGAAGGGGCGGGGAGCCGGAAGTTGGCGCCCGGGCGTCGCTACGAGATCTTCTCGAAGCTCCTCGGCAGGGGATTCGCGGTCACGCGGACCGCGGGAGCCGGCAAGGTCGCTCCCGCCGACGACAGCGACGTCCTCGTCCTCAGTGAGGGTGATGGTGCTACCGGCAGCAGCGTTCCCGACAGCGCGACGGCGCAGGGGGCCAGCGCCGAGGTGCGCGTTCACTTCCGGGATATCGCCGACACGGATGTCGACACCGTCGCCGAGGTCGTCGAGTCGGTGCGTGCCGATGCCGGGGCGTACGAGCCCGGACAGTGGAAGCCGTGGTTTCCGGTCATCGACTATCAGCGCTGTACGAACTGCATGCAGTGCTTGAGCTTCTGCCTCTTCGACGTCTACGGTGTGGATTCTGCGGGCGACATCCGGGTATCGAACGAGGAGCACTGCAAGACGAACTGTCCCGCGTGCTCACGAGTCTGCCCCGACGTCGCGATCCTCTTCCCGAAGTACGGCCAGGGGCCCATCAACGGGGATCTCGTGCAGCAGCAGGACGTCGAGCGCGAGAAGATGAAGGTGGACATTTCCGCACTCCTCGGCGGCGACATCTATTCGCTTCTCCGCGCTCGACATGAGAAGGCCGCCTCGAGATTTTCCAAAGAGCGCGACGAGGACAAGGCTCTGAAAGAGCGTCAACGCTGTTTGAAGAAGCTCCAGGGCGATATCGAGGGAGTCCCCCCCGAGGTGCTGGCCGCGCTGCCGAGTCCCGATGAGATCCGCCGCAAGGCGGCCGACGCCGCGGCCAGGGCGAAGGCTGCGCTCGAGTCGCGTGAGGGGCGGGCGTGAGGGGGTGCTCACGGTGAAGAGCCCGACGAGCCGGTCGACCAGGATGGACAGGTCATGGTGATCGAATCTGTAGAACAAGAGAAGGCCGGCGTGCCCGGGACCCCGGAAGTGCCCCCCGACGACACGGCGCGTGCGGGAGGCTCGGCGTCCATGGCACCAACGGTGGCGGGAGGCCTTTCGATCGAGATCCCGCGTATGCTCCCTCCTCAACGAACGCGACAGAGCCAGGAGAACATTCCCGACTCCAGGGAAGATCGCGTCGCGATTCGCCAGAAGGTGATCGAGTTCCTGCGGAGCGAGAACATCGTCCCTCCCGTGCCGATGGAAGAGCTCCGGCGTCGCACCGAGGTCTTCCTGCAGCAGCAGGACATCGATCCGAAGTACCTCGACTACGTCGCCGTGCTGGTCAATAACGAGCTGTGGCGTGAGACGCTCGCCGCGGTTCCCTACGAACGCCGCCTGCTGCTGCTGCCGAAGTGCCTTCGCCTCGAATCGCACTGTCCTGCTCCCTTCGACGAGTTCGGTCTACTCTGCAAGAAGTGCGGCATGTGCTCGATCCAGGACCTTCAGGACGAGGCCGAGCGGCTTGGCTACGCGGTGCTCGTCGCAGAGGGCTCGCCGATCGTCATGGCGCTCATCGAGACGGGAAAGATCGACGCGATCGTCGGTGTCAGCTGTCTGAGCGTTCTCGAGCGAGCGTTCCCCTACATGGAGGCAGCTGCAATCCCGGGCGTCGCGATTCCGCTGCTGCAGGACGACTGTGTCGACACCACGGTCGACGAGGACTGGATCTGGGACGTCATTCACCTGACGAGCGCGGACCACACGCGTCGCCTGGATCTGGAGACGCTCCGCGGGGAGGTCGACTCGTGGTTCACACGCGAGAGCCTCGCGACTCTGCTCGGCCCCTCGCAGAGCGGCACCGAGGAGATTGCCCACGACTGGCTGGCCCGCGCCGGCAAGCGCTGGCGTCCCTTTCTCACCGTCGCCGTGCACCAGTCGCTCGCAGATGAGCCCGGCGGCGAGATACCGCACGACCTGCGCAAGGTCGCGCTCGCCGTCGAATGCTTCCACAAGGCCTCGCTTATCCACGACGACATCGAGGACGAGGACGCTCTTCGTTACGGCGAGAACACGCTCCACGAGGAGCACGGCATCGCGGTCGCGCTCAACGTGGGCGACTACCTGCTCGGTGAAGGCTATCGCATGCTCGCGGAGTGCGAGGCGTCGGCGCAAACGCGCTCCGAGATGATCCGCGTCGCGTCGCGAGGACATCGGATGCTCAGCCTCGGCCAGGGAGCGGAGCTCTGCTGGACGCGTGACCCGAAGCCGATGTCGAGCCTCGAGGTTCTCGGGATCTTCCGTCGGAAGACGGCGCCGGCTTTCGAGGTCGCGTTGCGACTGGGAGCGACGTACTCCGGTGCGAGGGACGAGCTCACCGAGGCGCTCGAGAAATACAGCGAGTCGCTCGGCATCGCCTACCAGATTCGAGACGATCTCGAGGATCTGTCGGAGACGGCCGAAGCCTGTGACCTCGATGCTCTGCGTCCGACGCTGGCGCTCGCGATCGGTTACGAGCGTGCGAAGAAAGAGGACAAGAAGCTTCTCGGGGCTCTGTGGCGTCGCGAGCCCCCCGACGGGACGACCACAGCCGACCTCGCCTCGAGGCTCGAGGGGCTCGGTGTCGAGAAGCGCCTGGAGGATCTCCTCGACGCCTACAAGGAGGACGCCATCCGCGCTCTGTGGAACATCGAGAACGCGAGCTTGAAGGGCCTCCTGCGTCGAGTCATCGGCAAGATCTTCAACGACACCGAGATCAAGGGCTGGTGCAATGAGTTTGAGGCTCGAAATGCTGCAAGTCGCGAGGATGGCGCCCAGCCTGCTGCGTGACTCGAGCGAGCTCATTCGCGACTTCGTCCTCTCCCGGCTCGACGACAGCGGCGGCTTCCTCGGCCGTGAGGACAGGCCCGACCTCTACTACACGGTCTTCGGGCTCGACTGCCTCCTCGCGTTGCGCGAGGAGGCGCCGCGCGATCGGGTGCTGCCCTATCTGGAGTCCTTCGGAGATGGCGAGAAGCTCGACTTCGTCCATCTCGCATGCCTCGCTCACTCGTACGCGAGTGTGGGCGCTGTCCTCGATGAGGAGCAGCGGCGTCGCATCGCGGATCGAGCCGAGTCGTACCGCAGTCTCGACGGTGGCTACCATACCGAGCCTTCAAGGGAGCACGGCAGCGCGTACGGTTGCTTTCTCGCGGTCGGCAGCTATCAGAACCTCGGCCTCGAGCTGCCGCGTCCCGAGGGGCTCGCGGACTGTCTCGTCGGCCTGCAGACTCCCGATGGCGCGTATTCGAACGAACGCTCGATCCCGGTCGGAGGCACGCCTGCGACGTCGGCGGCGGTGACGCTCACACGTCATCTCGACACGGTGGCCCAGCAAGGGGCCGCCGAGTGGCTCGCGGCGCGCTTTCACCAGTCGGGGGGATTCCTCGCGATTCCGCACGCGCCGATGCCGGACCTCCTGTCCACGGCGACCGCCCTCCATGCGCTGTCCGCGCTCGAGGCGTCCATCGAGCCCTATCGCGAGGCATGTCTCGACTTTCTGGACAGCCTCTGGACGAGTCGCGGCTCGTTCTACGGTCACTGGGCGGAGGAGCGTCTCGACGTGGAATACACGTGGTACGGCCTGCTGGCCCTCGGCCATCTGAGCCTCTGATGCCGCCGACCGGAGCTCTCGATGCCGTGGTCGGACGTCTCGTGGACGCGCGCGCCGAGCACGGTTGCTGGGACGGGGAGCTGTCGACGAGCGCTCTCTCGACAGCCACCGCCGTCTTCGCCCTGCACCTTGTCGAGCGTCAGCTCGCCCGTGAGTCTGCGGGCAGGCCCGCCGATGCCGACCTGGCGAGCCTCGTTCGCCGCGGGCGGGAGGCGCTCGTCCTGAGCCAGAATGTCGACGGCGGATGGGGCGACACCACCCGGTCGAAGAGCAACCTCTCCACGACCACGCTCTGCTGGTGCGCTCTCGGCTCCGACCGGGAGAGTCGCTCGCGATACGAACCGTCTCTGAGGCGCGCCGAGGAGTGGCTGTCGGGGCGTATCGGAAGCCTCGAGCCCGGACGTCTGGCCGCGGCGATCAGCGGAGTCTACGGGAAGGACCGCACGTTCTCGGTCCCGATCCTCACCATGGCGACCCTCGCCGGCCGGCTCGGCGATTCGGTGAAGGCATGGAGTTTCGTTCGCCCCCTGCCGTTCGAGCTCGCCGCGCTGCCGCACCGCTGGTTTCGCCACGTAGGCCTGCCCGTCGTCAGCTACGCGCTTCCCGCGCTGATCGGCATCGGACAGGCCCGCTTTCATCACCGTCCGGGCTGGAACCCGATCACTCGCGTGCTGCGCGCGACGACTCGAGCGAGGACTCTGCGGGTGCTCGAGAGACTCCAGCCGTCGAACGGTGGCTTTCTCGAAGCCACCCCTCTGACGGCGTTCGTGACGATGAGCCTCGCGGCGAGCGGCGAGGTCGATCACCCCGCGACGCGCCGCGGCGTCGACTTCCTCGTCGACTCGGTTCGTGAGGACGGCAGCTGGCCGATCGACACGAACCTTCGCACGTGGGTGACGACGCTGTCGATCAACGCACTCGCTGATGCCGGCGTTCTCGAGACGGGGATCTCGGGCGAGGCGCGCGCGGCCCTGCTCGACGTCCTCCTGTCCTGGCAGCATGGCGACGTCCACCCCTACACCGCGGCCGCTCCGGGCGCGTGGGCCTGGACGGACCTTCCCGGCGGCGTTCCCGACGCGGATGACACGGCCGGCGCGCTGCTTGCCCTGCACCATCTCGGCAGGGGGCAGGATCATGTCCGCGAGGCGGCGACGCGTGGCATCCGATGGCTCCTCGAGCTACAGAACCGCGATGGTGGCGTCCCGACCTTCTGTCGCGGCTGGGGCAAGCTGCCTTTCGATCGCAGCGGTGCTGACCTCACCGCGCACGCGTTGCGTGCCTTCCTCGCCTGGTGGCCGGCGGTCCGCGAGACGCGGCCCGAGATGGCCGTGCGGATGAGCCGGTCGTTGCGTCGGATGATCGCGTTTCTCGGCCGAAACCAGGGCGCGGACGGCACCTGGTGCCCTCTCTGGTTCGGAAACGAGCACGTCGAGATGAACGAGA
>CAYMLL010000357.1:0-6855 GCA_964390645.1 uncultured Planctomycetia bacterium | reverse complement strand
GCCGTTCGGGGCTCATCCTTCAGCTGCCTCCGTCGGGGCTCGGACAGGGGCGGGGAGGTTCGGGCGCTCCAAGCAGAGTCCGCTCCCCATGGAGCGGTCGGAGGTCTTCGGGTTCTTGTTGCCTGGCCCCGCGCATGCCCCGTGGCTCCAGACCGGAGGTGCGCCGTGGCGGCGATCCGCTCCAACGGCGGGCTGGTCGAGACAAGAGCTCTCGCCCCGAGTCCAGCCTGGACCGGAGCCTCCGCCAGCAGTTCACGGCCAGTTTCTGCGCCCCGACCCCTCGAACGCCGCACGACAGGGTGCTTCGTCTGACAGCTGTCGATGCCTCGATCGTGAGTCGTTCCGGCGGTCGAATCTGCGACTCGTTTTCTGATCACCGGTTCTGTCCGCACGATCGCCAGAAGTGACGACGCCGCGCTGCCCCGACGGCACCTGCACCGACATTTGATCGAGGAAGCACCCCAGCCACGATCGTCTACCTGCCTGGCCGCGTCGATCGGCGAGCGAAAGCGGCCTGGCGGCAACGGTTGACGGCGGAAGCACGGCGACGACGCGTATCTACCTACCCTTCTTCTCTCTCTTCTCTTTCCTTTTTTCCTTGGGAGTCTTCTTGGCTTTCTTCTGTTGTTCCCTCTTGCCCTTGTCCTTGCTTCCCCTGTCACCCATGTCCAATTCTCCTTGCTGGAAAACGAGCTTCGATGTTCGTGGGTCGGATCGTCGACGTCACGGTCCGGGATTCTCGACAATTCGAGGAAAAACATCCATGGGCGTTTCCTCACTGCCAACGCCGACGTGGCCACGACAGAGGCCGCCGCGAGTCCTTCAGGCGGCTTCCCTCAGTTCGACGCTCGACAGATCCGGACTGCCCTGCCCCGCGTCACGATGACCTTCCCCCCTCAAACGCGACCAGCCCCCCACGATTCCGCAAAGCGTTGCCCACAGACGCCAAAGGACGCCGACAGGCGCCCTTCAACGTTCGCATCGACTTCGCCACGGAGAGGCTTCCGCTGGCCGGGTGATGGTGGAGCCATCGTTACCGGCTTCAGGATCATCTCCATTTTCGAGCCGTCGTCACGCGACCATTCTCCCCCGGGACAGATCAACCCACGTCGGGTTGTTTGATAACCAACGCGTGGGGCTGGTCACTGCTGACTCCTGGCCGGGGAGCGTGGTCTCGAGCATGCCGCTCGCCTGTCGAGACGTAACCAACATCACTCGCTCGACGGCTGATCTTGTTTCGGTCGTCTCGGGAGTTTCATGACTCCGAAGCGGATCACTTTGTCAGCGTATAGCGGATCATAGTAGTGGCCGCTTTCACAGTAATCGGCGTTCCACTGGCGAGTGCCGTCTTCTCTTGTCCGGTAGATGAACGGTGAGAGATGCAACCGCTCTTTGTGCCATCGACCGGCCTTGCCCGATGGTATCTCTGTACCGGTCCCGTAGATCATCAAACCGCGCTCGCCACGGACTTCGAATTGCGGGCCGATCTCCCGATACTCGTGACTCACATTGATGAGCTTATGACCCAGTTCATGAGCGATCGTTCGACCGCCCTTCCCACTCTGACGGCACAAGGTGATGACGCCGCGAATTCGACGGGGAATCCGTGTTTCGAACAAGTAGGCAGGAAGGGACAGGCCGCCGGTCGGAATGGACTTGATTTGCGGCCGATCTCCGGCGGTACGATCGTAGTAGACCATGCGCACTCTTCTCAGGTACAGCAAGTAGATCGTTCGATGGTTCCCGGTATGACGCTCGATGATGCCCTCGAAGACGTTCTTTGCTTCCATCGTCAATCTCCAGCGGGCGGAGCGATAGCCCACGTAAGTGTTGATCTCCGGAGGCGAAGGAAATCCCGTCACGTCGTTGGCCTGCACGTCGAGCCATGCTGAGGGAACGATGGCGCGCTTGACCCAGAGCAGTCTCAGCTGGACACCCGCCCCGGCAAAGATCTCCCTGGCATGCTCGAAGGACTCGGTCAGCTCGTCGGGCGAGGCCACGTAACCATGCGGCTCGCCGGTCGTTTCCCCCAGGTAAATGGCAACATTCACGGTGGGAACGGCGACTTTCAAATCGTGGTTGATCGTAGCCGGGCTGATCGACTCCAAGGCTCGGTAGACGACGGTGCGTTCGCTCGAAATCGGGTCATCGTCAGCAGCGACGGCAGACGAGAACGAAAGCGCACAGAACGTGACAACCGGGAGGAAGAAGCAGCGAGCGGTAACACGGTGCACGGTAGAGCCCTCCGCACGGCCAGGGGAGCGGTAACGCGACCGGTCCAGCGTATCGATGCCGCGGTGGGACGGCAAGAAGGCGTGCCGGCAACCACGTAATAACGCTGACGGCCCCGGTGAGAGACAGGAAACCCCGCCTCGAGCCCATCCCGGACCAGAGCCATCGAAGGACGCTCTGCGCGATTCTCAGGGCCTGAACCCGTCGCTCGGACTCGTTCTATCAGCTAAACGCCCGGTACATGCCCTCAGGCTGGTTTTTCACTTCTCGAGAAAGGAAGCCAGCGTCTCCGGCTCGGAGCTGCCGAGCCAGAGCACCTCGCCATCCTGGCTGATGATCTCCAACGCCCTGCCGTTGAAGCAAAGCCAGATGTGGAATCTCCGTTTGATCAAAGGGACATCTATCGGCTTGATGCTCTTGATCTCAGCGAGGGGAATCGTCTTCTTCAGGATGCCGGCTCCCAGCCGTGCCTCCAGGTTCTCTGCGGTTACCCAGACCGACAGAGGGTTCCAGAAACAGGGAATCAGAATGGCCCACGGCAACACAAAGACGAGCTGCCAGGCTCCCACGGCAGCGAGCAGGAAGGAAAGACCCACCATGAGCAGCGTACTGAATGACAGCCACGATGATCTGTCCGTTCTGCGGTAGACGACGTCGGGAGAGTCCATGCGGTCAATTGGACCCAGATGAGTCAGAGACAGGAAACCTCGCGCCGGGATCCACTCCGAATCGAAACGCCTCACGGCGATTCTCAGTGCCCGAACCCGTGTGGTCAAGATACTCGAACGCGTTGAAGGCAGCGATCTTGCGGGCGTCGCTCGCTCCTCGAATCCTCCCGTCGATTCACGACATCATCGCAGGTCCTCATGCGGATGGTGAAGCGTGCTGGACTGGAAGAAGCTGCTGGTATATGTGACGGGGTCGGTCGACGAGGAGCTTCTCCCCAGGAACGAGTACCCCGTCGCCGAGAATCAGATTCCACGGGCGCGGATCAGAGGGCGTCTGAAGCTCGGCGACGGTGAGCGAAGAACACCGGCGGAGATCGGGAAGAAGCCCGGGCGTCGGGTCCTGGAGGAAGCGGCGATGATTGTCGAACCGGACACCATTCTCGTCTGGCATCGGAAGCTGGTTGCGAGAAAGTTCGACGGCTCGAGGAGCCGCAGGTACGCGGATCGGCCTCGTGTGGATGAGGATACGGAGCACTTGATCGTGCGCCCGGCGAGGGAGAGTCGATCGTGGAGCTACGATACGTCCCGGAGAATCATGCGACAGCCCCCTCGAAACACGCCGGTGATGGCTGCGTCTCTCTCGATCGATGTAGAATCGCCACGGTGACAGGGACCTCCACGGAACAGAATCGAGGAGTCATGCAGACACGGCAGCCGCTTCGCGTCGTTCTTCTCGGGACGCTCCTGGTGACGAATTCGATGTGCGGAGCGGAGTTCGCGCAGTCGGACGCGGTCGCGGAAGGGCGGCGCTTCAGAGTCGGCCTCGCCGCCGTCGACATCACTCCCGCGATGCCGATTCGCTTGCGCGGCTACTCGGGCCGTACCACCGAGGCGACGGAGGTGACGCAGCGCCTCGGCGCACGCGCGCTCGCTGCCGAGGATCGATCGACCGAAGATGGCCCGGCTGTTCTCGTCACCATCGAGAACTGCATCATCCCTGACGCTCTCGTGCGCCGAGTCGCGACGCGATTGATGAAGGAGCACGGTCTGCCGCGGGAGCGACTGACGATCACCGCGAGCCACACGCACAACGGGCCGGTTCTTGCGGGCATGTCGGAGACGCTGTACGTCCACCCGCTGCCCGCGGAGCAGCTCGCTCGCATCGAGACCTACACGCGGAGCCTCGAGAACAAGATCGTCCAGGTCGCGCTCGCGGCACTCGACGATCGACGCCCCTCCCTGCTCTCCTGGGGAACCGGCAAGGCCGGATTCGCGCACAATCGACGCACGAAGGGCGGGCCGGTCGATCACGACCTGCCGGTGCTCGTCGTCCGGTCGCTCGAGGACGACACCGGCAAACCCGATGCCGTGCGTGCCGTCTACATCAGCTACGCCTGTCACTGCACGACGCTGAACCACAATCGTGTCAGCGGCGACTGGGCCGGCCATGCACGCGAGTCGATCGAGGCGGCGTTCCCCGGCGCGGTCGCGCTCGTCTCGGCGGGTTGCGGCGGAGATCAGAATCCTGCTCGCGACGGCAAGGTGAAGGCAGAGTCGCAAGATGAACTGGCCGCGCGTCACGGCCGTGAGATCGGCGGCGAGGTGAAGCGGATGGTCGGCGCAGGACTGAGAGCGATCGACGGATCCCTCGCGGTGAGCTTCGCGACCCTGGAGCTGCCGCTGGCGAAGCCACCGACACGCGCCGAATTCGAGCGCCGGGCAAAGGAGAGCGACCAGGCCGGCACTCCGGGCTACCACGCGCGCGTACAGCTCGCGCGCCTCGACCGCGGTGAGGCGCTGCGCACGCACGTGCCGTACCCGGTGCAGACGTGGCGCTTCGGCGACGACCTCAGCGTCGTCTATCTCGGTGGCGAGGTCGGCGGCGACTACTCGACTCGTCTGAAGACGGAGCTCGGACGCGAGCGGCTCTGGATCAACGCATACTCGAACGACGTCGCCTGCTACATTCCGTCGGATCGCGTTCTCGCCGAGGGCGGCTACGAAGGCGGCGGCGCGATGATCTTTCACGACTGGCCGGCGCCCTTCGCCCCGGGCATCGAGCAGCTCATCGTCGACGAGGTGCACCGGCAGGTGCGAACGGTGCCGCTCTCGCCCGACGATTTCGAGAGCGTCGCGCTGCCGCCCTTCGAGATCGACGGCAAGATCGCCGACGCGCACACACAGGGGCTCGTCGTCGATGGCGACCGCGTGTTCGTCACGGCGCGACGAGACGACGTCCGCCCGCGCCGCGCGCTCCTCTTGACGACGCGCCTGTCGTCAAGACGCTGGGAGCGCATCGTCGACGTCACCCCGACAGCGGATGATCTGCCCACTGGAACGCAGGGCGTCCTCGACCATCCTGGCGGCTTCGACTCCGACGGAACGCACCTCTGGATTCCGCTGTCGCACAGCCGCCGCGACGGCAGAAGCCTGATCCGCGCGTACTCGATCGAGTCGGTCCTGCGTGGCGACGAGGCGCCCGTTGAAGCGACGCGGAGCTTCTCCGTCGAAGATCACATCGGCGCGATCGCCGTTTCGCGCGAGCGACGCGAACTCTGGGGCGCCAGCTGGGACACGAACACGGTCTACGTCTGGAGTCTCGACGGCAAGCTGCTGCGGAGTTTCCCCCGAGACAAGCTCGTTCCCGGTCGACCGGGCTGGCGCCACGCGGTGCAAGACTGGAAGATCGACGGCCTCCTCCTCTTCGCCGGCGGGCTCGACAAGCGTCCGTCACGCCCGCGCGCTCATCGGCGCTCCGTCGTGCAGGTCATCGACCTCGCGACTCGTAAGCTCTTTCGAGAGGCGCGCCTGCCCCACCACCCCGACGCCGGCGAGCTGACGCGCGAGGGCATGGCGATCCACGACGGCAAGATCTGGCTGCTGCCCGCGGATCTCGGCGCACGCAATCGAATGCTGCGGATCGACGCCGTCCAGCTCCTGGGTCGATTCCCGCGCTCCGACGGCGGGAAGTAAGGCTGGTCCACGTTTCTCACGGACCCCGTCGCCTCTGCAGCGACGCGGTGACTCGACTTCGCTCCGTCGCTGGAAGGGTAGTGCACGAGCTCTGATCAACGCCGACAAGGAGCTTTCACCACTCCCGAGCCCGTATGACCAAGAAACTCATCCCGCCCCTCGATAGTAGTACGTCAGCACGACTGCCCGCCAGAATCCCCGGGACTTTCCCGTGCGGAACTGCACTCTGCGCTCCGCCTTCTCCGTCGCCGCAACCCCCGAAGCACCGCATACTCGATCGGGACGTCCGCCCCCGGGTTCGCCGCCGGCATCGCCGGCTACAGCGGGTGTCTCGGCTTTTCAAACCGTGCTCTATGTTCACGAGTCCCGCCGCGTTGGGGCAACGACGCTGAGCAGGAAGCGGGCGGCGGGGCAGGAATCAACCTGGTCGGGGGTTTGGGGATAGCACCCCCGACAACCGGGGAGCAACGAGGATTCCACGTTTTCCCACGACTGTCGGCTTACCCTCACCCGGGACGATAATGTCACGGCTTCTCGCAGACAGGCCCTACGGATGGCTGTTGAAGAATAACGTGTACAGGGTCCCGTATTATCGGCCCGCCAACGGGAGGTAGCGGAGGGCGACCGGGGGCGCGCCACGGATGAACGGAATCCTCAGAGATACGCGCCGACGGTCGAGTGTCGGTGTCGGACACCGGGGACGTTGCGAGCCACCACAACGCTTGACCGGCTGTTAGAACCTTTCCGGGTTTGCCTGGCACTGCAACGAACTCGAGGGGTTTCCACACGTCTGTCACTGCGCCGATCACCAACCCACCGTAGAGTAAAATGGGCCAGAGAATTGCCGCTTCTCCCTCGGGATCCGCGTAGTTCACTGGGTCTGCATGCGAATACAAGTACAGGTTGGTTTGTTCTCCCTCAAACCCTATCGGATCCTTGCTCGTCCACCGCCCGCTCTCCGGGTCATAGTCCCGCGCCCCGA
>CAYMLL010000356.1:0-6866 GCA_964390645.1 uncultured Planctomycetia bacterium | reverse complement strand
GACGCGTGGCAGAGCGTCTACCTCAAGGGTGAGCGGCTCGGCTACCTCCACCTCTGGAACCTGGCGGGGCGACAGCAAATCCGTGTCTTCGACCAGGCGCTCCGCGGCGAGCTCGCGGCGGCGAACGGCCTCGTCGTCGACCTTCGCGGCCGCGGCGGCCAGGTGGCGGTGCTGCTCGCGATCGGCAAGCGGCTGCTCGAGGACGGCCGCCCCGCGGTGCTCCTTCTCGACGCGGAGACGCGCAGCGCCAAGGAGGTGCTCGCCTACCGCCTCAAGGGCAAGCACGGCATGACCCTCGTCGGCCAGAGGACCGCGGGAGCCGTTCGGCCCGCCGGCTACGCGAAGCTGCCGGGCGGCACCTACGTGATGGTCCCGGTCGAGCGCGCCAGGGGCGTCGTCCATCTGACCGACGACATCGACCTCGAAGGGCGCGGCGTCTACCCCGACGTGGCGGTCGACTTCGTCCTGCCGTACTGCGCCGGGAACGACATCATCCTCGAGCGCGGCGTGGAGCTACTCGAGAAGGCCGTCGTCGCTCACGCGCGGCGGCGGCGGATCTGATCGCGAGCCCTGGAGAGGCTCCACGGCCGGTATCGACGGGCATCACCTCACGGGATGCCCGACGCCGTCGCAAGGCCCGACGGCTCGCTGCCTCCCGTCGTCCGAGAGCCGGAACGGCTCACCGCCGAGAATCTGGTCACTGGTGATCGAGCCGCACCAGTAGGTCTCGACGTGCTCGACCATCAAAGCGGTACCACCGTGATGACTCACCATCGGAGGCATGCGCGGATTGTAGAGCGTGTCGGTCAGATCCCTCACGAGCAGCACGCGAAAGTCCTGATAGACGAGGTTCCGGATCCCGAAAGGCCTTCCCATCATGCAGAGATTCAGATGAACGCCGGCGATCAAGACGGTCTCGATCCCCCGCTGCCGGAGCAGGTGAATGGCCTCGACACCCGCGGCCACGGCGTCCCCTCGGGCGATCTGGATGACGGGGCTCTGGCGGCAGTCCATCTTGCCGGGACCGTTGCTGCACTTTGCGGGACAATCGCAGCCGTTGTCAGATGCGTCCAGAGGCAGCGTGGCCTCACGCAACGCGTTGGCGCCGCACCATCCCGGACCGAAGAGGTTCTTCCAGCCCTCCGGGGGCTCGCGCGGCACAACGACGATTTCGGTCCTCGGGGCGTCTCGGGCGATACGGTGCTGCGGCCACGTCTCGTAAGCGAACTCACCGCCCGGCCCACGACTCGGACAGTGGACGATGAGAGCTCCCCGTTCGCGGAGCTTCCTGGCGAGCGCGTCGATCCGAGGCGCCAGCTCCTCGCAGCGTCGCGTCGCGCCGGCGCACCAGTGTTTCGTCCACATGTCGCAGACGACGACCGCCGTGCGTGACGGATCGATCTGCGTCGGGTGAGACCGCTCTCTCGTCACTGCTCCGCGTCTCGAGCGCCGACGTTCGTCGAGAAAGATCGGGTTCTCCGGCAAGGGCCGCAGGTCACGCTTCGCGATATCCGTCGCGATGCCACCGGGCGGAATCGGCCGGTCGAGCGTCCAGAGGACGCCCTGCGCGATGAGCCGGCGGTACTCGGGGTGCTTCCAGCTCTCGTGAAAGTGAACGCCACTGTAGCCGAAGGAGCGTCCGCCGTCCGGACGCGTCCACGCCCACGAGACGACCTCCCTGACTCCCTCGATCTCGGCCGTGAGGATCGGTGTCACGCTGCCGGTCGGCTTCGCGAACTTGAGCCGGTAATAGAGCTCCTCCCGCAGCGCGAGGTCATGGACGCCGGTCGTGATCGGATGCTCGGACACCTCGAGCGTCGTCTCGACGACCTTGTACCGCCGATCCGGGCCGCCGTGACAGGCCCCGACGAGCTCCAGAAAGCCGGCTATGTTCTTCGCGTCGCGAGTGCCGATGCCCCAGTGGATGCCGACGAAGCCGCCGCCACGCGCCGCCAGCCGACGCATCGCGGCGAGCCTCGCGGGATCCGCCGACAGCCACCTGGCGCCCTCGGAGAGGAAGATCACGACGGCGTCGGACCCGTCGATCAGCTCCGGCCCTCCCTTCCACGGCTCGTCGGCGCTGACCGTGGAGACGTCGAGGCCCGGAGCGCCCTCCAGTGTCTTCGCGATGACTCGTAAACCGCGGAGATACTCGTGAGTCCCCGGCGGGTGCCCGTCAGGTTTCTGTCCGAGCAGAAGCACCCGCTTCGCAGTCTTCGCGGTGACCGGGTGACAGAGCGCCAGCGACAGCAGAAGAGCCAGCTTGTGCGGACGAGTTCTCATGGATGGCCTCGAGCCGGACCCGGACGAACACCGCGATGCGACAGCGCGCCATTGTACCCGAATCGTCGACGGAACCCCGGCTCCTCGGATGCGCCGACGCACGACCGGGTGGACCCCGCCCTCGGGTCGACATGGTCGAGCGAAGAGCTCGCGGCACACCCGCCGAGACGCCGAGGCAGCGACCCCACGCCTCCGGGCCGCTCACTCCGAAACGGATCGCAGGTCACAGAGGATGCAGACCCAGTCCGCTGCGCCGTCGGAGGTCGTGTCCGCCGTCGCGAAGGTGCCGCGACGGATCTCCAGACGCACATCCGAGACACCGTCGTCATCGAGATCGAAGGCGAGCTCGGGAAGCGGCACGATCGGCAGATCGAGCGCCTCGAGCGTCTCGCCGAGCGACGGGCCAAAGACCGACAGCACCAGCTCGGCGAACTCCTCGAGCGCCGCATCGTCGACGTCGAAGGCCTCGCCGGCAACGCCGATGTCGACCTCGGCCAGCCCTCCGACGATGCCATCGGGGAAGCTGTCCGGGTCCGGACCGTCCTCGGCGTCGATGCGAAAGACGAGTGTCGGGACTTCATCGTCGCCGATGATCAGCAGCAGCTGCGTCTGCAGGCGAAGACCGAGACTGTACGAGAACAGGGGCACCTCATCGGGCTCGCCGTCCGTGTCGTCCTCGCCGACACCGTCACCATCGGTGTCCGCGACGAAGGACACCTCCAGCTCCTCGACGATGAGCTGCGCGGGCATCGACGTGATCGTACCGGCTGGAGCCGCAAGCGCCTCGCTGATCTCCGGGACGAGCACGAAGTCGGAGCTCGTGGCCGACGCGTTGTGCCCCTGGATCGCGATGACATTCACGCCGTCGCGCAGCCGCGAGGGGACATCGAGCAGATCGATCTCGGCCCGCGCCGGCTCACCCGCACCGCCGGCAAGGTCATCGTGAGACGGCCTCGTGCCGACCTCGCCGATGTTTCGACGGCCCACCTCGACACCGTTGAGATAGGCGACGAAGGCGTCGTCGTACTCGACGCGGAGCACGAGTCCCGCAACCGCATCCACGTCATCGATCGTGAAGCTCCTGCGCAGGTAGATCGATGTGTAGTCGCCTGCCGCCATCTCCTCGAGCACCGTCCCGACGGACCGCAGCTCCGCCGCGTTCGACGAGTAGCCGAAGCCGGAAGGACCGAGGCGCCAGTTGCCGTCGCGGAAGCCCGGAGTGACCCATCCGGACGGCGGCTCGGAGGTCCCCGGCACCCAGCGCCAGTCCTCGCCGACGGCGACGACCGGCACCCCGAAGGCTCCCTCGTCGAGCGTCACACGCAACGGGTGGCGCGCCTCCACATGGAACGCCAGCGGATCGTCCGCGTCGACGCCCTCGAGCTCCAGGAAGCACGGGTCGAGCACGGCGGCGATCGTGCCGACGTTGAGCGGAATCGGCGACTCGACGTCGTCGAAGCCGAGGTCGGTGACCAGCAGGCCCGTCGACGTCAGGCCGGCAAGAGCCTGGTTCAGCGTGTCGGCCGAGAGCGAGATGGTCGCGTCGACCGCATGACCCGGCGACGCGGAGAGCGGAAACGAGGGGAAGGGAGCTGCCGTGGCGTACGAGCCCGGATAGCTCGGGTAGCCCGGCGACACAGGATCGGTGAGGTTCCACTCCCCGTCGAAGAGAAGCGACATGCCGGCGGATCCCTCGACGACGTCGTCGAAGCTCGTCTCGAGCGCCACCGCGCCGAGCGCCAGGTCGAGACGCAGTCCGCTGAAAGCGTCGGCGAGAAGCGGCACGATCTCATCCTCCGCGGCGGACTCGACGCCGTCCCTCACGGAGGCTTCGATCTGATCGGTGAAGAGTCCGCCAAGACTGTTGACGAGCGCGTCGAAGACGCCGAGGGGGTCGAGAAACCCGCTGACGGAGAAGTCCGAGCGGGCGATGTCGACGACGAAGCCGTCCGACGTGACATCGAGCCCCTTGCCGTCGGGCCGCGCCGAGAAGGCGACCGCCCCGGTGATCGTGATGTCATCGCCCGTCCAGATCGCATCCCAGTCGTCGGTGCCCAGGAAGCCGAAGTCGCTGCTTCCATCGGCGAAGAAGCGCAGGCGTTGGATGCTGGCACGCAGACCGACGCGACCACCGTTGGCGGAGCTCGGGAACAGGTCGAGGCCGATGGGACCGATGACCTCGACGCTCCGCCCGATGACCCGGACGTCGACGCCGACGATGTTGCCGTTGTACAGCTCGGTGCCGCGAACCGAGTCGTCGAGAAGCGACGGCAACCCCGCGAGGAAGGGCCTCGCGACGGCCTCGATCTCGTCGTAGCCCGAGCCTCCCGAGATCGCCAGCGTCAGGGAGGGCCCCGAGGCCCCCTCGCGCAGAAGCGGGCCGAAGCCGACGGCGAGCTCGCCGAAAGCCGCACGACCGAACTCGTCGACCGCCTCGACGCGCACGAGCTTCGGGCCGCCGTCTGCGGCGTGTCGCGTCACCGTCGCGCTGAAGATGTGCGGCAGCGACACACCCGCCGCAACCGTCAAGTCCTCGCCGTCGACGACGACGCGCGCGATGGCCGTCTCGTCGTCAACACGGCCGCGCAGCGTGAAGCTGTCAGCGGACACCAGAACACCTGGCGCCGGAGACAGGATTCTCAGCGTCGGCGGGCGATTGTCCGGAAGTCCTCGCAGGGTGCAGGTCGTCGGATCGCTCTCCTCGTGACCGGATACACCCACGACCGCGTAGTCGTGATCGCCACCCGAGGGGGGAGTGTCGTGGAAGGCCTCGGCGCTCGCAGGCAAGGTTGCCACGGGATCGCCATCGCGTCGCACCTCGATCTCGTCGTAGCCCTCTGCGTTCTGCCACGACAGGTCGACCGCCGGTCCGACAGCGCGACAGACGAGACCGCCCGGACCCCGGGAGCCGCAGCCGAGTCCGGGAGTCGGATCGCTGCCGGGCTCCGGAAAGGGTGGGGGTGGAGGTGAACCGCCCAGGAAGAGATGCTCGAGCGCCACGATCGCATCGGAGATGTCGATGGTCTCGTCGTCGTTGGTGTCTGCGGCTGCCGGGCACGTCGGCTCCGACCCGCCCTGAAAGAGAAAGTCGAGCGTGAAGCTCGCATCGGAGATGTTGAAGGAGCCGTCCTGGTTCGAGTCACCGCGTACGAACGCCGCGTCACTCGCGCGCTGAATCGACAGCAACCCGACCATCGCGACGACGACCAGAACGAACACCGAGCGCAGCGAGCCGGAACGATCAGCCATCATCTCACCTTCTAACGCAGGCCCGCGCCCATGAAGAGACCCGTCTCGGCGTCCATCTTACGGCCGGCTCGGACGCGGGGCGAACCGCAAACGGTGAAGGAGCCGAGTTCGCCCGCGCTCAGCCCCTTCCCAGCATGCGGTCGAGCGCGTCGGAAGCCTGGTAGACGAGCGCCTCCGGATAATGCTGAAAAGGGTGGAAGTACTCGAAGGTCAGGTAGCCGCCGTAGTCGATCGCGGCGAGAGCCTCCATCACCTTCGGCCAGTCCGTCGTACCGTCCAGGAGGGGGCGAAAGCTCTCGAGCGAGAAATCGGTCCCCTTCTTGGTGTACTCCTTGAAGTGGATGTTGCGGATGCGCCTGCCGAGGAGCGGGATCCAGTCCTCGGGAAACTGCAGCGGCATGATGTTGCCCGTGTCGAAGTGAACGTGCACCCACTCGCTCCCGAAGCTGTCGACGAACTCGATCATGTCCGGCGGACTCATCAGGTAGGCGTTGAAGAAGATGTTCTCGATGTTCAGGTGCACGCGATGCTTCTTCGCCAACGGCAGGAGCTGTGTCACCGCCGCACGCGCGCGCTCGTCGCAGAGCTTGTACGGCACATGCTCGGAGTCCTCGATCCACGGGATGTTGACGGCGCCGGGAACCACCAGCAAGTTGTCGGTCCCGAGCTTCGCCGCAGCACGGATCATGTTGCTCGCCAGCTCGATGGCTCTGCGTCGCGTGGCCTCGCTGCCGGCGGTGAAGGGAAACGGCCAGAAGAGGAACGAGCAGACACCGCTGATCTCGACACCCGCCTTCTCGGCGGCCCTCCGGATGGCGTGGAGCTCCCTGTCACCGGCCCTGTCGCTGAGATCGTTCTCGAGATCGTAGTTCACCTCCACGGCGTCGAAGCCGGCGCGCCCCGCGAGCCGGAAGCAGTCCTCGAGGCTCATCAGACCGGGATATGGAAAGGCCCACAGGTTGATCGACTTCTTCATCTCGAAGCGCCGGCGGGAGCGCGCCAGGGGCGCTTCGGCAGCGCTCGACGGAGCCTCGCCCTCGACGGTGGAGGACGAGGCAGCGTGCCCCCCCGCAAGCGACGAGCCTGGCGCCGTACAGCCCGCCGAGCCGACGACGCCGAGCGAGCTGCCCATCCACGCGGCGTAGCGTATGATGTCACGACGGCTGAAAACGGCGCCTTCGAGCGGATCCAGGGTTGCCATGGTTATCGTCCTCCGTCCATGGTGAGCTTGCGAGCATCCCCGATCAGGGTAACAAGACCGGACTCTGCACATGAAGCGCAAATGGATCCTCGTCGTCCTCGCCGCGCCGGCGCTCCTCGTCGTCCTCCTCGCC
>CAYMLL010000355.1:0-6889 GCA_964390645.1 uncultured Planctomycetia bacterium | reverse complement strand
TCGTCGACGAGATCTACATGGACGACAAGATCAAGGAGTACATCGTCGACATCGTCCACGCCACCCGCGAGCCTCAGGCCTACAAGCTCGACCTCGAGAACCTGATCGACTACGGGGCCTCTCCACGCGCGACCCTCGCGCTGACGGTCGCGTCCAAGGCGAATGCCTGCATCGAGGGGCGCCCCTTCGTCACCCCTCAGGACGTCAAGTCGGTCGCGATGGACATCCTCCGTCACCGGGTGGTTCTCACCTACGAGGCAGAGGCCGAGGAGCTGACGCCCGAGCACGTGGTCCAGAAGATCCTCGACGGAGTCCGCGTTCCCTGACGCCACGACAGCGAGTCCACGGATGATCCCGCAGGAAATTCTCAAGAAGGTCCGGCAGATCGAAATTCGCACAAATCGAACTGTCGACAGCATCCTCGGTGGAGAGTACCACTCGGCTTTCAAGGGTCGCGGAATGGAGTTCGAGGAGGTGCGCGAGTACCAGCCAGGAGATGAGGTGCGCACCATCGACTGGAACGTCACGGCACGTGCCGGACAGCCCTTCGTCAAGTCCTACCGCGAGGAGCGCGAGCTGACCGTCTTCGCGCTCGTCGACGTCAGCCCTTCGGAGCACTTCGGCAGCGGCCAGCAGCAGAAGAACGAGCTCGCCGCCGAGTTCAGCGCCCTGATCGCGTTCTCCGCGATCCGCAACGGCGACAAGTTCGGGCTCGTGCTCTTTACCGACCGGGTCGAGCTCTACATCCCGCCGAAGAAGGGGAAGAAACACGTGCTGCGTGTCATCCGCGAGCTGCTCACCCACGAGCCGCAGTCGCAAGGAACAGACATCGCCGAGGCCTTGCGCTTCCTCGCACGTGTCCAGCGCCGACGCGCGACCGTGTTTCTGACATCCGACTTCATCTCGGAAGACTACGAAAAGGATCTGTCCGCAGTACGCGCGAAGCACGATCTGATCGCCGTGCGGACCTCCGATCGACGTGAGATCGAGCTCCCCGATGCCGGGCTCATGGCGCTCGAGGATGCCGAGACCGGCGAGGTCGTGGTCGTCGACTCGCGCAGCGCGCGCATCCGCCGCATCTTCGAGGACCGTACGCACGAGGAACGCAGCCGACACGATACGATGCTACGTTCGCTCGAGGTCGACGAGCTCGAGATCACCACCGGCAAGGACTACGTTCAGTCTCTCTCGAACTTCTTCCGCCTGCGCGAGAAGAAGATGTACCGCTGACGGCTCCACTCGACATGTCATCCAGCAGCCTCGATCTTTCTCTTCCCGACGCTCCCCGCTCTCCTCGACGGGCGGGCGTCCTCCGCGTCCTTACTTGCCTGGCCAGCCTCGTCTGCGTGGCTCTGCTGACGCTCCTTCTGCTGCGCCAGGAGGACGGAGTCGACTCGGGACCGGGCGACTCGATCCCGACCCGATCTCCGGACCACCTGCGCGCCCTCGCTCAGGATCTCGAGAAGCACACGCTCTTCGCCGAGGCCGCTCGACACTGGGGCGAGTATCTGGCGACGGCCGAGCTCTCGGATCGCGACCGCGTGACGACGCTCTACCGTCGCGGTGTCTGCCTGCAGAAGAGCGGAGCGGCCCAGCAGGCGGCAGCGGTCTTCACCGAGATTGCCATCCTCAATCCGAAGCCCTCGCGGGAGCAGCGGCGCGATGCCCAGCAACGCCTCCTGGAGTGCCTCTCGAGCCTCGGCAAGGAGGACGTCAGGAAGTACGTCCTCGAGAAGTCCACCGTCGACAACGAGCCCGGCACGAGTCCGGTCCTGGCGAACATCGGCAACGAGCCCGTGACGATGGAGGACGTCCGCCGCGAGCTCACCGATCGGATGTTCGGACAGCTCTCACACTTCGGCAGTGGCGACCCCGCGTCGATGGCGAAGGAGGTCGAGTCGATGGTCTCCCGGCAGCTGTCGAGCAAGGAGTCGCTCACTCAGGCTGTCCAGCAGGTGCTCGCCTCGCGCGTGCTCTATCGCGAGGCCCTCTCGCGCGGCTACGGATCGGGGGAGGAGTTCGAACGGGCGCTCTCCGGCTTCCGACGAGGCTACCTGGGACAGAGACTCCTGGACGCGGAGCGACAGGATCTCCTGCAGACCATCACGGAAATCGACGTGAAGAACCACTACGAGGCGAACCGGGCAAGCTACGTCGAGCCCGAGAGCGTCGGCTTCTCGCACCTGTCACGGCCCACCGAGGAGGCGGCGACGCAGGCCGCTGAAGCGATCGCGAGCGGCGCCGAGGCGGCCGCCGGGCTCCTCTCCGAGCTCGTCCCGGCTCCGGACGCGGCCCGGGCCGGCGAGCCGCTGCCCGGACTCGGTCGCTCATCCGAAGCCGTGGCGCAGCTGCTGGTCCTGGAGGAGGGGGCGGTGACACGTGAACCGGTGAAGATCGGCGACTCCTGGCATGTGCTGCGCGTCGACTCGAAGAATCCGAGCCGCCAGCTGACCTTCCAGGAGGCCGGCGAGAGCGCCCGCGCCGACCTGGCGCGTGAGAAGCAGGCGGAAGCGATGAGCCGGCTGCAGGCGCGACTCGGACAGAAGTTCGACGTCCAGATCTTCGCCGACGAGCTCGACAAGGCGGTGAACGCCGGTGCGACCGAATCGGCGACCGGAAACGCTGACGCCAGCGAGGGCAAAGGAGATGCGACACCGTAGGCTCTCCATCATTCCGCCGAGGTCGCTGACGCTGCTGACGCTGCTGACGTCGCTGCCGCTGCTGTCCTGCGGCTGCGGCGGCAACGAGCCCACCCACACGGCGGAGACGCCGTCGATCGACTTCGCCTACGAGGAGTCCTTCGGCTCCGGGCCGGTACGGCTCGTGCTGCGCCTGGAGAAGACCGAGATCAAGCTCTCGGACCGGATCGTCTGCGAGCAGGAGCTGTTGATCGAGCCGGGCTTCCTGGCCGAGTTCCCCGAGTACCTGGCCGAGGACTTCGAAGGGCTCGCGGTGGTCGACATCGACTACCTCGACGGAGCCCCCCCCGCGGTCGGTGACGAGATCGACGAGAAGACGCGCGCGGTCGCATCCTCGAGGCAGCGCTACCGCAAGCGTCTGACCCTCGAGCCGAACCGCAGTGGCGACCTCGCCATCGCCCCTCTGGCGGTCTATTTCCTCGAGGTGGATGGGGAGACCAGAGAACACCACTTTTTCAGCGAGGAGACGCCCGTGAAGGTCGCAGGACTCGGGGATCTCTCCGACCTGTCGATCCGGGAGGATCACGACATATTCGAGGCCCCGCCTCTGCTCATCGAGGACCGGCGTCTGTTCTGGGCGACCGCCGGCCTCGGAGTGCTGGCCGTCATCACGGCCACCTGTCTGCTGCTGCGGCGGCGAGGGCCCCACGTGACACCGCCGCCGCCGGCACACGAGATCGCCTACGCGGCGCTGCGCAGGTTGGTGGCGAGAAACTTCGTCGACAGCGGCGAGATCGAGCTCTTCTTCGTACACCTCTCGGCGATTCTCCGCGAGTACGTCGAGAACCGTTTCGACGTGCACGCTCCGGAACGCACGACCGAGGAGTTCCTCGTCGAGGCGAGCCGCGCGGAGGCCCTCGCCCGCCATCGCGAAAGGCTCGGCGAGTTCCTCGGGATCTGTGATCAGGTGAAGTTCGCCCTCTTCCAGCCCGCGACCGGCGTCGTCCAGGACTCCTTCGACGTCGTCAAGCAGTTCATCGAGGAGACGAAGAGCGGTGGGTATTGACCTCGGCTCCCTGAGCTGGCGAGAGATGGAACTCGGCCATCCATGGCTGCTCCTCATCGCGATCCCGGGCCTGCTGCTGATCCTCTGGCGGCACCGACGGGGCGGTGGCAAGCCGGCGCTGGTCTATCCGAGCGTCCGGGGGCTGAAGGGGCTGCCACGCACGACACGCCAGCGACTCGCTTTCCTCGTTCCGGTGCTCGAGAGCGTCGGCCTCGTGCTGCTCGTGGGCGCGGTGGCCCGGCCCCGCCAGGGCGACTCCACCACCGAGGTGCGCAAGGAGGGCCTCGCCATCCAGATGGTCCTCGACGTCTCGGGTTCGATGGAGGAGCGCATGCAGTACGAGGGTGCCGAGCGTCGGCGCATCGACATCGTCAGGGAAGCGTTCCGACGCTTCGTTTCGGGTGACCGCGAGAACGGCGGCTCGCTCGAGGGCCGCAAGAGCGACTTCATCGGCCTGACGACGTTCGACGTCGTCACCGAGGTCAGCTGCCCTCTCGTCGCGGACCACGCCCAGCTGCTCTCGGCGGTGGCGGACCTGGAGCCGTCTCCGTTCGTGAAGGACAAGGAGGGGCGGCCGATCCCGAACGACCAGCTGCCCGCCTCGAACGACAGGGCAGGCTGGCAGCGATTCGAGAAGCGCTACGGACCGCTGAGCTATCACCGCGGACACCGGACCGCCATCGGCGACGGCCTGATGCGTGCCGTGCTCTCCCTCATCACCGCCGAGAAGGACCTCGCGCAGGGCCGGGAGGACGAGAGCTACAAGATCAAGGGCAAGGTCATCGTGCTGCTGACGGACGGTGAGGACAACGCCAGCGATCGCTCCCCCGTCGACGCCGGCAAGTCCGCCGAGGCGAACGGCATCCGTGTCTACTACGTTTGCTTTCGCGAGCGAGTCGAGCGACAACGCGGCCGCATCGTGGCCGAGCGGTCTCCGGACGAGATCCTCGAGGAGCCTCGCAAGGTTACCGGAGATCCGTCCCGCGCATTTCTGGCCGAGGATGGTGACGCGCTCACCAGGATCTACGAGGAGATCGACCGGCTCGAACGCACCGAGATCGGCAAGATCGAGTACCGCAGCTACAACGAGCTCTTCAACCTGCTTCTGGTCCCGGGCTTCGCATTCACGCTGCTGGCCCTCCTTCTCGGCGAGACCCTGTTCCGGAGGACGCCGTGATCGAGAAGTTCCAGTTCCGCTGGGGAACCTGGGAAGACCTCGCCAGCGGCGTCGTCATCCTGCTGTTGATCGTCTTCGCGGCGAGCTTCCATGCGAGTGTGCGAAGGCGTCGCGTGCTCGGGATCTTCGGGATTGACCTCGACCGCGCCTCCGGATGGCTCCGTGCATGCGCCCGACGTCGGAGAATCCGCGCCGGCCTCCTCGTCGCGGCGCTGTCCTGCGCCGGGGCCGCGGCGCTGCAACCCCGTGGCAACCCGGAGAAGGCGGATTTCACGACGCGGGCGCGGGACCTCGCGGTGGTCGTCGACGTGTCACGCTCGATGCTCGCCGAGGACCTGAAGCCCAATCGCCTCGAGAGGATCAAGGGCGAGATCGCACGGCTCGCGGAGAACCTCCACGGTGACCGGGTCGGCCTCATCGCGTTCGCCGGAAGCGCCGAGACACTCTGCCATCTCACGTCGAGCTACTCGCACTTCAAGTCGGTGCTCCTCAACGTCGACACGAACAGCGCCGACCGCGGCGGCACCGAGATCGGGGACGCCATCCGCAAGGCTGTCCAGCTCCTCGGCTTCACGGACTCGACGCACCGAAGCGAGGAGAGTGACGTCGGCAAGACCGTCGTCGAGGACGAGCAGGAGCGGGAGAGTCACGCGTTCGCCGACATCCTCCTGATCACCGACGGCGAGAACCACGGGCTCGACCCGAAGTACGCTGTCGCGGACGCTGCCGCGAACGGCGTCGGGCTCTACATCGTCGGCCTCGGGAGCCGGGACGGAACGCCGATCCCGATCCGCGACAAGAACGGCAAGGTGGACTACGTCCGACACCAGGGGGAGATCGTCCGCACGAGGCTCGACGAGACGGGACTCATGGAGCTCGTCAACCAGGCACCGAGAGGGCGCTACTTGCCAGTGGGCACCGACAACCCGGACCTTGTAGACTTCTACGAGAAGACGATCGCGCAGGAGACCGGGCGGGAGATCGTCCAGGAGAGGATCACCTGGACCGAGCTCTTCCAGCCCTTCCTCCTGGTGGGCCTGCTCTTCTACCTGCTCCACCTGGCGGTGCCGGAGCGCCCCGCGCGAGCACGCTCGATCCGTCTCATGGAGGTGACGGGAACTTGAAACGCAAGCGCACGAGCCAGCAGTCCCCGCCGAGCCCTTATCGGACGCCACTGGTGATCAGCGCGTCGATCGCGTTGATTCTCGTCGTCTGCGTGGGCGTCTTCCTGGCCCCCGAGATCGACGACAAGCGCCTCCTCGGCCGCGGCAACGAGAAGTTCCGGGAAGGGCTCTACGACGAGGCCGCGGCGCTCTACGAGGAGGACGGAGTCGACACGGACCTCGCCACTCGCCGGTACAATGCCGGTGTCGCTCTGCGCCGAGCCGACAAGACGATGCAGGCCATCGCACGTTTCGAGAAGTCGTCCCTCGACGACAGCGAGGAGCTCAGAATGCGCTCCTGCTTCAATCTCGGGAACTCCCACTTCGACCGCGGATACGCGGCGTACCGGACAGCTTACGCTTCCGAGGATCCGCCCGACGCGAGCTCGAACGCCCCGCCGAGGTCACCGCAGGAGCTTCAGGACGAGCAACGCGACGCGCGCCTGAAGGCGCTGCACGAGGCCGCGGGCTCCTTCGCGACGGCGATCGGCTTCTACCGACGCATCGATCCTCCGACGGCGCAGACGAGGCACAACATCGAGGTCGCGAAGACCGCGCGACGTCAGAGCATGGACGAGATCCTGCGCATCGAGGAGGAGCGCCGCAAGGAGAAGGACGACGAGGCGATACGGGAGCCCGCCACGCTCCTGCCCCGGCTGATCGAGCAGGAGAGGATGAACCGCGCCGTCGCCCGGGCGGCGGCGCAGCGCGGAGGACGGGGGAGCCGTCTGGCGTCGCGCCCGCGGCGCAACGCCCCCCGGTTCGTTTGCGCCCGGTTGTGATACCGGGGGCGCGGGGCGCTTATTATAATTAGAATCCGCTCTCCGATACCACGCAGGACCCT
>CAYMLL010000354.1:0-6895 GCA_964390645.1 uncultured Planctomycetia bacterium | reverse complement strand
CCCGCCGGTGAATCCCCTCCACGCCAGCCAGGCGCCAAACGCGAACGCGCTCCCGAACAAGACCCACTTCGTCGAACCGCTGAGGGCTCCCCTGGCGATCTTGCCGAGCTGGTCCGGAAACGCGATCCGTATGATCCCCTTTGCGACAGAGACGTATCCGATCACCGTGATCGCGCAGCGCCATCCCGGCTCCCAAACGGAATGACTCACCACGATGGCGATTCCGACCGCAAGGGCGATCAATCCGCTGAAGAAGATGAGGGCACGTTGAGCGAGAAAACTCTCCTTCACTTCTTCGAACACCTTCATCCGCAGAGCGCAGAGTGCGGACAATACCATCAAGTACAGGCCCAGGAACTTCGCGAGGAAGAGTGATAGCTCCATCGGCGGCCACTCCAGGACCGGTGCTCTTACCGGAAGCGATTTCGGTTGAGAGCGGTATCGTCAACGATCGACGGACGCGGATCAACGACTTCCTTGCTTACCTCCCCGCGATCCCCTGCCATCGGCGCTGTGACCCGCCCCCACGAACGCTACCACCTTCTATCATGGTTTCAGGACCTCCCGATGAAGGCCGAGAGGCGTAGCCCCGACGGCTCTTCGAGGAGGTTCGATCGCCTCCGGGGCCGGTCGCGACGTCGCCGCACACGAAGACTCCGCCTCCGAGATCCCGATCGTCCAGGCCGCCGTCAATCGTGCCCCTCTTCGGCGCGGGCAACACGCTCACAGCGTGATGCTCGGTCTCGGTAGAGACCGCCATGATCGTCGAAGCCAGGACGAGAGCGATCACCGACGACCTTCCAGTCGCGACCCGCATCAAGAGTTCCTCCCCTCTCGGACCGCACGACTCGAGATGACGAGTCTCTCGCCGGCGCTCATCGCGACGATCGTGGCTTCCCCGACGAGCGTCCGCGAGCACCCCGAGATCAAGAACGGTCCTGGTCCTGGTGTGGTTGCTGTCTTCCGGCTCGACCATTGTGCGGCTCCTCCTTGCGCAGACAGGAACTCTCCGAAGCCGATCCGACCGGGCCCGGGGCCGAATGATATCTTGACTTCGCGAGGAGCACGCCGGATGTTGGGTATTCCGAGCGTGGGTCACGCTCTACTCTGGCGCGGGTGAAAGGCCATTCGAACGCTGAAAGCTGCCGTCGGAGGCTCTCCGCCCGAATCGACCCGGGGCGATGAGTTCCTGTCCGGGAAGAGTGCCGTGAGAAGCAGGCCATGAGCAAGACTTGTAGTTCAGCCCTGTTCGTTGTTCGTTCTTCTTGCCTCGACGGTGACGGTAAACGCCGGGCTTATCTCAGTGAACTTCACGAACTCCGATCTCCCTCGCCAGATTCTCTCTCTCGAATCCACCGGTGTGATCGCCACCACCGGCTGGGAGAATATCTCAGAGAGTACCTCGAATATTCTCTCTACCGTTGTTGATATCACCTTGGACGGGGCGACGATAGACAGAGCCAATACCGCGCGTGACTTCGGGAATTCGGATGGCACGAACGGTTTCCTGGCGCTTTACGAAGCGGGGTTGAGAGATTCAACTCCGACAACGCTTGAAGATACGTTTGTCACCGTATCGGACATGACAGCATTCCTTGCGGCGGAAGGCCACGTCTCATACGACATCTACGCATACTACAAGTCTCCTGTGAATGCCGATCCCCCGTTGGACACCATCGCCCTGGGGTTGACGACGGGAACCTTCATCGACGTGAACCCTGATGGAGCTTCCATGTCTTCCGCGGACGGCTTTGTCGGATCGTCGTTTTCCGAGTCCAACTACATGGTTTTCACGGGGCTCACTGCAGACAGCACCACTGTCTTCATGAATCGAGTACACCGTGATGGTCTTCTCGCCGGAATCCAGATTCAAACAGTAGCTGTTCCCGAACCGTCAAGTCTTGCGCTCCTGGCCATCGGCGCTGCGGGTCTGATCGGCTACGGCTGGCGACGTCGTGGCAGGCTCTCCGCTTCCTGACCTTCTCGGGGGAAGCCCCTCAACCGAGGTGCCGCAGGATACGGCGCCATGGTCACCTCAACGACCATCAGCTGTCCGCGCCCTTCGCTGCTCCGCACACCCCCCAGCAAGCTCGCTGAACTTCCTGCTCTCGTCGCTCGCAAGCGGGACTGCTCGTCGCGACGGAAACCCGCCCTGCTCTTCGTCAGGACCTTCGGTAGTTTCGTGCATGGAACTCGGCCATCGTACGCCGAGAATCAGGCCATATCCCGCCGCAGAGCTGTCCTGACTCGCTCGTCCGTGTGGTTTTCCTTTCGAGCGGAGCCGGCCGGGCTCGGAGCCCGCGTTCCGGTCGTGCTCCGGACCCAGGGCTCTGCTCTCGAGCCGCGGCCTCCGCCACGCGGATACCCACCGGGAGCTGACGATTCACGATCCGTCGGTCGACGCGAGCAGCCCTTCTCCGTGCGGGGCGCGAGCCCGGGCACCACTCGACGTCATCGGAGCAGGTGTGGTCTGCAACAGTCGGGACCGCGCGACTTCCGCAGCTCATCGAAGATGGCCCGGTCGTCGAGGTCCTCGTCGATCAGATCGCCGATCTGCTTGCGGAAGCGCCCCGGCATCGGGCACTTGTTCTGGTTGCAGCCCGCGAGCGTGTAGAACATGCCCGTGCAGCGGTCGCCACCGACCTTGCAGGGGCAGTAGACCGTGGCGAGAAACCAGTCGATGCGCCCCGCCCTCGTACGCGGGCGACCGAGATCCGGTGGCAGGTCGGAGCTCAGGATCTCCCGGCCCGGCGGCCGAACCCGGAGCCGGACGCGTTCTCCTGCAGCCAGCTCGCTTTGCCGGATCCCGTCGACCACGAGACGCAGACGGGTCCGCTCGCGCCACGGCTCGACGAGCTTGACCACGGCGTCGATCGGCTCGGCCCCGTCCCCGCTCGCGACGAGGCGCACCTCGTCGCCGCTCTTCAGGTTGCGCCCCCAGCGGATGGCCTCGTGGTCGAGCATCAGTTCCATCTCCCCGCCGAGGGGGTGAAGAAAGAGGACCGATCCTGTAAGACCACGCTCCGCCCACTCCTCGCGGAGACGGGACATCTGCTTTCTGCGCTGAACCTCGATTTCATCCGGGGGCACGACCCTGCGTGCACGGACAGAATCGTCGGAACCGTCATCCGCGGTCTGGATCAGGAGTGGATCGCCAATCGCGGCACGGAAGAAGACGCCTCCGGCCGGCTCCGTCCACGTGCAGACGAAGGTCTCCCCGTCGCGCTCGACCCGGCTCCCGTCCGGCAGACGGAGCGTCCGCTTCCCGTCCTTGCCCCGCTTCACCGTCATCGTCTGCTTGTCGACATCCACGCTCTGCAGGATCAGCGGTAGCGCGTGGATGTCCTGCTCGGAGATCTCGTCCGCGAGCAGCAGGACCTGTCGCGGCTTCCTGTCCTTGCCGACGCTGAACCAGACCCAGACGCGGTCGCCCTCGCGGAACTGCTCGATCCGGCCCCACCAGCCGAGACGCTTGATCTCCGCGTCGGGAAGGAGCTTCCACGAGCTCGGCTCCTTCTCGCCTTCGATGTGCAGCTCGACCCTGCCGTCGTCCGCGCCGAGGAGCTTCGCGAACTTCTTCGGCACGTGCCGGAGAACATCAGCCGCGCCGGTGACGAGCGGCGGTGGCTTCTCCGTGTCCGGCTCCTTCTTCTCCTCCGTGTCCGGCTCCTTCTTCTCCTCCGCGAACGCGGCGCCGGGGGACTCCGCCCCGGGCGACGGAATCAGCAAGGACAGCAGCGCCAGCAGAAGCACGGATCGGGTGAGGCTCATCGGAAAACTCCCCTTGGCGTTCTCAGGATTCCTGTCGTCAGCTCGAAGCCAGAGCCCGTGAACGGGACCGTAGAGGCAGCGGAGATGGTGGTCATCGTAGTCACTCGGCTCTCGCGACGTCAAATACGACCTTCACCTCCAGGGTCCCGACACGAGCGTCTGCCCTCGGGATCCTGTGGATCGGGCAGGATTCTCGACCTCCGGATGTCGACGGCGGAAGCGCCCGCTCGCGCTCGACTACTCGACGACAGCTCGGCCGACGGTGTTCGCGTCGGTCCCGAACCACACGGCGCGCGTCGGCTCGTCGAAGTACATGTGCCGCACGGTGCCGCCGCCGCTCTCGATCTCCGTGACGCTGAAGAATGTCTCCGTCGCCGGGTTGAAGCCGACGAAGCGGTTCGGATCCGGTCCGCTCTCGACGCACCAGATCCGATCGCGATGGTCCACCGCCATGCCGTAGGGACGCGAGCGGCTGCCTCCGGGGAGGCGACGCTCCTCGATCGCCCCGGTCCCGGGGTCCAGGCGCCCCAGGTAGCCTCCCGAGTGATCGACGTACCAGACGATGTCATCCGACGTGACGACGAGCCGTCGCGGTCTCGCGCCCGAGCGAGGAAGAGAGATCTCCTCGAGCTCGAACGTGACCGGGTCGACCGTGGCGATCTTGTTCGTTCCGAACTCCGCGATCCACGGGCGATCGTTGGAGTCGAGCACGATGCCGTAGGGCCTCGCGCGCGACGTCGGCACCACCACGAGCCGGACATCCAGTGTCTCGGTGTCAAGCTTGCCGACAAAGTTGCCGTTCTGCACGGTGAACCAGATGTCGCCGTCGCTGTTGAAGACGAGCGTGTGGGGATCCCGCGCCGCGGCCAGCGGCATCGGGATCTCGACGATGTTTCCTGTCGCCGGGTCGAGCCGGCCGATGTGGGAGTCGGTGTTGCCCGCGTACCAGACCCAGTCACCGACAATCAAGTTGTGCGGGCCGGCGCCGGACGGCAGGTCGAAGCGGGTGAACTGCTCGGTGTCGAGATCGAGAACGGCGGCGTAGTCGTCGCGCTGGCCGACGAACCAGACGCGTCCGTCGGCGGCGACGTAAGGATCTCGCGGTCGGCTGTTCGACCAGGGGACGCGCCACTCGGTCAGCACGGGGTCATGGTCGACGGGTTCGCAGCCCGAGTAGCCGGTGCAAAGGAGATCGTCGGGCGTCGGATCCCCACCGCAATCGAACGCGGGCGGCGGCAGCGATGATCCGCCGTTGAACAGGAATGCCAGCGCGAAGCTCGGGTCGGAGACGTCGACGACGCCGTCGTCGTTCGAGTCGGCCGCATCCAGGCAGCACGGCGCAACGCCGTCAGCGAAGAGCCAGAGGAGCGTGAACACGCCGTCGGAGACGTCGAGAGAGCCGTCGCAGTTGGCGTCGGCGCGACGGAAGATGGACGACCCGCCGGCGTGAACCAACGTCGACGCGAGCACGAGCACCGGCACCGAGATTCGAATCGACCTCATCCGTTCATCCCTCCTGAACAACGAGCAGGAAGCTTCCGCCATCAACTGTTCTCACGTCCAGCGTAAACCGGTACGGAGGCTCGATTCACGCTGCGTTTCTTCGCTCACCAGTGCCACCCGCCCTGTCTCGAGACGTGAAGACTCCACCCTGCTCCGACGCCACCTGCTCCAGGTCCACGGCGATCGTCCAGGCTGTCCTCCACGACGCTCGGCACTGCTCGTGACGAGAGCTCGTCAACCCCACCGAGCGTTGATACTCCACGGTCCCGCCGGACTTCCTGCAAGGCCAGTCACGTCGCCCCTCGGGCGTCGGCGCGACCACCGCGCCATGATGAACCCGCTTCAGGATCGACGCCCCCCGGGGCACGGACTCCGACAGCTCCTCCATACCAAGGACGACGTTCAGCCGAGGCCCGGCCACGACGTCCCGAGACGTCCCGAGACGTCCCACGGCGTCCCGTCCAACGAGCTCGAACGAGCCGTGATCTCGAGCGACTTCCGCGGACTGCAGGTTGCCAGGCGCGCCGGTTCGCACCGTCCTCCATGCGCACGATCGACCCTCGACAGCTCTTGCTCGTCACCCTGGCTGACCGGCTCGAACACCCTCGGCGACACGTCTGCGACTACCGCGCTTTCCGCCGGGACAGCCGGAAGTTCTCCGACGCAACCCCGTCCCGCGTTCCGGCTTCTCCACCGTCACAATCCACCGGCGCACCGCAGCTCGACCGGGACGTCCCCCACCGAGCTCGACGCCGACATCGCCGGCCGCTCCGGGCAGGAATCGAGCCCCACGGGGTTCGCGCTCGAGGACTCGTCGCGGCGGCTCGTCCCCCGGGTCGAGCTGGATCTCGGAGAGTCCCGAGCTCCCGGAGAACCAAGGCGAGAGCCGCTGATCTCAGCGCGCAGAGCTGCCCACGGCGTCCCGAGCCGGCGCCCACCCCGCCCCGAACACCTTCTTGCGGTGGAAGTCGCCTTGCGGCGACAGGCCCTCGTCGATCGCCTGCTGGACCGCGCGGCCGCCCGCCTCGCCGTAGCCGTAGACGACGTCTCCGGGACTGACGTGCTGGTTCCAGTGGCTCTGAAAGACCGCCGCCAGATCCTTGTTCTTCGCGAGGCGCTTCGGGACCGCGTGGTACATGGCCAGCCGGTCGCTCCGTCTCCTGAAGAACCTGCCGACGATCGTGGGAAGCGTCCGGCTCAGCCAGGTGTCGTGTTCGACCGTGACGTGCCGGGGGATCATGTACCGCGGGTTGTCGAGGGGGCCGAGGACCTGCTGCATCGATTCCGCGAAGATCTCCGACGCCTGTTCGTCGGCACCGTTCCCTCGCAGGTAGAACCGGAGCCAGCCGCCACCACGGTCGCCGCCGGCGTGAGCGGTCTCGAGCGAGATATCTCCCGCGTCCTGCAGTGACCGCACCACCGCTGCCGCGATCGCCTCGGCGAGCGAGGCGTCGTTCCATTCGGTCGTCGCACGGCCCTTGAACGGGGGGAAGCCGCCGCCACCGCCGCCGAGCTTCGCCTCGACCGCCTCCCGGGGGATCTCGTCGAACGGAGTGCCGATCTTCCAGAGGTCGCGCGCCCCGCATCGTATCGCCCCCCGCAGGATCAACGACTCGTATAA
>CAYMLL010000353.1:0-6965 GCA_964390645.1 uncultured Planctomycetia bacterium | reverse complement strand
AGGATCTCCTGGACGGTGCGCAGGTCGGCCCCGCCTCTCAGCAGGTGGGTCGCGAGCGAGTGGCGCAGGGTGTGTGGAGTGATCGTTCCTGGAATGCCTGCCAGTCGGGCGTACTTCTGGATCATCTCGCGCACGACCTCGCGGCCGAGCGGCTTGCCGCCACGGCTGAGGAAGATGAGGTTGCTTTCGAGCTTCTTCAACAGCTTCGATCGCTCCCGCTCGATATATTCGTCGATCGCCGTGAGCCCGGTCTTGCTGATCGGGACGACGCGCTCTCGCGAGCCCTTTCCGTGGCAGTGGAGGATACCGAGATCCCTGCGCAGGTCCTCGAGCCGCAGACCGATCAGCTCGGAGACTCGCAGTCCGGTCGCGTAGAGAGTCTCGAGGAGGGCGCGATCGCGCAGCGGGTAGCGCGATGGGTGCTCGATGGCGGCGTCGAGCAGGCGAGCGATTTCCGGCTCCTCGAGCACGGTCGGCAGGTGGCTCCAGGTCTTCGGCGTCTCGATGGCCTGAGCGGGGTTCTCGTCGAGGACACGTTCGCGCACGAGGAACTTGAAGAAGGTCCGCAACGCCGAGAGGCTGCGACGGACCGAGGAGACGTCGCGTCCGCGCTCCCGCTCCCTGACCATGAACTCGAAGAGGCTCTTCTCGGTGACCAGGTCGGTCGGGGCCCGTGAGAGCCCCTCCTCGGCGCTGACCCCGTCGACAAAGCGGCCGCAGTCCCGGCGGTAGGCGTCCACCGTATGCGGCGAGAGACCGCGCTCGACGTCGAGGTGGGTCAGGAACGAGTCCAGATAGGTGCTCAGCCGGACCATGGGCTCATTCTGCGCCCGTCTGGCTCGTCTGTCGAGAGGAGGTCGTCGGGGGGGTGTGCGGCAGCGGATCGAGCGTTATAATCCTCCTCCTGGCGGCTCTGGGAGCTGCCCGTCGAAGCGTGGAACTCGCGATGGATCAACGTCTTCAGACATCGCTCGGGCCCCTGGAGCTGAAGAACCCGCTGCTGAGCGCGTCGGGCACCTTCGGTTACGGAGAGGAGATCGCGACCTTCGTCGATCCGTCGGCGTACGGCGGCATCGTCGGAAAGAGCATCTCCGTCGAGCCCCGGCGTGGCAATCCGACGCCGCGCACCTGGGAAACTCCCGCAGGCATGCTCAACTCGATCGGGCTGCAGAACCCCGGTGTCGAGGCCTTCATCGCGGAGTACCTGCCGAGAATGCGCCGCTTCGATACCGCGGTGGTGGTCAATCTCGTCGGCGAGACGATCGACGAGTACGCCTCCATGGCGGAACGTCTGGGGGACGAGGAGGGTGTCGACGCTCTGGAGCTCAACATCTCGTGTCCGAACTGCGCTGCGGGCGGCATGGAGTTCGGCATCGAGCCGCGAGCGACGGAGACCCTCGTCGCAGCGGTGCGAGAGCGGTTCAGCGGGCCGATCATCGCCAAGCTGACGCCCAACGTTACCGACATCGTGCCGATCGCACAGGCCGCCGAGGCAGGAGGGGCAGACTCGTTGTCGCTCATCAACACCTACGTCGGAATGGCTGTCGACTGGCGTCGGCGGCGACCACGGCTCGCAGGCGTCACGGGCGGACTCTCGGGTCCGGCAATCCGGCCGCTGGCGTTGCGGCTCGTCTGGCTCGTGGCCCGCGCGTGCAAGATCCCTGTCGTCGGCATCGGCGGCATCATGAACACGGACGACGTGCTCGAGTTCCTTGTCTCGGGGGGCTCGGCAGTACAGGTCGGATCGGTGCTGTTCGTCCGGCCGGGAGTGGTTCTCGTGTTCCTTGACGGCCTGGCTAACGCAGTCGATGAACTCGGTATCTCCGGGATTCGAGATCTGGTCGGTACGCTCGAGAACGAGCGCGAGGCGATCACTGTTCAGGGAATCTCCGCAGATAGGCCCCCAACTTCGCAGAACGGCACATGATCAATCCAGTTACCGGCGTCCAGCGACTGCTGGTCAAGGTCTTCGGCTCACGCAACGACCGGTTCGTCAAGGAGCTGCGGCCGCTTGTCGAACAGGTGAACTCTCACGACTCGGCCGTCAAGGCGCTCTCGGACGAGCAGCTGTCGAGGAAGACCGAGGAGTTTCGCAATCGTCTCGCCGATGGAGCGACGCTCGATGATCTGATGCCGGAGGCCTTCGCGGTCTGCCGGGAGATGTCATTTCGTACGCTGCGTACTGCGGGTGGCGTGCCGATGCGTCACTTCGATGTGCAGGTTCTCGGGGGCATCTGCCTGCACCAGGGGAGGATCGCGGAGATGTCGACGGGTGAGGGAAAGACCCTTGTCGCGACGCTGCCGACGTATCTCAACGCCCTGGTCGGCCGTGGTGTTCACATCGTCACCGTCAACGACTACCTCGCGCAACGTGACCGCGACTGGATGGCTCCGCTCTTCGAGTCGCTGGGGATGACTTCGGGCGCGATTCAGGGTGACATGCATCCCGACGAGCGCCACGCACATTACAAGTGTGACATCACTTACGGAACCAACAACGAGTTCGGATTCGACTACCTGCGCGACCACATGAAGCTGCGCCTGGAGGATCAGGTGCAGGGAAGAGGACGGTTCTTCGCCATCGTCGATGAAGTCGACAGCATTTTGATCGACGAGGCGAGGACGCCGTTGATCATCTCGGGGCCGGCGGAGAAGTCGACCGACAAGTACCTCGTGGCCAGTCGTGTCGCGAAGCGTCTGAAAAAGGGACAGCACTTCGAGGTCAAGGAGAAGGAACGTTCGATTGTCTTCACCGAGGCGGGCATCGAGGAGGCCCAGAGGCTCGTCGGTGTGCGGAGCTTCTACGTCGGCAAGGACATGGAGTGGCCTCACCTGCTCGAGCAGTCGCTGCGCGCGCAACACACGTTCCAGAAGGACGTGCACTACCTCGTCGACAGTGGCGAAGTGAAGATCATCGATGAGTTCACAGGTCGCGCGCTCGAGGGTCGAACGTGGAGCGAAGGACTTCATCAGGCGGTGGAGGCGAAGGAAGGGCTGACCATCCGCAAGGAGAACCAGACACTTGCGACGATCACCTTGCAGAACTACTTCAAGCTCTACGAGAAGCTCTCCGGCATGACCGGAACCGCGATGACCGAGGCGGTCGAGCTCGATCGCATCTACGGACTCGACGTCGTCTCCGTCCCCACGAACAAGCCCTGTCAGCGCCGCGACGATCCGGACGTCGTCTACCGCACCGCCCGTGAGAAGTACCACGCGATCGCGGACGAGCTCGTCGAGGTGAACAAGAAGGGACGACCGATTCTCGTCGGCACGACGTCGGTCGAGAAGTCCGAGCTGTTGAGCGGCATGCTCAAGCGTCGAGGGGTCAAGCACCACGTTCTCAACGCCAAGCACCACGAGTCGGAAGCGGAGATCGTCGCCAAGGCCGGGGAACCCGGTCGAGTGACGATCTCGACCAACATGGCAGGACGGGGCACGGATATCATCCTCGGAGCCGGTATCGTCGACGCCGGGGGGCTGCACGTCGTGGGCACGGAACGACACGAGGCACGTCGCGTCGACAACCAGCTGCGGGGACGGTGCGCGCGTCAGGGGGACCCGGGGTCATCGGTCTTTTTCCTGTCGCTCGAGGACGATCTCATGCGACGCTTCGCCGGTGAGAGGGTCGGCTCCATTCTCAAGCGCCTCGGCATGAAGGAGGGCGAGGAGATCTCCCATCCCAGGGTCACGAAATCGATCGAGCGAGCGCAGAAGAAGGTCGAGGCCTACCACTTCGATATACGCAAGAACCTGCTCGAGTACGACGGCGTGATGAACGAGCAGCGGACGCTCGTCTACGATCAGCGTCAGTCCATTCTCGAGGGCGGCGACCTCTCGGGGATGATCCGCGAGATGATGGAGCAGATCGTCGCCGAGCGCGTCCAGCACTTCCTTTCGCAGGAGCGGACCGAGAGGAGCGTCGAGGTCGACGGCGAGGTGATCGAGGCATACGATCCGATCGTGGAGCTCGTGCGGTGGCTTCAGGAAGGATACGGTATCCGCCTCGATCCAGACGAGGCCCGAGGGCAGAGCGACCTGTCGCGCCGCGCAGATCTCTTCACGGGGAGCATTCTGGACGCCTTCGATGCAGCCTACAGGGCACGAGGGGAGGCCGTGGGGCAGCAGAACATGCACCGCGCGGAACGGTTCATTCTCCTCGTCGAGCTGGACGAGAAGTGGAAGGACCATCTCTATGCGATGGATCAGCTGCGTCACGGTATCGGGCTGCGAGGTTATGCTCAGCAGGACCCGAAGATCGCGTACAAGCGTGAGGGTTACGAGATGTTCAGCGAGATGCTGGACAACTTCCGAACCTCGGTCACACAGCTGATCCTCCGTGTCCGAGTCGAGGAGGAGGACGAGAAGCAGCTCGAGTCGGAGAGCGGGCTTGATGATGCCGAGTTCCAGCATTCGCAGCTGAATCCCGGCGAACAGCCGACCTCCGAGATGGAGCAGGCTAGCAAGCCGCAGCAGTCGGGGCCCGTGAAGCCGTTCGTGCGTAAGCAGCCGAAGGTGGGTCGCAACGACCCTTGCACCTGCGGAAGCGGGAAGAAGTTCAAGCGATGCTGCGGCCTGGGATCGTAGCTCGGGCTCCCGGCCGCTCATGACGCGAATGAAGGCGGCAATTCAGAGTCTCGGTGTCGATCTGCTCTATCTGATCGCATCTCCGCTGATCCTGCTCGTGTACCTCATCGGCTCGCGTGGATTCACTCGTCCGAAGTACCGTCGAGGGTTCTTGCAGAAGCTCGGCTTCGTGCCGGTTCGCGGGGGCGACGCGCCATCGATCTGGGTCCACGCTGTCTCCGTCGGGGAGGTTCAGACCTGCGTGCCGCTCGTCGAGGCGCTCGTCGATCGCTTCGAGGGTCACGACATCTCGATCTCCGTCTCGACCTATACCGGGTTCGACGTCGCCTGCAAGCGTTTCCCCGGTCGGACTGTGCACTACGCACCGGTGGACCTCTCGTCCTGCGTCACGCGGGCCTACCACCGGCGTCGTCCGGATCTCGTGCTTCTGGTCGAGCTCGAGCTGTGGCCGAACCTCCTCCTGGTCGCTCGGCGACTCGGCGTGCCGGCGCTGGTGGTCAACGGCCGTCTGACGGAACGCTCGTGTCGTCGGTACGAGCGTACGGGCTGCTTCGGACGCTGGCTCTTCTCGCTTGTCGAGAGTTATGCGGTGCAGAACGATGAGTACGCGGCTCGCTTCCGGCGCCTCGGCGTTTCCGGGGAGCGTCTCTCGGTTCTGGGGAACCTCAAGCACGGACGTTCCGCCTCCGTCCGGCCCGAAGAGGCCATCGAGCTTCGCGAGCGGCTTGGCTGGCCGACCGACGGCGGCTTTCTCATCCTCGTCGGTGGCAGCACGCATCCGGGCGAGGAGATCCTGCTGTGCAGCGTCCTGTCGGAGCTCAGGGAGAGGGAGCCGAGGCTGCGTCTGGTTCTGGCGCCGCGACATGTGGAGCGACTCGTCGCCGGAGCAAGCGACGGCTGGGGGGCGGATCGGTCGATCGTCCGCTGGAGCGAGTGGTCCGCAACCGATGGCGGATCGTGGAAGCTCGACGATGAGATCCTGCTCATCGACACCGTCGGTGAGCTCGAGAGGATCTACGCGCTTGCCGATCTCGTCGTCGTCGGTGGCAGCTTCATCCCGCATGGCGGGCACAACGTGCTCGAGCCGGCGCGCCTCGGCAAGGCGACGTGCTTCGGGCCGCACACCGCGAACTTTCTCGACGAGGCGCGCATTCTGCTCGACGCGGGGGCTGCCCGACAGCTCGACGACGCGAGCGGGCTCGGGCCCTGCCTTGGCACTTGGATCGACGACCCGGAAGAGCGTCGTCTCGTCGGCGAACGTGCGAGTGAAGCGTCGACCGGGCTGCGCGCGGCGATCACCCGGCACGTCGACTGGGTGTGGCGGATCCACCTTTGCATAGAAGAGACGAATTGATAGAATCCGGCGGTGGTCGGTCGTTCCTGTGGGATCTCCCGGTGCTCGAGGAGCTGCTGGCCCGGGTCCGAGAGGCCGTGCTCTGCGTTCGGATCACTCATGCTCCCGGCCTTCCGGGTACGAACAGAGTCCAAACTTTCGACGAGAAGAAGGGACCGAGGAATGCCTGAACGGACGCTTTTCACTTCGGAATCCGTGACGATGGGGCACCCTGACAAGGTCGCCGACCAGGTCTCCGACGCGATCCTGGACGCGATCCTCGCCGACGATCCCAACGGCCGCGTCGCATGTGAGACGCTGGTGACGACAGGGCTCGTCTTCGTCGCTGGTGAGATCACGACGACCTGCTACGTCGACATTCCGGTGATCGTGCGCCAGACGATTCAGGAGATCGGCTACTCGGACGCGTCGATGGGCTTCGACTTCGAGACCTGCTCGGTCGTCAACGCGATCCAGGCGCAGTCCGAGGATATCTCGGTCGGCGTCACCGAGGGGCAGGGTCTTCACTCGGAGATGGGCGCCGGGGATCAGGGGATGATGTTCGGCTTCGCCTGCGACGAAACGCCGGAGCTCATGCCTCTGCCGATCTCGCTGTCGCGGAGGCTCGTGGAGGAGCTCGCCCGTTTTCGCAGCACTGGCGAGATCCACTTCCTGCGGCCCGATGGGAAGTCGCAGGTGACGGTCGAGTACGAGGGTCACAAGCCCGTGCGCGTCGATACGATCGTGATCTCGACACAGCACACACCGGAGGTGGACCACGCGACGATCGAGCGTGAGTTGATCGAGCGCGTTATCCGCAAGGTGGTGCCTCCGGAGATGATCGACGACGAGACCAAGTTTCACATCAATCCGACGGGGCGCTTCGTCATCGGTGGTCCGCACGGCGACACCGGCCTGACCGGCCGCAAGGTGATCGCGGACACTTACGGTGGGCGGGGTCGTCACGGCGGGGGCGCGTTCTCCGGCAAGGATCCCAGCAAGGTGGATCGCAGCGCTGCGTACATGGGGCGCCATATCGCGAAGA
>CAYMLL010000352.1:0-7034 GCA_964390645.1 uncultured Planctomycetia bacterium | reverse complement strand
GGCCCCCCCGGTGCCGGGGGGCGGGGTTCCCGCACCACGGGGCGAAGCCCCCACCCCGGGGCCCACAGGCCCGCGGCGTCAGGCGCAAGACCTGTTCCCAAAGGTTGACCTGCCCCCGCCGACGACGCCGTCCGCGGACGAGCAGGACCGGCTGCTCTTCGTGGTGGCGAACGCCAACGGACCTGACGGGCGACGCAACTCGGCGCTGTTCCCTTCGTCCTCATCGACGCCGGCTCCGCCGGCGGGCCGCACCCCCGCGGCGGACGCACGCGGGAGGTGGCCGAGGCCGACGGTAAGAGGGTAAGACCGATCAGGGTAACGGCCTGAGGGGGCGAAAACCGAAGTGGCGGGAGCGGAAGACCGGGGAGTACCTGATTCGGTCCGCCGAGCGACAGTCCCCGGCGCGGCTGCCCCAGCTGCCGCCGCGGGAGACGCGGCACCCGGAGCCCGCAGTGGAGACCGGATCCGGACCGGCAGCCGCGGCCGTGCCATAGAACTCATCGTTGTAGACATCCTCGCACCACTCCAAGACACCGCCATGCATGTCGTGAAGCCCGAAGGGATTCGGCAGCTTCGCGCCCACGGGGTGCGTCTCCCTGCCGTTGCCCGTGTCGCTGTTGCCACACCACCACATGTAAGCGTCGCCGGCAAAGGGTACACAGCGATTCTGATCGCAATCGTCGCCGAAGCTGAACAACGTGCGCGTCCCCCCGCGGGCCGCGTACTCCCACTGCGCCTCCGAGGGTAGCGAGAGCCCCGTCGACGCAAGGAAGCCGTCTTCGGCGTTCAGATCTTCCCACGAGACGTTCTCCACCGGTCGCCGGGCGTCGCCCAGGAAAGCCGACGGGTTCGTGCCCATCACCCGTAGGGTCAAAAAACTCATGAGGCCTCACGGTGTTAAAAATTCAGCAGCCCACCGAGCTTCGGAGTTCGGTTCTGAGACTCGGACGCCAGCGATGCAGGCGGGATTGCTGACGAAGCGACTGACATTCCGGGACGTCTTCTGTTCGGATTCTGTTCCTTCACCCGCAAACGCGATCGTCTGCGTGTTCACTGTTCGAGCCAACCGTCGTTACCTGGCCGCGTAGCAACACTGGACGGAGGAAGCGCCGTATCGGGGTAGGTGCAACCCATTCGGTTTCGCGGACCATTCCATACGCGACATTGAATCGCTCTTCGGGCTCCACTACTCTGGATAGAATGGAGTCGAGACCCTCGACGAGCCCGGACTCGACTCCATCGAGCGCGACGAATCTCCTCCGCGGCGCCAGCTGCCTGTCCACGCGAGCGCATGATCGAGCGCACACGAGAACTCATACTCTTTCTCTGTCTGGCATCGACCCTGACGGTGCCGGCGGGCGACGACCTGGCCGAAGCTGAAGACGGTGTCGAGACGAAGGTTGGGCCCTTCTTCGAGTTCCGCTGTGTCCGCTGTCACGGCCCGAAGAAGCAGAAGCGCAAGATCTCGCTTCATACCCTCGAGGCGAAGCACCTCGCGAAAGGACTCGAGATCGAGCGCTGGGAGAAAGTTCTCGATGTTTTGCGCGCGGGCGAAATGCCCCCCGAGGATGAGCCGCAACCGACCGACTCGGAGCGACGGGCCATCGCCGGCTGGATCGAGTCCGGGCTCGAGTCTCTGGCCCAGCGGGCTTCCGATGCTCCCCGGATCCCGACGGCAAGGCGCCTGACCAACGTCGAGTACGCCAACACCCTTCGCGATCTCCTCGGTTTTCCGCTGAAGCTCGTCGACAACCTGCCAAGAGACCCGGTCAAGCCCTACCGGTTCAATAACACCGCCGAGTTCATGCTCATCGGTCCCGAGCAGATCGACCGCTACCTCGAAAATGCCCGGCGAGCGATGGCGAGTGCAATCGTCGACCCCGCGAAGCCCGAAGTCCACCGGACGCGGCGTGAATGGGAGCCTCACGGACTGGATCGTGGGCTCGGGGCCGACGAGATCGGCGTCTGGGGCAACCGTCGGAACACACCGGCCACGGGAATGGGACTGAGGAGCTTTCCACGAGCCGGCGAGTATCGCATCCGCATCAAGGCGTCGGCGATCTTGCCTCCAGGAGTCGAGGAGCTTCCGTTGCGTCTGGTGATGGGCTACGGGCTCAACGTGAACAGCTCGACGCAGCGCATGGAGCCCGTGGGGACCCTGCGGCTTCGCAACAGTCCGGACCGCCCGGAAATCTTCGAGTTTCGCGGCCGCATGGAGAACCACCCGGCGAAACCCGGCGGTCGAAAGAACGGCAAGCGTCTTCCAGATACGATGGTGATCACCCCGCAGAATCTCTACGATGATGGCACGCTCAACGACGGGAAGAGAAACCTGACCATGCCGCGGGCTGTCGTGGAGTGGATTGAATTCGAGGCGCCGGTGAGCGAGGTCTGGCCGCCCCATCACCACCGCCGAATCCTCTTCGACTCGCCTCTGCGCGAGCGGGATCCCGCGGCCTATGTGAAGGCGGTCCTGAGGCGTTTCCTCTCGCGGGCCTATCGGCGACCCGCCACCGACAACGAGGTGGGGCGCTTCGTGAGGATCTACGGGCTCGTGGCTCCGGAGACGGCGATCCTCGAGGCGGCGATGCGAGAGACTCTCGCGACGGTCCTGATCTCGCCGCAGTTCCTCTACCACACGGTGGAGGACGATCGAACCTCACGGCAGTACGAGCTGGCGTCGAAGCTCTCGTATTTTCTGTGGGCCAGTATGCCGGACGAGGAGCTGCTCGATCTGGCGAGCCGCGGAAAGCTCGACGACCTGAAGGTCATCGATCAGCAAGTGCGTCGTCTCCTTGCCCACGAGCGATCGAGAGACTTCGTCGGCGATTTCACGACACAGTGGTTGAGCCTCACGAAGCTGAAAACCGTTCCGATCAATCGAGAGCTTTTCCCGCGGTTTCTGTACTACGTCCCCCGGGGGGAGCGAGCCGGGACCGAGGAGCCGTACCGCCCGACGATTCGTGACCACATGCATGCCGAGACCGTGGGCTTCGTCGCCGAGCTGATCCGGCGCAACGCCAGTGTTCGAAACCTGATCGATTCGGACTTCGCCTATCTGAATCAGCCCCTCGCCGCACACTACGGAGTCGACGGCGTGAAGGGGGACCAGTTGCGGCCGGTCTCCGTGAGGCCAACCCACCGCCTCGGCGGGATCTTGACACAGGGGTCGGTGCTGATCGGCAACAGTACGGGCTCGGCGCCGCATCCAATCTATCGGGCCGTGTGGCTGCGCGAGTCGATCCTGGGCGATGAAGTCCCGGCCCCGCCGGCCGAAGTCCCTGCCCTTTCGGACTCCGCCGGAGAGTCGGCCGAGCAGGCCCTCTCGATCAAGGACCTGCTGGCGAAGCACCGGGAGGACGAGAGCTGCAACGACTGTCACTCGCGTCTGGACCCCTGGGGAATACCGTTCGAGCGTTACAATGCCATCGGTCGGTACCAGCCGAAGGTTCCGAAGGAGGGCACGCGAGTCCGCGGCTTCGACCGGCGTCGCCACGAGGATCTCGCGGGATACGCCGCCTATCTCGAGTCGATCAACACGATCGAGATCGAGGCCGACGCACGCGTGCCTCTTGGACCCAGGGTTGATGGTCTGGTCGACTTGAAGGCGTACTTGCTCGATCATCGCCTGGACGATGTGGTCGAGAATGTCCTGCGACGCCTTCTCGCCTACGGACTAGGCCGCGAGCTGGACTATCGAGATCGCTTCGCCGTCGATGGCCTCCTCGCGGGCGCGAAAGAAAACGACTACAAGATTCAGGACATGATCGTCGCTATCTGTCAAAGTGAAGTCTTCAGAGAGATTCGATAAGAGCCGGACCGGCGGGCCCGGGAAGCCACGGAAGAAAGCTCACATGACGCAGAAGAGCTGGCAGCTGAGTCGACGGGAGCTCTTGCGTGGAGGTGGAGTCGCACTGGCGCTGCCCTTGCTGAACGCGATGGGCTGGACCCGGAACGCGGCGGCCGCGTCGAATCTCCCCCGGCGCATGCTGGTCAGCTACTTTGCCTACGGCGCCTACATGCCGAACGGAACCCACGGGCTTCCAAGGGGAAAGCAGCCCCATCACGACTGGAGCTGGTGGCCCTGCCGGGATCCGGGTCCGTTGAGCTTCAACAAGTCCTCGGCGCCCTTCGAGCCCTTGAAGGATTACGTCACCTATCTGCGGGGACTCGATCACCGTGGCGGCTGGGCCATGGGAGGGCACAGCTCGGGCGATGTTTTCGCGACCGGCGCCGACATGACCGAGTTCGAGAAGACGAACAACATCTCGATCGATCAGATCGCCGCGAACCTCCACGGACACCGGACGCGCCACGCTTCTCTCGTGCTCGGGACGGAGGGAGGCACCGGGTCCTACGGCTCCAGCAAGACACTCTCGCATCGGGGACCGGGTCGTCCCATTCCCTCCATGCACAAGCCCCAGGAGATCTTCAATCGGCTCTTCGACCCCTACGCTGGCAAGAGTGTGAAGGGCGTCCGGGCCGGGCTCAAGAGAGAGGCGAGCATCCTCGACTTACTCCTGGACCACAGCCGAAACCTCAAGCGGCGACTCGGGAAGCAAGACCAGGGCAAGATGGAGGAGTATCTCGACTCGATTCGCGCTCTGGAGCAGCGTGTCGAGCGCACCAGCAAGTGGACGCACTCGCCCCTTCCGAAGGTCGACACCAAGGGACTGAACCTCGAGGTCTCCCACAAGGATCCCCGAGAGTACATTCGCTGCATGTACGACCTCATCTACCTGGCCTTCCAGACCGACTCGACGCGTTTCGCCACGTTGATGCTGGAGAGCGAGCAGTCCTCCGACAGCGAGATGTGGAATTACGCGACCTACGTCCTCGGATACAAGGGCGCCACACACGACATCGCTCACAAGCGGCCGGCCGACTACTCGGGACAGTGGGATCGCTGGCGCGCCGAGCAACACGCCTACTTTCTCGAGCGCCTGCGCAGCACCCCGGAAGGCGACGGCAACATGCTCGATCGCACGCTGGTGCTCTGGGGATCCGCACACCCGCACGCCTCGCACAACACGCGGAACTATCCGATTCACCTTGCCGGCGGCAACAAGCTGGGCTTCCGGCACGGTCATCTTCATTCCTTCGAGGGCGAGCGGAAGGTACCCCTTGCCAACCTGTTCGTCACGATGCTCGACGCGCTCGACGTGCAAGTCGAACGCTTCGCCGACAGCACAGGACGGATGACCGAGGTGCTGGCCTAGTGTCCTCAGTGGCCTCGCTCGGCTTCCGGCGAAAGATCCAGCAATTGACGGTCGTGACCCTCCTGGGCGTGTCCGCCGTGGCGGCGGCCGAGCCCTTGCCCCGTGTTCTGATCCTGGGCGACAGCGTTTACTCGCAGCCCGCGACCGGCGCCGCCCAGATCCTCCAGGGACGGGTGGAGCTCGTCTTCGCGGCGATGCGTCCCGGTGAGGTCCGCAACACGACCATGGCGCTCGCCGATCTGGATCGTCTGCTCGGCGACTCGAAGTGGGATCTGATCCACTTCAATTTCGGGCTGGGTGACCTCGTTCATCGCGCGCCGGGCATGCGGGCCTTCCGTGTTCTTCCGCGGCATGCCGGCGGCGTGCGCACAACCGCTCCCCGGCAGTACGAGCGCAACCTCGATGATATCGTCCAGCGTCTTCGGACGACCGGTGCAAAGCTGATCTGGGCCAGCACGACGCCGATCCGGCACTCCGAGAGCGATGTCTTTCAGAAGGGTTCGGAGCTCGAATACAACAAGATCGCCGCGAAGGTCATGGCAGCCCACAAGGTGCCGACCAACGACATGTACACGTACGTGCGAGACCTGATCGACATGACACGGCCGGCCTCCCATGGCGCCGACCCGTTCTTTTTCGATCGAAAGCCGCTCTACCCACCGATCGTCCGCAGCGTCCTGAAGGAGCTCGATCTCTTCCGACCCGTCCGGGGACCGGTGAAGGTCTTCCTCATGGTCGGCGGCTGGTCTCACATCGGTGGAGGCGTGGTCGTGGGATCGCACGGACCGAAGCCGGGCCAGAATCGAGGCACTCTCGATGATCTGGTGCTCAACGAAGAGACCAGAGCTCGCTATCGGCACCTGCTCGATGAGAAGGGCGCCTGGACGACGCGACCGGATGTCTGGATCCAGTTCGATCGGCGTGGTCCGAAGTCGGGGGCCCTCGGGGTGGGCTACGGAGGCGATCGAAAACGCGGGATCGGATCGGAGCTGGCCTTCGGGCACGTCCTGGGAAACCACTTCGAGGAGCAGGTCTGTATCCTGAAGACGGCGCTGGGCCTGCCGTCGTTGACGGTCGACCTGCGTCCCCCCAACTCGGGTCAAACCGGCAAGACCTACAAGCTGCTACTCGAGCAAGTCCGCGACTCTCTGGCTCGGCTCCCGGACAAGTTCCCGGACTACACCGATGACTCCGGCCACGAAATCTCGGGCCTCGTGCTGAACCTGGGCGAGAACGACAAGAGCCCTCCCGTCTTCGCGGAGTACCTCACGATGCTCGTCGAGGATCTCCGCAGGGATCTGCGGGTCCCCGGGTTGCCTGTGATCATTGTCGGCAGCGGGCGTGGAGGCCGCGACGCCCCGGATTTTCCGGAGATAATCGCGGCTCAGCGCGCGGTCGCATCGCGAGCAGGATTCGCCGGCAGCATCAGCTTTGTCGAGACTGGAGGTTTCTGGCCGCCGGAGGACGCTCGCGGCGCGTGGCGTCATCCTTCTCACGAGCGCTGGTACGACAACGCCGAAAGCTTCTACAGGATGGGGGAGGCCATCGGTCGCGCGACGGTAGAGATCCTTCCAGCGTCTCGCTGACGCAACCGCCACCGACACCCATCGGTGCGGTTCGCCCCGCGTGTCTGATAGCTGATCGAGCGTGCCTCGGGACCGGGCGGAGGAATCGGTGTACCGTGCCCGATCATCCGGATTGTCGTGAACCGAAGCAGGGACGTTGACCTGGCCTATTGATCCCGTGGTCTCCAAATTCTTGAACGCATCGTAACCGACAAGCGTTCCCGTCGTTACACGTTGGAGGACCCGTCGA
>CAYMLL010000351.1:0-7040 GCA_964390645.1 uncultured Planctomycetia bacterium | reverse complement strand
CGTTTTTCTCTTCAGGTTGAATGGCAGTCGCGACGCAGCAGGAGACGTTGCCGGACGGGGGGGCGCGGAAGCCTTCGCGGGGGGGGAGATGCCGGGGTCGACGTTCGAGCAGCGGAGCTTCATCATCGGCGCGTTCTGGGCCCTCTTTCCCGACGGCGCGGATCTCGACGCCAGGTTCCGCGAAATCCGGGACGCCCACTTCACGCTCGTCTTCGGCCCGGTTCCGGGATGCTCCGACCAGCGCCTCATCGAGCTGTGCGACAAGCATGACCTCTCGGCCATCGTTCACACGCGCAGCGGTTCGCCGGAAGATCTTCCGGCCGGCGATGCCTGCATCGGATACCGCCTCTTCGACGAACCTTCGACGGCGCTGTTCCCGAAGTTGCGCGAGCGAGCTGCAGCGATCCGCAACGCACGACCGGGCAAGCTCGATTACATCAACCTGTATCCGGACTACGCGTCCGAGAAGCAGCTCGGTGTCGGCGATCTGCGCCCGCGGCGCGCCAGTCCCGAGGCCTACGACGAGCACGTCGAACGCTTCCTGGAGGAGCTCGACCCGGCCGTTCTGTGCTTCGACCACTACCCCATCTTTCGACCGGGGCCCGGCGACGCGACGACCCGCTCCAGGTCGGCTCGAGACGGGTACTGCCGCAACCTCGCGGCGATTCGCCGCGGCGCGCTGAAGAGGGGCATCCCGTTCTGGAACTACTTCAACACGGCGCCGTTCGGACCGCACACCGATCCGACCGAGGCCCAGATCCGGTGGCAGGTCTACACGTCGCTCGCCTACGGAGCAAAGGGCGTGATGTACTTCACGTACGGCACGCCGAACACCTTCGAGTTCCCCAGGGGTGGGGCGATCCTGCGCAGGGACGGCAGCCGCACACGGCACTGGTACCAGGCCCGGCGGATCAACGCGCGAATCCGCAAGCTCGGTCCGACCTTGATGAAGCTCCGCAGCACGAGCGTCCACCGCGTGAAGCCGGGCGACGACGCGACGAAGGCGCTCGCAGGCACGCCGGTCCGCGCGATCCGGCGCACGGAGAGGGATCCGCCCCACGACTATCTCGTCGGCGTCTTCCGGCACGTCGACGGACGCCGTGCGGTGATGTTGAACAACTACCGCTTCGCCTTCACGGCATGGCCGACAGTGGAGTTCGACGTGCCGCCGCAGCAGGTCAAGGAGATCGACGGGCACTCCGGACGAGAGATCCCGGCGTACGACGACAGCCCCGACATGCCGGGCCTGCAGGTCTCGCTCGACGCCGCGGAAGGGCGCCTGTTCCTGCTTCCCGGAAAGTCCTGAGCTGACTCCTCGTCAAGGGCTCGGCGTCGAGTAAGATGCAGGAATGTGGTCGATGCGAAGCGAGGCGGCTTGCCCGAAAGCGAGCTCTCCGGTGGCGAGTCGTCGGGTGGCGAGCCGTCGGCTGGCGAACGGGCCGGCCGCAACGGCTCTTCTCGTGGTCCTCGTCGGCACCGCCCTCGCGGCGACAAGACTCGTCGCGGCGCCGCGCACGGTTCGCGTGTCTCCGAGACAGGACCTCGCGGCTGTCGTCCGGAACGCGCGCGACAACACGACGATCCTCCTCGCGCCGGGAACCTACCGCCTGAGACCACGGGCGCCGCACGCGCAGGCGATCCTGATCGCGAACAAGAAGAACCTCGTCATAACCGGAAAGGACCCGTCGAAGACGCGGATCGAGCTGCCCCCGGAAGCGAAGTTCGGCGTCTACATCGGCAGCGAGGTCACCGGCCTCGTGATTCAGCGACTGACGATCAGCGGCACGACGCCCCTGAAGGTGAACACGCACGCGATCGGCAGCTACACGTCGTCGACGAACGTCCACCGGGTCCGCATCTCCGACCTGCGCATCGAGAACGTCGCCGTCGGCATCAGCGCTGCGACGTCCAGGACCGGCGTGTACGAAGGCGTGACGATCCGGGACAACACGATCTCGCGCACGGTGGGTACGAAGGCCGGCTGGGGCTACGGCATCCACCTCGAGAACGTCCGGGATGTCGAGGTCTCCGGGAACCTCATCGAGGAGGCCACCCGCCACAGCATCTACCTGGCGCGTTCCGCCCGCGGATCGAACGTCCGCATCGCGAGGAACCTGATCATCGACCACGACCTGCGAGGAGAGCAGCCGCGCTGGTACTGCGCCGCGCTCGTGTGCTCGCGGGCCAGCGATGCAACGATCGCGCACAACCTCGTCGTCGAGCCCCGCGTCATCGCGATCAGCGTCGAGGCCGACGAGATCGCGGGGCAGGCGACCGAGAGCATCGACGTCATCGGCAACCGGGTCGTCGGCGCTCACTACGTCGGCATCTGGGTGACCACCGGCACCGCCGTCAACGGGCTGGGCAACTCGATCACGCTGGAGCCCTCACCGGCTCATCCGCAGTGGTGCCGGAAGACCAGCTTCTTCCACTATCCCAGCGGCAAGCCGACCGACAGCGGCCTGGACGCGCCTCGACCGGGCTGGGAAGCGGCCGACCACGTCGCCGGACTCGGCGACCGGCTCCTGGTGATGAAGAGCGGGGTGCTCGACAGGGTGGACCCACGCACCTGGGAGCACCAGACGTGTCCGCGGACGTGGAAGAACGTGCGCGGAATGGTCGGCGTCGAGAACGCGCGGGGCAAGGGCAGGGACCGGCTCTTCGTCGTCACCGATACCGCCGTCCACGACGTCGACCCGGCCACCTGGAAGTCGAAGGAGACGACCGGCGACTGGAAGGGCGCGCGGTTCGTCACCGCAGCCGGAGGCTTCATCCACATCCTCGCGGACGACGTCCTCCACCGCCTGTCGCCCCGCTCCGTCGGCGGGAAGGCGAAGGCGAGCGATGAGAGGTGGCCGGGAGCTCGCTGGATCTTCCCGCTGGGAGGCGAGCTCCACCTCGCCTGCGAGCGAGGCCGCTTCCGGGTGGACGCCGCGTCCCTCGAAGGCTCGCGTGCGGGCCCGCCCCAGGCTTCCGGACAGCCGGGCTCGGGACCACCCTGGAACAGGTAGTCCAGCACGTAGACCACGTCGCTGAGGTCGACGGCCGCGTCGCCGTTGACGTTCGCGAAGCGCAGCGAATCCGGCGCCGGTCCTCCGAGGAAGAGGTAGTCGAGAAGGTAGACCGGGTCGGAGACGTCGATATCGCCATCGCGATTCGTGTCGCCGCAGGAGGGTGTCGGCTGCACCACGCCGATGTCGTCGACAGCGATGCCGACGCCGCCGAACTCGACCGGATCGCAGCTCCACTCCGCGAGCGTGCCGCTGACTCGAACGCGCTCGCCGACCAGCTCCAGGCAGCGAACAGTCAGGGCGATGGAGCGAGGAGCGCCGGACTCGAAGAGCCGATACTCCTCGGAGCGGGAATCGACGTCGAGCACGCAGATCGGCACGGCGACCGGCACACAGGCGGACACCGAGACGACGCCCTCGACGGAGATCTCGTCTCCGACCTCCTGCGCGGGCGCACTCGACGGAGAGAGGGTCGCGTCGAGAAGGCAAAGAGAGGACGTGAAAACGACGGCGGCGGCGATGGATCGAAGCATGGCGTGTCTCCCTGGAATCGGCGGGCGAGGCTGGCGGTTTCGGCGCGATTCTCTCGCAGCTCTCTCGAGGCCCTGAGCTGACGACACCCCATCCCGGTCGCCGGCCGGACCGGGCTGGATTCCGCAGGGAGTTGGCTTCTGTTCGGTGCCGTCGACTCGACCCTACCGCCTGCCTCCGCAGCCGCCACTCTTTCTCCGCCCTCCTTTTCCCCGTACCTCGACCGCACCACCTGCCGAGGCAGGCCCGTGGTCTCTTCCTGTCTTCCATCGCCGCCTCGAGCCACCGCAGCGGTGGACCCGCGAAAACCGGTCCCGAGACGCGCGGGGATCCGGTCCGCTCGCGGCCGGTTGTGTCCGCTGAAGCCAGGGTTTACTCTTGATAGGTACTCAAAGAAGAGAGGTGGAGTGCCATGAAGCATGTGGGGCGGTTCTGTGGTTGTGCCCGAGGTCAGACGATCGCTGTTGTTGTCGGTCTTGTCTTGTGCTCCGGAGGGTCCTTTCGAGCGCAGGACACCGGCGAGAACGCTTCCGGACAGCAGGTCCTGGAACTGGTCTCGCAGTTCAGCCGGCCGCTGGGCGTCAACGCGGCTGAGCTCCGCTCCCAGTTCCTCGGCAAGTCCTTCGACGAGATCGTCACGCTGGAGAGTCAGTGGAGCCGGAGCCACGTGCGCGTCTTCGATGCCACGACGGTCGAGGAACACCGTGGCGACCTCCTTACCACGATGGACGGGGATGACGACCTCCTGGGGATGCGGAAATGGGCGGATCCTGGCGTCACGGAATTCTGGGTCCCCGGCATCGTCAACGTCATCGCGAACGACGGATTTACGCAGGTCGTCCGCTTCCACTCGGCTTTCGCGGCCCCCGAGAGCACCCTCGGCGAGAACGACACGACCGGGTTCCGCTTCGTCGCCGGACAGTCGAGGAGCTACGACTCGACCAGCAACGTGATGTTTCTCAACGGCCTGCCGTTTCCGGGAGCGCAGAATCCCATCTTCCCGCTCGATCCGGGTGGAGATCCCTTCACGCAGCTCGTCACGTTCGGCGGCAAGGTGCGAGACCAGATAGACAATTTCTACTCGGCCTTCCAGGCCGGAACGGTCTCGACCCGGGCGGTCCGGACGTTCAACGAGGCCTTCGTCCTGGCCGGTCTGTTCGATCTGACGAATTCGCAGCACAACCTCGTCGACACCGACGGCGACGGAGTCGTCGACGGTATCGCGGGGGTCGACCGGTCCGCCAACGCCCTCAACAAGATGGCGGAGGTCCTGGACCGCCTGGGGTTTCCGGTCCGTCTGGCCAGTTTCTCGCTGGTGCAGGACAGTTTCTCGCCCATCAACCCCGGCAGCTACGTCACTCTCAAGGTCGACAGCGACGTCGGGTTTCGCGGTGGCGAGGTCGCTCTCGCTTACGACTCCGGGGCTCTCGCTCTGGAAAGCGTCGCGCTGGCCGAAGGCTTTCCGTCCTCGACTCAGATCTTCGTCAACGAGACCCCGAACAATGGATGTCCCCTCGGCGACGACGTCCACGCCGGAGTGGCCGTCGCCTGGATCAATCTGCTCGGTGCGAACCAGAGCGTCCTCACGAGCGCCGGCTCGCACGACGTTCTGAGGTACTGCTTCTCGCCCCTCACCGGCGTGGCGGATACCGGCTGCCAGTCCCTCCGCTTCGTGGACTGCCTCGGCGACTCCCGAGCTCCTGTTCTGAACGCCCTCGGAGGAGAGCTCGGAGCCTCGCTCCTGGCGGAAACGAACGGCTGGCGCACCTTCGACATCGACGTCCACCCGCCGACGATCTTCTGCCCGGATGACGTCTCCATGCGGTGCGCCGGGACGGCATGCGCGATCGAGTACGATGTACCTGTCGCCACCGACTCCTGCAGCGGCACTGTCGAGGTGGTATGCGACCCGGCCCCGGGCACCGTTCTTCCCACCGGCGCGCACAGAGTAACCTGCACGGCGACGGACAGCGTCGGCAACAGCACGAGCTGCGTGTTCACGATCAACATCGAGGCCAACAACTTCCAGCGCGGAAACGTCAACGCTGACGGCAGGAGAGATGTCGCCGACGTCGTGACCGTCCTTCTGCACCTGTTCCTCGGGCTCCCCATACCCTGCGACGATGCGGCCGACGTGAACGACGACGGGAGCAAGAACTTGACGGACGCGATCTCGTTGCTCCAGTACCGGTTCCAGGGGGGAAGCCCGCCCCCGACGCCTTTCGTCGACTGCGGTAGCGACCCGACCGCGGACAGCCTTGACTGCCAGTCGTTCTCTCCATGCGAGCCGATCGACGGGGCGTGACGGTGCTCGGAGCCGTGCGAAGATCCTCCGGGTAGCCGCGCCACGTCGGATGCTCGTGCCTCCCGGCAACCCTGGCGGGACCCACTTTCCGCCGTGATCGAGATCGGTGCGCCCGTATCTGACCACGAGGCAGGCCGCGAAACGAGACTCGGGCGTCGGAGCACATCGGCTGACCGCGGACCCGCCGGTCCCGATCCACGGCTCTGGCCTACCCGTCTCGATCCCTTTATGCTCTCGGGACCGGAGCCTCTCGCCCGCTCTCCTCTCGACACGAGGACCGCTTCCGCGCGCGCGAGCCCGAAGCCCCGGTCGCCGTCTCTCTCTGCAACCGTTCAAGTTGCCGTCGAGCTCCTCGCGCCGGACCGAGAACCGCCCCTGGATCCACCTCGAATCATGACCGACCTGTCCTCGATCTTCGGCCCGATCGACATCTACCTCTTCGACCAGATTCTTCGCGGGAGAATCCGACCGGGAATGAGAATCCTCGATGCCGGATGTGGCTCGGGACGCAACCTCGTCTACCTCCTGCAGGAGGGATACGAGGTCCACGGAGCGGACGAGGACGAGCACGCTATCACGTCGCTGCGGCGTGTCGCAGCGAAGCTGGCGCCGTCGCTGCCGGCGGAGAACTTTCGTGCCGAACGTATCGACGCGCTCACCTTTCCCGACGCCTTCGCCAACGTCGTGATCAGCAACGCGGTCCTCCACTTCGCCCGCGACGACACAGACTTCGGGGCGATGCTTCTCGGCAGCTGGGGAGCTCTGAGCGCCAACGGCCTGCTCTTCTGTCGACTCGCGTCATCCATCGGCATGGAGTCCCGTATGCGCCGAATCGACGGGCGCCGCTACTCGCTGCCCGACGGCTCGGAGCGCTACCTCGTCGACGAAGCCTTGCTCCTGGAGTGGACCGCGAGGCTCGGCGGTGAGCTCGTAGACCCGATCAAGACGACGGTGGTCCAGGATCGACGCTGCATGACGACCTGGGTCCTGCGAAAGAGATAGCGCGACGGGGAGCGAGGAGCCGCACGCCCTGCGCCCGACCCACCGTCCGCTTCCTCACACGAGGAACATCCCCACTGACCCAAATGAATCTAGGTCGGACTCTGATAACGAGGATCCCTCGTTTTTAAGGGAGCGCGATCTTGAATTGCAACCGATGAAAAAGAAACAAGTGGTGAAAGAATTCTATCATG
>CAYMLL010000350.1:0-7052 GCA_964390645.1 uncultured Planctomycetia bacterium | reverse complement strand
GCACGCCGTGCTCCACCTGCTCTACGCGCGCTTCTGGCACAAGGTGCTCTTCGACCTCGGACACGTATCGACGCCGGAGCCCTTCGGGCGACTCTTCAACCAGGGCTACGTTCAGGCGGCCGCGTACACCGACGAGCGCGGATTCTACGTGGAGGCAGCGAAGGTCGAGGAGAAGGACGGCAAGTTCTTCTTCGAGGGCGGGGAGGTGAAGCGCGAGTTCGGCAAGATGGGCAAGAGCCTGAAGAACGCCGTCACTCCGGACGAGATCTGCACCGACTACGGCGCTGACACGCTGCGGCTCTACGAGATGTACATGGGTCCGCTCGAGGCGTCCAAGCCGTGGAACACACGCGATATCGTCGGATCGCATCGCTTCCTGCAACGACTGTGGCGCAACCTCATCGACGAGGAGACCGGGTCGCCGAGGATCGGTGATGACGGTCCCGACGACGAGCTTCGCAAGGCGCTCCACGCGACGATCGACGGCGTGCGCACCGACATGGAGTCGCTCGGGTTCAACACGGCGATCGCCAAGCTGATCGAGCTCAACAACCGGCTGACGTCGCTCGATATCGTTCCACGCGAGGTCGCCGACGCTCTGGTGCGCATGGTCGCGCCGATGGCGCCCCACTTCGCCGAGGAGCTGTGGGAAAGGATGGGCTCGAGCGAGACGATCGTGTACGCGCCGTTTCCCGTCGCCGACCCCGATCTGCTGGTCGAGGACTCGGTCGAGATCCCCGTGCAGATCATGGGCAAGGTGCGGGCGAGGATCGACGTTCCCTCCGGACTCGATCGGGACGCGCTGGAGGTGGCCGCGAGGGCCGACGCGAAGGTGCAGGAGCTCCTCGAGGGCAAGACGGTGCACAAGGTCATCGCCGTGCCCGGTCGCCTGGTCAACTTCGTCGCCCGCTGACCCCCTGAACCGCGAAAACCCGGATCACCGAGCGGCCCCGGCGACGCCCGAGTGGCCCCCGACACGGCCCCGGGAAGCCCCTCCGGGCCGCCGTCGACCGGTTCGTCCTCGCCCGGCGGGCCGGCGCGGGCCGCTGGCGAATCTGTCCGACGAGCCATTGAAAAGCCACCGCGGGATCGGTATTCTGTTTCCCCTTCGTCCGCAAAGCAGGAGTCCCCTTCATGGCCAAGAAGAAAGAGCGCGTCGAGCAGGTGTGGCTCGTCTGTGAGGAGAGCGGTCAACGCAATTACCTCGTCAAGCGCCGCCGCGGCATCAAGCTGCGAGTCAAGAAATTCTGCCCCAAGCTCCGCAAACACACCTGGCACAACGAGAAGCGCAAGTAGCGGGGCCTCCCGGACAGGTGCTCCCCGGACAGGTGCTCCCCGGACAAGCGCTCCCCGGACAGGCGCTCCCCGGACAGGCGCCCCTCGGACAGGCGCCCCTCGGACAGGCGGCCTCCGGACATCCACGACTCCGCCTGACCGGCCCGACACCTCCTGATCCTGCCTCGCCGAGGGACCTTCGATCTCACGGCGGAGCCCGGCGATTCCAGAAGCTCCCCGACACCCGTCCTCAGCGCTTCGTCGAGGTCAGCACGCCGCAGTGAATGAGCGTGTCGACGATGTCGCCGGGCACGAGCCCCGCCTCGCGCATCCACGAGCGGTGTTCAGCGGCGCTGTAGGCACGTCCCAGAGTCAGCCGGAAGAGCGACGCCGAGTAGAGCGCCACCGCCAGCGGCCCGTCGAGCGCGTCGGTCAGGTAGACGTCGTGAACGAGGAGCTTGCCGCCCGGCGGCAGTGCGGCGGCGCAGCGTCCGACGAGTTCCCGACACTGCGGCACGTCCCAGTCGTGCAGGACGTTCGAGAGCAGCACGGTGTCGACCCCGGCGGGAACCGGATCGGCGAACATGTCGCCCTCACGGCACTCGAGGCGCTCCGCCACGCCGTACTCGGCAGCCTTCTCCACGGCGACCTTCAGCACCTCCGGTCTCTCCCACACGATCGCGCGCAGGCCCGGGTTCCTCTGCAGCAGCGCGATCGAATAGATGCCGCTGCCGCCGCCCACGTCGAGCAGCAGCCGCCGGTCAGCGAGCGGCAAGCGTTCGGCGAGCAGCGGCGCGCAGTTGCGGGCCCGCCCCGCGAGCGCGAGCGTCAGGAAGCGAGCGGAAGCCTCCTCTTCCATCGCCGACTCGATGTCGTCGCGGTAGATGTACGCGGCGCCGCCCTCCTCGGGCTCGCTTCCGGCCGGGCGGTTGGTTCGCAGACGCTCGACCATCTCGACGACCGACGGACTCTCCCCCGCAAGCCGGATGTAATCCCCGACGAAAAACTCGCCGCCGGGCAGCAGATGCTCGCGCGACAGCTCCGTGAGGTCCAGCTTGCCGCCTCGCTGGACGAGCAGCCCCATCGCCGCGAGCGCCGTCGTCAGGACCACGAAGGGCCGCTCCGCAAGCCCGAGCCCACCCCGCAAGGCGTCGCGTTCGACGGCGCCGTCCGCGAGACGCTCGAACAGACCGAAGTGCGCGACGGCGGCGGTCAGCAGCTCCGTCGACTGGCTGCCGCGAAAGTGCTCGAAGATCGGCGTCGGGTCCCGAGTCGGAGCGCTCAGAGATGTCTTCATCGGCGACCTGGAAACTCGACGACGGGTCGGATCGACTCGGCCTGCCCCGGCGAGGAAAGCCCGACCGCGGGTCGCTCAGCTACTGCGCCGCATCCGGCAATACGAGCTCGAGGTCGCCACGGCTAGAATCGAGCTCGAGCTGCCGGGCCCCGAGGCCTCGCGATCCGCTCCGTCCGCGCTCGCGCAGCGGCATGACGCGGTAGGTCCCCTTCTCGAGCCCCTCGATGCGGAAGTTGCCGTTGCGATCCGTCCTGACCGTCTTTTGCACCCGGGAGTTGCCGGCCGAGACTCCGCGCACGAAGACTCGACTCCCGCTGAGCGGTCCTCCCTGACCATCGACGACCCGACCGGCGATGTGCAGCCCGCTTCGAAGCGCGAAGTCGAGCTCGATCGCCTCGCCGAAGCCGACCTCGACACGCCGCTGGAGCGCCTGCACGTAGTTCGGATGGCTGACGATGACCACCTGCGGCCCCGGCGGCATGGTGTCGATCTCGAAGACACCATCCCCGTCGCTCTCGACGGAGTCGCCGAGGCGCGACGAGACGAAGTGACCACGGAGCGCGCTGTAATCTTCCGCCTGCAGCTGCTCTTCGGACTTCTCCGGCGCTTTCGCCACATCGTCGCCGACTCGTGGCACGCCCTTCTTCGCGGGAGCCTCCTCGACGACCTCGGCGGTGTCCGCAACGAGACGCACACGCGCGCCCGACAGCGGCTGCCCGGTCGAGCCGTCGACGACTCGACCCACGGCCCTCCCGGATCGCTCCAGCGCGAACCGGGGCTCGACGATCTCGCCCTCGAAGAGCTCGACCGACATCGAGGCCGGGACGAAGCCCCGGGAGCTGACCGCGATCTTGTAGACGCCCGGCTGGAGGTCGCCACGCTCGAAGACGCCTTCGGGATCCTCGTACTGGCGGTTTCTTCGCCACGGCGAGTCCTCGTCCTCGCCCTCCTCCTGGCGCCGGACATCGACCTTGAAGGTCCTCACCGGCTCGCCGGTCGCCCCGTCCGCCACCGCACCGCGTATCGCCGCGGAGCGCACGAGGACCATCCTCACCGGCTCTTCACTCGGCTCGATCCCCTCCAGCTCGGCCCGACGGTAGCCCTTGAGGGTCGCGAGGACGGAGTAGGTGCCCCCGGGAACACCGACGATCTGGAAGGAGCCGTCCTCGTCGCTCACGGACGACTTGTAGGAGCCGCCGAGGTACTTCTGCGCCTGGACCATCTCGCGCGAGGAGCTCGACTCACGGATGATCCGGACCTTGGCTCCGGCGATCTTGGCGCCGGACGCGTCGGTGACCTCACCGAGGACCACGCCTCCGGGGTCCATCTCGAAGCGCAGCTCACGCTCGTCGCCGGCCTCGAGGACGAGCTTCTCCTCGCTCGACTCGGTGAAGCCCTCGACCTCCGCGCTGATAACGTACTCCCCCGGAATCACCTGTCGATAGACGAACGCACCCTCGGAGTTCGTGTGGGCCGTGTCACCCCCCTTCGGCAAGCCCATGATGCTCGAGAACATCGTCTCCTGCCGGGACACCTCGCGGTCGTGCCGCAGCCGAATCGTGGCGCCGCTGATCGGCTTGCTGCCGTCAGTGACGACTCCCCGCACCGTGCCGCCATCGACGAGGCGCACCTCGATCCCGCTCCCGGAGTCGAACGCCTCACCGTAAGAGAAGTTCTCGGACTGCCCCCGCGCGTAGAGCAGGTGGTCCGCGACGACACGCAGTCGACCGCCATCGCCGGCCTGGAAGTTCTCGAAGCTGAACTTGCCCTCACGGTCACTGACCGTGACGCCGAGAAAAATCATCGCCGTGTCGAAGAAGCCGAGCCGCTCGAACTCGGGAGGAAACGCCGGCGTCAGACGCACGAGTGCGCCCGGCACCGGGTTGCCCTCGGGATCGTACGCCACACCCTGAATCGACGGCGCCTTGAGGACCTCGAGGACGACCTCGTCCGGGATCTTCTCGAAATCGAGCGTCACCTCTGCGCGCAGGTAGCCCTTGCCCCCGGCGCGCACACGAAACGCGGTCTCGCTCTCCTCCTCCGCGGCCCGATCCCGCTCGGCCTCCACCCCCCCGGGCTCCTCGGCCTCACGGCCACGACCGCGACCGCGACCGCGACCGCGACCGCGACGACGCGACTCGCCACCACCGAAGGGGTTCGACTCGTCACCGTCCGACAGCGTCACGCCCTCGAGCACGAACTCTCCCTGCTCGTCGGTCGTGGCCCGGGACCGCCGGCAGCGGACACGGAGCTCCGGCACGCCGTCCTCGGTGCCCGCGAGGATCACCCGTCCACGGATCGTCCGTCCCGGCCGCAGCACGAGCTGCAGCGGCTCGGACTTCCCGGTGACGTCCTTCTCGCCCGCCGACGAGAATCCGCTGCGAGTCGCGACGACGCGGTACTTCGTTCGACGGAGCCCGCCGAGAACGAAGGCACCGTCCGGGCCACTGCGCACCTGCAGCCGTCCGGTCGCGAAGTCGTTCGCGACGATCCCGCCGTTGAGGAAGTTCATCTTCATCGGCATGCCGAGCACCGACGCGTTCTCGACCGGCGAACCGTCCTCGGCGACGACCACGCCGCGGATCGTCTGGCCGCGGTCGAGCGTCAGCGCGCCGATGACGCTCGTCTGTCCCCACGCCACCTCGACGTGGCGCACGAAGCGCAGAAAACCGCGCTGCTGGACCGTCAGCTGGTACTTCCCCGCTCCGAGCCCGGAAAAGAAGAAGGAGCCGTCGGCCGTCGACACCGCAAGACGGGGCGGCTCGCCGAGATAGCGATTGACCGTGTTGGCGACGTCACTGAAGGCCACCGCGATCGGTGGCAGCTGGATGCGGTCGTCCATGTGCTCGAGCTTCACCTCGACGCCGCCGATGGGCGCCTCGTCGCCATCGACGAAGAACCCGTGCAGTGTCGCCCCGCGACCGAGGACGACGACCGCACCGGCGGTCCCGGTGTGGACGAGCTCGAGCCGGCTCTCGACACCGTTCGGAACGCTCGCGGCGAGGTCGTAGACGCCCGACGGCAGAGAGTCGAGCGTGAAGGCACCGCCGGCGTCCGTCTCGACCTCGAAGGGCCCCTTGAGGAACTCGCCGTTGATCAGCTTCAGACCACGACGCACCAGCTTGCCGACACCCGGCATTCCAGGCGGCCGGTACTCTGCGACGACGGTGGCGCCTCCTACCGGCACGCCGGACAGTGAGAGGACCGTGCCGCTGATCACCGAGCCGCGATCCAGCTCGACGGTGAGCTCCTGGGTCTCGCCGAGCCGTACGCTGACGACCTCGCCGAAGTGGAAAATCCATCCCTTCGCGACGGTGAGCACGAAGTAGCCGCCAGGGTCGACGTCACGCAGCTCGAACTCGCCCTTCTCGTCCGTGGTCGCCGGCACGCCGATGCGCCGGAACTTCTCGAGAGCTGATCGCAGGCGACCGATCACCAGCGGGATGTCCGGCATCTCGCCGCCTTGCGGGACCAGATCCTCGAGGCCCAGCAGCATGCGCTCGGCGTCGTCGACGGCGAAGAACTGCAGCTCCGCGCCCGGCACCCCGACACCCTCGCCGAGGACCAGCCCCCGAACCAGCGGTGGTGACTCCGCGGCATCCTCGTCGTCGACGCCCTCGGGGTCGGCTTCCTTCACCACGGCGCTCTTCGCCTCGGCCTCACCGCTACCCGACGGCACCTCGTCCGCATCGTCGACGCCGGCGACGGTCGCCACGCTCGAAGCCGTGCCCGTCGGCTCCGAATCACCTTCCCGCAGAAGAAGCCAGACAAAGAGCCCGAGGATGGAAAGGGCGGCGAACAGACCGACGAGGATCTTTCTCTTCATGCGAGGCTCTCAGTCGTGGGAACGGGACGACGCACGCGACAAGGGGCCATCTTAGTCAGCACAACCCCGACTCTCTAACCGCAGCGGTCACGGTTGACAAGATCCGACAGTCGTCGAACGGCATGTACACGCGGTGCCTGCGAGACGGACACCGCGTGATCACCCGCACTTCCGCCACTCCCCGACGCCCCCCCATGAATCTCCATAAAGTACATTTTCCACAATACTTACAGCTAATTTGCAGGCTTGGCCGGACGCTTGCTCTGGTTCGTGGCGGTCAGACGGCAAGCCGGCCGAGCCGCCCTGCGAACCCCCCCCTGAAAGGAGTCCGAATGATGACCACCATCCGTCTATCTGCAAGCCTCGCCGCTCTTCTCGCCTTCAGCGCGCTCGCCACACCCGGCGGCGTCGCCCGCGCCGCCTTCGTCACCCTCGACGGAGCGCCCGTCACCCAGGGCCAGATGCGCATCCCGGAAGGGGAACGCGAGCGGCTCGAATCGACCCCACGCACCGAGGCGCGACGCGTCTCACCGAAGACCGATCGCTTCATCCTGGAGGAGACCCGGGTCGACGTCGAGCTCTCCGGCGTCGGGGCCCGCGGTCGCCGCGCGCCGGTCGTCACGACCCCCCACGACGCTCGTGTCGCGGCAATCT
>CAYMLL010000349.1:0-7059 GCA_964390645.1 uncultured Planctomycetia bacterium | reverse complement strand
CCGACCTCGTTTGCACCTACCGGGCGCTGAAGAGCGACGCGTGGCGTTGGGGGCACAGCCTCGGCGAGCATCTCGATGTGCTGACACAGTCGATCCCGAATCCTGCTCTCGTGTTGCCCCACCCGCGCGGCAAGAGGCCCTTTCAGAAGGGCGAGCACCCGCATGACAGCGTCATGGCGATGACGGACCATCTCGTCGGCGACGATCGGCTCGTCAGCTACGCGTTCGCGTTCACGTCGCCCGGTGGTACTCTGCATCTGGCGAACGTCGAGGATCGGCGGGTTTTCGAGCGCTACCTGGACGCGATCTCGAAGATCCCTAGCATCGACACGGTCGACGCCCGAGACTCCCTGCTCAGGGTCCTGATGAAGGAGCCGCACGACTACGTAGGGTCCTGTGCTGCCGCCCTGAAGGAGCTCGCGTCGAATGTGGAAATCCGCGAGGCGATCGTCCTCGGTGAGCATCTGGCCGACTACCGACGGTTGATCACCGAACGATCCGTCGACATGCTCGTCCTGAACACCAAGGACGAGGGGCAGATGGCGATGCACGGTCTTGCCTATCCGATCGCCGTCGAGATGACGGAAACTCCGCTCTTGCTCCTTTGACGGACGGATCGGTCGAAGGCGGATTCAAGAACTGACGGGACGATGGTCCGAGGGATGAGGTGGTGAAAGTGGCAACTCTCGCGTGGGTGAGCGGGCACGCGCCTCCGCATGTGGAGCCATGGGTGACGTTGCTCTTCGCGGGCATCCTGGTTGCGATGATTCTCTGTCTCGCCTTCGAGGAGAAACTGCATGCGAAGAAGTCGATCGTCGCGGGACTCTACGCCGTTATCTGCTTGCTGCTCGGCTCCTTTTTCGGGCTGCTGCCGCCAGGTCTCGTGACATTCGGTGAGCACGAGATCGCTCTTCCTGTGTACGTTCCGGGCATCGATTGGCAGGTCATCGCGATCATCCTCGGATCCAGTCTCTTCGTCGACGTGACGTCGAGGTCGGGTCTTTTCACGTGGATCGCGGTCAAGGTGACGAAGCTGTCCGGCGGTGATCCGTGGAGGCTGCTGATCTATTACGGCCTGATGACGGTCATCTTCTCGGCGGTGCTAAACAACGTGACCGCCATGATCATCGTCGGCTCGTTGACGGGAGTCTCGCTGAAGAAGCTCGAACGGGGTGACAAGCTGCTCGGTTTTCTTCTTGTCGAGGGGCTGCTGACGAACATCGGCGGGCTGCTGACCCTCGTCAGCTCCGTGCCGAACATCATCGTCGGCAACGCAGCCGGAATCGAGTTCGTGGACTTCTTCATCGTCGCCAGCCCTTACGTGGTCGTCGCGACGGCAACGACGCTGATCATGGGCGAGAAGATTTTCGGGATCCGGAAGCTGTCGACGGAGGAAGAGCGAGCTCGGGCCGCGGCGCTCGTCAGCGGATTCGACGAGAACGACGGCATCGAGAGCCGCTTCTTCTTCTGGTTCGGCGCAGTGATGACCGGGCTCTTCATCCTGGCGATCGCAACGACGTCGTACATGCCGTACGTCCGGGATCTCGGCATGGGCTACGTCGCCCTGGCGTTCGCCTCGATCATGTTACTGCGCTTCAAGGCGGTGGCCGACAAGTTCTACGAGGCGATCGACTGGGACCTGATCGGCTTCTTCGCGGCTCTCTTCGTCGTGATCAACGTCATGGAGCACGCTCAAGTGCTGACCTTGATCGGCGAGGGCCTCGGCTTTGTCTTCGTGCTCGGCGACTCGGTCGGCTCCGCGACCCTGCTGGGGATATCGGCGTTCTTCAGCTCGGTGACGGACAACATTCCCCTGGCCGCGATGCTGGCGAAGATTCTCGGTTCGCCCGATCTCGCGATACCTGAGAACTCTCCGCTCTGGTGGTCGGTCGTCTTCGGCGCCAACCTCGGTGGCAACCTGACGCCGATCGGCTCGGCCTCGACGCTCGTTGCCGTCACGATCATCCACAAGCACGATCTTCGTCTCTCCTTCGCCGCCTTCGTCAAGAAGGCGCTACCGTTCGCGGTCGTGCAGATCACGCTGGCCGCGATCTACGTGGTCGTCCGGCACCTCCTCGTGGGCGACTGAGTCCTGGTGATCATCTGTCGGGGGAGATCGGTCCTGCAACGGTGTCGGACCGTCGTGCCACTTCCGATTCCGTAACCCCGGTACCGGTGCGGGGAAGTCGAGGGTAGAATGAGCGCCATGAAACGTCGCGCGGGAGGGAGCCGGTCCATCGGAGACCGTCGAGTGTTTTCGTCGCTGTCTTTTCGACGTCGGCCGGTCGCTCCATGGGCGGCTCTTGTCGTCGCGTTCGTCAGCGTCCGGCCCGTGGTGGCCGAAGGTGACTGGGAGATCACTCCTGAGAGCGAGCGCGCGCTCGAGCGTGGGTTGTCGTGGCTGGCTCGCAACCAGGGTCCCGAGGGCAACTGGCAGTCGAACGACCTCGGACTCGTCAGCCTCGGGGCGCTGGCGTTTCTCTCGGCAGGGCATCTGCCGGGTCGGGGGCGCTACGGAGCGACGGTCGACCGTGCGCTCGAGTACGTCGTGCGCAGCGCCAAGCCGTCGGGCCTGCTCAACATCTCGCACGCTCAGCGCGATCTCTACAACCATGGACTGTCGGCGTTCGTTCTCGGGCAGGCCTACGGGATGACGGCTGACGAGCGGATCGGCCCGGTGCTGGATCGTTCTCTAAAGCTCATCGCGAGCACGCAGTGCGAGGACGGCGGCTGGGACTACCGAGCGCGGCGACAGAGCAAGGGGCACGACCTCAGCCTGGCGGTGATGCAGGCGAAGGCGCTGCGCAGCGCGGTCGACAGCGGGTTCGAGGTGTCGCCGGAGGTTATCAAGCTGGCGCTCGGGAGTGTTCGTCGGCACTACCGTTCGAAGAGTGGGCGTCGAGGCGTCGAGGACGAGCGACGTGCGATGCTCGAGCCGGGGCAGTTTACCTACGACGGTCGGCGCGGCACGCTCGCGATGGCAGCGGCGGGCGTCGTTTGCGTGCAGGAGTTCGGAGGCTACGGAGACTGGCGCATCGCCAGGAACATGGAGGTACTTCACGCGGCCATTCTCACGGAGAAGGTGCCGAACAGCCGTCGCGGGAAGCTTCCGTGTCGCGACGCGTACACGCTGTATTACGTCGGACAGGCGGTCTACCAGGTCGGCGGCCGCCACTGGCGCGAGTGTTATCCTCGGCTGCGCGATTACCTGGTTGCGTCACAGACTCACGACAACGATGACCCCCGGCAGGACGGACACTGGCGTGATGACAAGCGCGTTCACGGCCTCCCGGGGCAGCTCTTTGGAACCGCGGTGGCGAGCTTCGTCCTCGCGATTCCCAACCGCTACCTGCCGATTCTTCAGGAGGGGGAGATCGACAGCGTTCGGACTCAGTTTCAGGAGAGATGAGGCGTCGTGACGGTCAGGCACCGTCGTGACCGACCTTGCACCCCGCGGGTGAGCGTGCATGGCCTATTTCGCAGGAGCCTTTGCCGTTGCCGGCCTCGCGCTGGCGGCGGTTCCATTCCTGATCCATCTGCTCAACCGGCGGCGCTTTCGCGTCGTCGACTGGGCGGCGATGGACTTCTTGCGAGAGGCGCTCCATCGCCAGCGTCGCTTCCTTCGACTGCGGGACATCGTGCTGCTGGCGTTGCGGACGATTTGCGTGCTGTTATTCGGTTTCGCGATGGCGAGACCGTACCTCTCCAGCTCCTCGGACGAGGTCTCGCTCGACCAGCCGCTTCATGCGATCATCGTGGTCGACAACAGCCTCAGCAGCGCCTACAGCGACCTCAGCGGCACCGTCCTCAACGCGGCAAAGCAGTCCGCTCGGACCTTCATCAACGATCTTCCGGACGGGAGTCGGGTCTCGATCCTGCCGACCTGCGGCAGCGCGTCGAGCTTCAGTCTCGATGCGTACGCGACTTCCGCGGACGCGCTCGAGGCGCTTGACGCTCTGACGCCGGTCGACGCCAGCGGATTCGCTTCGGGAGCGATGGACAACGCTTACGAGGCTGCTCAGCGGGTGCCCGATCTCGAGTCGAAACGTGTCGTCCTCATCGGCGACCAGCAGCTCGTCAACTGGCCGAGCGAGTCGTTGGAGAAGCAGCTCGCTCGTCTGCCCGAGGTGCAGATTGTCCAGGTCGGGCCCGCTCGACGGTCGAATGCCTGGGTCGCCGAGTTGCACGTGCAGGACGGCGTTGCTGACACGGAGACGCCGACGACCTTCGTCGGTCTCGTACGATACCAGGGCGAGGTCCATCGATCTCGGGTCCCGGTGACGCTGGCGATCGAGGGCACGACGGTCGCGACACAGGAGATCGACATCGAGCCGGGACAGACGCGCGAGTTGACCTTCCGGCATACCTTCGATATTCCGCTGGAGTCGGGACGGCCCGGCTACGCGCGGGTCACGATGTCGATCGGCGGCGACGAGCTGCCTCTGGATGATCAGCGATCGATCGTCGTTCCGGTGCTCTCGTCGCTGCCCGTCGTCTTTGTCGACGATGTTGGGAGTGATGAGAATCCTTCGAAAAACCTCTACGGTGAGACGATCCGGCTGCGGCGCTTGATGGCACCGGTGACGAGCCGCGAGGAACGTTCCCGTCAGCTCATCCGGGTCCGACATGCGTCGGTCGAGGACGTTGACGAAGCGCTGCTCCGCGATGCGCGCCTCGTCGTCGTCGCGGGAATCGAGACGCCGGCGATGATCAACGGACTCTTGCGGGAGTACGTCGAGCAGGGTGGGCAGCTGGTCATCGCCGCCGGCGGCGATTTCGATCCCGCGATCTGGACTCGCGATGCGTGGCTCGACGGAGCCGGGATCCTCCCGGCGCCCCTGAGCGATGCGCCGATCGGTGAGCTGCCGGACATCGGAAACGACACGCTCGACCCGTTCTTTCTCGACGTCGAGAGTCTCGTTCACGACTATTTCCGACTCGACACGGAGACCCCGGAGGGGATCGCCGATGTCTACAAGGAGCCGCTCTTCTTCAAGGCGGTGTCCGCGATCGTCGCCGACGAGACGATCGCGGAGCTCGTCGAGACCGAGATCCGGCGCAACGAGAAGATGGAGCTCACCGCAGGCGACTCCGGGGCGGACTGGCTGGTGTGGAAGCGTCTGTCGCGATCGAGCGACACGAACCTGACTCCACGCGAGCGTGCCGAGCGCTCCCGGCCTCGGGTGCTCGGACGCTACACCAACGGAGCGGCATTCATCGTCGAGCGACGGATCGGAGCGGGGCAAGTCGTTCTGGTCACCACGGGGGTCTACTCCGACTGGAGCGACCTCACGAAGACGCACGCGGTCTTTCTTTTCGACCGCATCTTTCGCACCTTGCTTCGTCAGACCCTGCGGAATCTCGATCATGAGACCGTGGAGACGATCGAGATACCGATCGAGACGGCGGACAGACGTGCTTCCTACCGGCCGGAGCGACCGGACGGCGAGATCGAGCCGCTCCAGGTCGAGGCGCGGGGCTTCGATCGCTACGCGCTGACGATTCGTGACGCGGACCAGCGCGGGTTCTACGTCGTCACCGCGCACCGGTCGGAGGACACGGCCGGGGGCGAGACGGGCCAGGAGCTCTGGGAGCTTCCGGTCTCGGCCAACGGACCCGAGAGCGAGTCTCGTCCGGATGTCGTCGATGCGGAGATGCTCTCCGAACGTCTCGGAGAGGCGAAGTACCGCTGGGTGCCGCGCGGAGAGTCCATCCGGTTGGAGGGTGCCCTCGTCTCCGGCGTGAACATCTGGAAGCAGCTGATGGGGCTCGTTCTCGCGTTGCTCTTGCTGGAGCTTCTCGTGGTGGCGTGGAGCCGCGGCGCTGCCAGGCGGGCGTCCTCGGGAGCCGTCGCTGCGGTCGGCTCCGCAATCCCCTCGTCCGGGAGGGGAGGAGACCGAAGGTGACCTTCCAGGAGATCATCCTTCGACTCTCCGACTACGACGACCTGACGGCCGTCGACGACGCACGGCTCTCGTGGCTCGCGAGCTGGGCACAGGGTGGCTGGAGGTTTTTCGGCTGTCTCGCGCTGATTCTGGTCGCATCGTTCTTCTACGGGCGCTTCCAGCGCCGGGGCGCCTCGCGTGTGTGGATCCCGCTAGCGGTTATGCGGTCTCTGCTGCTCTGCATCGTCTTCCTGATTCTCGCCGAGCCGGTCCTCACCGTCAGCCTGGTGCGCAATCCGAAGCCGCTCTTCTGGCTGCTCTTTGATGCCACCGACAGCATGGCGATCCGGGACCGGATTTCCGGGGAGGATCGCGCCGAGATCGATCGGGCGATCGGCCGGTCGGCGACCGACGTGACCGACGGCGACGACGGGGCACCAAGCCGAATGGACGATGTACGCTCGTTGGTCTCGAAGGACGATGGCGAGCTTCTGGGGCGGCTCGAGGAGAAGTTCCGTCTGCGGGCCTTTGTCTTCGATCGTGGTGATGGGGCGCGCACGGTCGAGGTCGCGGGCGACGATGGCCGGATCGACCCTGCGATGCTCAGAAATCAACTGACGACCGAGGGGCAGGTCACGGCTCTCGGGTCCGCGATGACGGACCTGCGTCGACGTCAATCGACCGGCAGTCTGGCCGGCCTGCTGGTGATCAGTGATTTCGACCAGAATTCCGGACCGTCGCCGATCGAGGCGGCTTCGAGACTCGGCGTTCCGGTACACACTCTCGGGGTCGGACCGCAGTCGGCGGTGGACGTGGGTGTCGACCTGCAGGCTCCGCTGGTGATGAAGAAGGCAGAACGCGCTACGGTCGTTGTCAGCCTGCGTCAGAGCGGTCTCGACGGTCAGAGTGTGCGGCTCCGACTCGTCGCCAGGCCGGTCGAGTCCGGGGGAGTCGTGGCTGCGCGTGCTCTGGCGGGTCAGGGAAGTCGGGATATCGTTATCGACGAGCGAGAGGTGATCCTGTCGCGTTCGACGGTGACGGTCGATGTGCCGTACATGCCGGACGTCACCGGACGCTACACCTTCGTGGCGACGGTCGATCCGGTACAGGGAGAAGTCGTCGACCAGAACAACCGCTTCGAGCGCGAAGTGAACATCCGTGACGATTTTCTGCG
>CAYMLL010000348.1:6834-7074 GCA_964390645.1 uncultured Planctomycetia bacterium | reverse complement strand
GGCGATCTCCGCCGGGTCGGTGAGAGGGGTCCCGCAAGCGAAGTTACGACAGATGAACGCCGTCGCCCGGCCGTCGACCGCCTCCCGACCCTGCAGCAGGGGGACGCGTGCTGCAAGATCCTCCGGAACGGGCGACCCGCCGGCCGCGATCACGCGAGCGCCGAGGAAGCCGCGGTGAATCTCGCGCAAGAAGCGCCTGGCGCTCTCGTCGTCGGCCACGGCCCCCAGAGGCCACAAGAC
>CAYMLL010000348.1:0-6824 GCA_964390645.1 uncultured Planctomycetia bacterium | reverse complement strand
GGCGCTCTCGTCGTCGAGATCGCCGACGAGAGCGATCTCGACCGGTGGCCCGAGGAGGAAATCGAGCGCGATCAGCGTCGAGCTGAAGCCCACCGGCATCCGGTCCACGGCAGTGCTGACGCTCCTGAGCACCGCCTCCGCCTTCTCCCGGTACGACGACTCCCCGCTGAGCCGCTCCAGACGCAGGAGGTTGAGAGCCATGACACCGGTCGGAGACGGCGTCGCGTTGTCGAAGCTGTCCTTGCGTCGCGCGATGACGCACTCGTGAGACGTCGACGTGAAGAAGAGCCCGCCGAGCTCGTCGTCCCAGAAATCCTCGAGCACGCGGTCGCAGAGCTGCCTGGCAGCGTCGAGATAGCGCGGCTCGAAGCTCGACTCCCAGAGATCGAGGAGTCCCTCGATGAGGTACGCGTGATCGTCGAGGAACGCACCGATGCGACTCTCGCGATCCTTGCGCACACGCAGGAGGCGCCCCTCGCCGTCACGCAGAGAGGCGAGGATCAGATCGGCGGATTTCCGCGCTGCATCGGCGTAGCGCGACTCGTCGAGCACCTGCGCGCCGCGCGCCAGCGCGGAGATCATCAGTCCGTTCCACGAAGTCAGGATCTTCTCGTCACGAAAGGGCCTCTCACGCTGCTCGCGAGCGGCATGGAGCTTGCTACGCGCGACGCCCAGACGATCGCGGGCGTCGGCGAGATCCACGCCCAGAGACTCCGCAACCACGTCGAGGGCGCGGGTGATGTTCGGAATGCTCGTGGCGCCCTCGAAGTTGCCCGCTTCGGTGATGTTGTAGTACTCGCAGACGAGGCGTGCGTCCTCGGCGCCGACGAGCTCCTCGACCTCGGACGGCGTCCAGACGAAGAAGGCACCCTCGACACCCTCGCTGTCAGCGTCCGTGGCGCAGTAGAAGCCGCCCTCGGGGCTCGTCATCTCGCGCAGGACGTAGTCGAGAATCTCGCGCGATACACGCTCGTAGAGCTCCCGCCCCGTGAGCTGCAGCGCCTCGAGGTAGGTGCGCGCCAGGAGCGCGTTGTCGTAGAGCATCTTCTCGAAGTGCGGCACGAGCCACTTCGCGTCGACCGAGTAGCGATGGAAGCCGCCGCCGATCTGGTCGTACATGCCCCCGTACGCCATGCCCTCGAGCGTGCGCTCGCACATGTCGAGGATTCGACCATCGGCGGCGCGAGCCTGCGCCCGCAGCAGCATCGAAATCTCGACCGAGCGCGGAAATTTCGGCGCCGGACCAAAGCCCCCGTGAGCCGGGTCGAAGCGACGCGCGGCATCCTCGACCGCGCTCCGGAGCGTCTCCGCTCCGGGCAGCTCGGTCGAGCCGTGATCCTCCGGCGCCGCGAGGCGCTCTGCCAGAAGGCTCGCGGTGCTCTCGACCTTGCCGGGCTCGCTCCGATAGGTCCCGGCGATCGCGCGGACGACCTCACCGAAGCCCGGCCGCCCGTGGCGACGGTCCGGCGGAAAGTACGTGCCGCCGAAGAACGGCCTCAGGTCGGGTGTCAGAAAGACGCTCATCGGCCACCCCCCCTGACCCGTCAGCATCTGCACCGCCGCCATGTAGATCGCGTCGATGTCGGGACGCTCCTCACGGTCGACCTTGATGTTGATGCAGTGCTCGTTCATCTCACGAGCGATGTCGGTGTTCTCGAAGGACTCCCGCTCCATGACGTGGCACCAGTGGCACGAGGAGTAGCCGACGGAGAGGAAGATCGGCTTGTCCTGCTCGCGCGCGAGATGCAGCGCCTCCTCGCCCCAGGGATGCCAGTCGACCGGGTTGTACGCGTGCTGCAGGAGGTAGGGACTGGTCTCTTTTGCGAGATGGTTCGGGCTGCGGGAGGTGTCAGACATCGACAGGCACCGGGCATGGAGGAGGAACGGGAAGCAGAGACTCCCCTGACCTTGACAGAACTCCCGAGGTCTCGCAAGAAAAGGCCTGCAGGCCGCCCCTTGCAAGCTCTTGGAAGTTGTCCGCCGCCCCGCATCGGGGGAGAATGCCGGTTCCGACACCGCCCCCGGAAGAAGGAGCCCGACATGACCACCCAAGCTCTCGTCGTCGTTCTCGCCGCGCTCTCTGCACCGGCCGACGACGCGGTCACGAAGTGTCCGATCAGCGGCAAGCCCGCGAAGCCCGAGATCTCGCTGTTCAGCGAAGGGACGAGAGTCGGCTTCTGCTGCCCGGACTGCCGCCGGATCTTCGCCGCGCAGCGCGAGAACCGTCTCACGCGCGAGGAGAAGAACGCCGGGTGGCGACTGGGATTCAACGGCAAGGACCTGAAGGGCTACCGGAAGCCGACCCGCACCGGCAAGTGGGAGGTGCGCGCCGGCGTCATCACGGGGTTCGGCGGACCCGGCGTGCTGGCGACGAAGGAGTCCTTCGACCACTTCGAGCTCAGCGCCGACTTGCGAGTCCGGGACACCGGCAAGCGCCGAGGCAACAGCGGCATCTTCATCCGCAGCACCGGCCTGACGGCTTTGCGCGGCCGCTGGCCCGACGGCCCGGAGATCCAGGTCGATCACGGCGACCCGAAGTTCTGGACCGGTGCGATCTGGAAGACAGCACGAGCGAAGAAGGTGAAGACCAGGGACGGCGAGTGGTTCCGTATGCGTGTCGAGGCCCGTGGCAGCAAGATCCGTGTCTGGGTCAACGAGCAGCTCGTCACCGACCACGATCAGGAAGGCGACGTCGTCAGCGGGCCGATCGCGTTCCAGGTCCACCACCCGACCGACCTCGTCGAGATCAAGAACCTGAAGATCCGGCGGATCGCCGCGCGGGAAGAGCGCGAAGACACGGTGAAGAACAGGACCGGCTCCTGATCGCGCTCCCCGGGCACAGCGACCCTCCACGTCCCGCCCAGGGCCATCGAGCCTCACTCACCAGCGGCAGAGCGCCCGGACCGCCGACGCGATCGTCTCCTCGCTCGGCAAGCACTCCGCCTCGAGCCCCTTGTCGAAGGGCACCGGAGTGTCCGGATAGGCGAGCCGACGGACCGGCGCATCGAGATGCTCGAAGCCGATGTCAGCGATGCGGGCGACGATCTCGCCGCCGAAGCCCCCGGTGCGCGGCGCCTCGTGGACGACCAGGACCCGACCGGTCCTCTCGACGGACGCCAGGATCGTCGCGTCATCGAGCGGCGCCAGCACCCGCAGGTCGACGACCTCCACGTCGAGCCCTTCGCTCTCGAGAGCCCGCGCCGCGTCGAGCGCCCGGTGCGCCATCCAGCCGTACGCGATGATCGTCGCGTCCTTGCCCTCTCGCACGACGGCCGCGCGGGCACTCACGCCGGCCTCGAAAGAGCGCCGCCGGACCGACCCGATCGCTCCGCTCGCCCTGCGGTAGAGGTACTTGTGCTCGACGAAGAGCACCGGGTTGGGGTCGCTGATCGCCTCTCGAAGCAGCGTGTACGCGTCCTGCACGGTGGACGGCGCAACAACCTTGAGACCGGGGACGTGGAGAAACCACGCCTCGACGTTCTGCGAGTGGAACGTGCCCGCGCCGACCCCGCCGCCGGACGGCAAGCGCACGACGAGGGGCACCGGGCGCTCGGTGCGGTAGAAGAGCTTCGCGGCGACGTTGACGAGCTGATTGAAGCCGCACGAGACGAAGTCCGCGAACTGCATCTCGACGACCGGACGCCGCCCCAGAAGCGAGCAGCCCACGGCCATGCCGAGGGTGCCGGACTCGGCGATCGGCGTGTTGATGACGCGATCGTCGCCGAACTCCTCGACGAAGCCGCGCGTCACCGTGAAGGCGCCGCCGAACCCGGCGATGTCCTGCCCCATGAGAAAGACGCCGGTGTCCTCCCTCATCGCATCGCGCAGCGCGGTGGAGATGCCCTCGAGATAGGTGACCTCGTCCCCGTCACCTTCGCCGTCCTCCGCCGGGTCCGGGACCGGGTCCTCGACCTCCACGGACGGCTCGAGAAAGACGGGGCGACGCTCGCCCGCGCCCGGCCCGGAGGACTCCAGCGCCCTGTCGACCACGTCGATGAGCAGATCGGAGCACGCCGATCGGAGCTCGTCGAGCCACTCCCGCGTGACGGCACCGCGCTCCAGGAGCGACCTCTCGTATCCTTCCACCGGGTCCTCGCGCAGGTAGCGCTCGCGATCGGTGGAGGGCACGCCGTCGAGCGAACGATCTCCCTCGGAGTGTCCGCGCATGCGTCCGACCATCGCCTCGACCAGCGTCGGACCCTCGCCGGCGCGCGCCCGCGTGACCGCCTCGCGCAGCACGCCACCCACGACCTCCGGATCGTTGCCGTCAACCCGCACGCCCACCATGCCGTAGCCCTGCGCGCGCGCGGCGAGCGACGGCGCGGCGGACTGCTGCGACAGCGGAGTGGAGAACGCGTAGCCGTTGTTCTCGACGACGAGCACGAAGGGCGCTCCGAGGACCGCGGCCATGTTGAGCCCCTCGTGGAAGTCTCCGGTCGAGGTGCCGCCGTCACCGATGAAGTTGAGCGCCACGCGTCGACGGCCCTGGTGGCGAAAACCGAGAGCGACGCCGGCCGCGACCGGGATCATCGCGCCGAGATGCGAGATCATGCCAACATGGAAGATTCCGGCAGGCTCGTCGATGTGCGCGTAGTGGAACGACCGCTCGTAGCCGCGACTGAAGCCGTCGGCCCGTCCGAGCAGCTGCGACGCGAGACGGTGGAGCAGCTCCCGCGAGTCGCGACCGCGCGACGACCGGGCGCCGGGAACCAGGCCCGGCAGCACGTCGTCGATGTCGACGTAGTAGCGCAGGATCGCGCCGCTGTCCCGGTGCAGCGAGAACAGCGCGTCGCCCGCCTCCAGCACCGCGCCCGCCGACACCGTGGTCGCCTCGTGACCGACGGAGCTGTACCACTTCGCCACGGCCCCCTGCCGGAAGAGCCTCTCGAAGCGCAGGTCCCACTCGCGTGCGAGCCGCAGGAAGGCGCAGGTCTCGAGACTCGCGGCGAGTTCCGCAGGCTCGCTGTCGGCGCGGAGATCGCCGCCGGGCTCGGCGGCCGCGGCCACGTCATCGGAGAGTCCTGAGTCGACCATGAAGCGATTCTATCGGCGACGCGGCGACCTGACCAGGACGCGCGAAGCTCCGGGGCCGCCTGGCGTTACGGAAAGGTTCTCCGGGAACGGGGCTTTTGTACGGGGTCCTTCTTGACCCTGGAAGTGGTAGGCTCGATGCTCGGTGGCAGGACGAATCCGACCTGAAGAAACCGGAAGACTCGCCCGTCCAACCCTCGCCACCCCGGTCTTCCGCAGAGCACCGAAGCATGAGCCACACGAAACACCTCCTTTGCCTCCTGGTGAGCGCCACCGTGCTCCTCGCCATCACGAGCTCCACCGGCTGCAGCAAGGGCAAGGGAAGGAGACCGGCCAACCCCTTCGATCTCGGAAACGCGGTCGGCGGCGTCGTCGTCGCCGACTTCCAGACGCTCGAGGACTATCTCGATCATCCGACGGTGCAGCTGCTCCTCGACTACATGGACGTTCACGAGGGCACCGAACCGCCCGACGTCTCGGGAACCTACGACGCCTTCGGCGGCATCGCCGACTCGACGATTCCTGGCAACGACATCGGCGACGCCGTCACGTCGCAGTTCTGCTTCGGCCTTCCCGCCGGCGGCGTGCTCGAGGTGCGAGTGCTCGATCCGACGATCGTCGACGACGCCCTGATGTCGTTCATCACCGGCGAGGGGGATCTGTTCACGATCTTCACGGTTTTCCGCTCGTTGCAGGAGCACCCGCAGGGAGGCTTCTGCGAGATCATCGAGGTGAACATCTTCAGCGGTCGGCGCGAGGCCGACGGACGGCTCGTCGACCTGCAGATCGGCATCGGCATCGTCGGCCTCATCGGCAACTGCACGCCGCTCATCATCGACGACGCGCAGATCTCCCAGCTGGCTGCGTCGCGGGAGGGGCCGCCCTGCGAGGATCCGCCGCCGGCGCCCGCCGACGTCAGCAAGGTGCAGGTCGTCGTCGAGAACTTCCTGCTCAGCGCCATCACGGTCTTCGACGATCCGTCGGCGGACGCCCTGGCCGCCGTCGAGGTCGACGCACTCGGCACCGGGGTCTTCGAGACCGACCCGGGCTTCTTACTCGACTTCGAGTCCGTCCGTCCGTCGACCGGCGACGGCGACGGCGCGGGAATCGAAGCGAGCCCGATGGGCGAGATCGTCGCCGGCGCCTTCGGCCAGGACGAGACCCCCGCGGGCGAGTCGGTCACCTACCTGATCGAGAACATCGTCGGAGACGACATCTTCTTCGCCCCGCGCCCGCTGAACTCGATGCCCACCGGGGTGGACATCTACGCGATCGTCAACGAGGGTGTCCCGTCGCTCGACTTCTTCCCCTACGAGCAGCCCTGGGGCTCCGGCCTCGACTGCCTCTGCGCCATGCCGCCGTCGCCCGAGCCCTACGACATCGGCTACTACAGCTACGACGCGCCCGGCTGGATCGGCGCGTCGGAGGCAAAGGTCGACCTCTACCGCGTCTCGAACGACGGGCACCTGGCCCGCTTCACCGGGCCCTTCGAGCTGGCGAGCGGCAGCGGCGCCGTCGTCCTCGAGGCCGCGCCGTGACCCGACACGCGGGCCTGCGACGCTCGTCGTGGCTCGCCGGCGCCGCGTTGGCGATCGTCGCCGCGATCCTGCTCCTCCTGGCCCTGCGAGGCGAACATCACGACGCCACCGGGGTCGACGCGAGGTTCGATGGAAGGGGCGAGACGCGGGGCGAGGAAGCGGCCGACGACCCCGGCCCGGACGGCGCGTCGACGGCCGGCCGCCCGGACGGCGGCTCGACCGCGGCCACCGTCGTCTCGCAGCCGCAGGCCGGCG
>CAYMLL010000347.1:0-7148 GCA_964390645.1 uncultured Planctomycetia bacterium | reverse complement strand
CGAGACGACGCTGACGGTCGTCTGCGAGGACGGCACCTGCCGCTTCGAGCACGCCACGGGAGCCTGGAGCAGCTCGACGACTCCCGGGCAGCCGTGGAGGGTCGAGCTCGAGCAGCTCCCCGGACGCGACGAGCTCTTCGTACGACAGGCGGAGGGCTTTCTCGACATGCTCCGGGACGACGCGCCGCCGCTCTGCACCGTGGACGAGGCGGCGCAGACCTTGCGCGTGACTCTCGCCATGCTGCGGTCCGTCGAGCGCCAGTGCAGCTTCGTCCGCCTCGACGACACCTCGACGACGAACTGAGAGAGACGGACCATGGACGAAGAGAGACGAACCATCGACGAGCAGGCGCCTCGCGTATCGGAGCTCTTCGATCTCACCGGCAGGAGCTGTCTCGTGACGGGGGCGTCCGGCTGGCTCGGCTCGGCCTTCGCGCGCGGGCTCGCCGAGGCCGGCGCGACCGTGATCGTCTCGAGCCGCGAGCTCGAGCGAGCCACCGCCGCCAGGGACGAGCTGCCCGGTGCGCAGCGCCACCACGCGGTCACGCTCGATCACATGGACGACGCGTCGATCCGGCGCGGCGTCGAGCGGGCTCTCGAGCTCGCCGGCCGCATCGACGTCCTCGTCAACAACGGACACGAGCCCGTCCCGGGCGACTGGACGGACGTCACGCAGGACGCGTTCGAGCGACAGCTGCGCAACTGCGCCGGCTACTTCGAGCTCTCCCGCCGGGTGCGCGAGCACGCCTGCGAGCGCGGCGGCGGCGCGAGCATCATCCAGCTCGGCTCGATGTACGGCCTCGTCGGCTCCTACCCCGACGCCTACGCCGACGTCTGCCCGGCGAGCCCCGTGGCGTACCAGGCGCTGAAGGGCGGCATCGTGCAGATGACGCGTCACCTGGCGGTCTACTGGGCGAAGGACGGGGTCCGCGTCAACACGCTGAGCCCCGGTCCCTTTCCGGCGCCGCAGGCGCCGCGGGAGATGGTGGAGCGGCTCGAGACCCGCTCGCCGATGGGCCGCATGGGCGCGCCGTGGGAGCTCGCGGGCGCCGTCGTCTTTCTCGCGAGCGACGCGAGCAGCTACGTCACCGGCCAGAACCTCGTCGTCGACGGCGGCTGGACCGCGTGGTGAGCGTCACGCCAGTCGACCGGCCGCCTCGATCGGCCAGCGCTCGACGACGTCGTCGCCGGCGCGGATCACCATCTCGCGGTAGAGGTTGCACGTCGTGCACGCGTGGCTGGAGTGGAGCTCCACCGCCTCACCGACTCGCCACTGTCGCGGCGCGTCGCGGATCACGAGATGCTCCTCCGAGAGGAAGAAGGGCGCCTGCGCGTCGGGGAAGCCGACGACCCGCGGAACGCCGAACTCACCGCCCGCACCCTTGACGCCGACGTCGAGAACCACGGCACCGTCGCGCCTGCTGATCACGCGCGCGAGCACGCTGAGGGCGATCTCGAACTCCGGGACGAGCTCGTGATAGCGCCAGTCCATCGTCGCGTAGGTGCCCGCCTGCAGCTCGTCGACGCCGTCGATGGTCCCCGTCGTCGCGTAGGTCGAGCTCGAGCCACCGCTGATGACGCCGACGGGGATGCCGTCAGCCTCGATGAGCCGGCGCGTGTCGACCGCGATCGCCAGCGACTCGCGCGCCCGCCGGGCTCTCTCCGCCGCGTCGTCGAGGTAGACCACGTGCCCCTCGAAGGCCTGGATGCCGTCGAAGCGGAGCCCGTCGAGCCCGGAGACCTCGCGCGCCAGCTCGAGCGCCGGCTCGCCTCCGGGAACGCCGCAGCGGCCCATGCCGATGTCGACCTCGACGAGAGCCCCGACGACAACCCCCGACGCCCGCGCCGCCGCAGCGAGCTCGCGAGCCTGGTCGAGATCGTCGACGGCGACGCCGACCCGCGAGCCCCGGGCGACCTTGACGAGTCGCTCGAGCTTGCGCCGGCCGACGACCTGGTTGGCGATCAAGAGGTCGTCGAAGCCCGCGTCCCCGAGCACCTCCGCCTCGCCGAGCTTGGCGCAGGTGATGCCGACCGCCGAGCCTGCATCGAGCTGCCTGCGAGCGAGCCGGACGCACTTGTGGTTCTTGAAGTGCGGGCGCAGCCGACACGACCTGCCTCGAAAGAACCCGGCCATGCGCTCGAGGTTGCGCTCGGCGGCGGCGAGGTCGAGGAGCAGGGCGGGCGTATCGAGATCTCGGACCTTGGGCGCGCTCATCTCCACACGCAGGTGTATCGAAAGGACACCGACGAGCCAACCGGAAAGTGTCGGTCGCCGCGACCCGGCGACTGACAGCCCCGTTGTCATCGTACGCAGACACCTTGTCACCGTTCGTCGGTTGTCCGGGACGCCTGCGAGCCGCCGGCGATGACCGACGCCGACGCCGGGGGCCCCGTCGGCCGCGTCCTGGAAAACCTCGCGCAGCTCGCGACGGAAGGGCTGGAGCCCCCGGATGAGGCCCCTGGATCCGATCCTGAACAGTTCTCTGAACAGTACTTGTGACCTCGAAGCAGGTCCAGGTCTCGATCGGGCAGGCCGGCCGGCGCCGGGGCGACGACACCCACACCGCCAGCTAGATCGACCGTCCGCCGGCGGGCGAGACGCACCGCACCGGCCGGCGTTGGCCAGGAGTTTGCTCCTGGCAGGCGGCTGTCGGTCGTCGTCCTTCTCCCCCCGGGGCGACGACGTCCGCACACGGTCGAGCGGCGCCACGGGGGGGAAGGGACCGCAGACGACAGGAGTTGCACCGCCGCCAGCTTCCCCGAGCGAGTCGCTGCCCCTCGGCTCTCGGAGCGTTTTTCCAGAACCGCAGCGTCTCCTCATGACACCAATACTCACACGGCCGGAAAACATTGACTCGCGCGAGTGGCGTTGACTTCGAAGAAGAACACTCAGGAGGATTTGGAAATGGTACGACTCGCACTTCCAGCTTGTAAGGAGACACCCACGATGAGAATCCATACGCAGCACGGATGGCTGCCGGTCTTGATGCTACTCGTCGCGACGGAGGCGACCGCGAACTCCACGAGGTCGTCGACGCTCGTCACGGCGCCGAATCCGTACGCGCAACACGTCGTGCAGACGAGCAACGAGGGCCTCGAGGACAACCTCGTGAACACCGCCTCAGCCGGCGGGTCCTCGTTTCAGACGCTGGCAGACTTCAGGCAGTCGCGAGAGATCAAGGTGCCCGACATCCCGGACGTCTCGACGACCGGGCTCCTCTGCCAGTTGCTGACCCTCCAGCCCGCGCAGGGCTGCCTGGAGACGCAGCTGTCCCGCTGCACGACGCAGCGGTGGTGCACCAGCGCCAGCGGGGACAGCTGCACGGACGGTGACTGGTGCACGATCGCTGCCCAGTGCACCAACACCCAGGGCTGCACGGACGCCGGGGTCTGCACCCAGGCCAACGGCTGCACCGGGACCGCGCACTGCACCGAGGGGTCGGGCTGCACGCAGCACAGCTCCTGCACCAACGGCGCCAACTGCACGGACGACGCCGGCACCTGCACGGGCGGCGCCAACTGCACCTCGGGCACGGGCTGCACGAACGGCGCGAACTGCACGGCCGGCTCTGGCTGCACCGCCGACGCCCAGTGCACCAGCGGCCCCTCCTGCACCAGCAGCGGCGGGGCGAACTGCACCTCGGGCGCGAACTGCACGGCCGGCGCGAGCTGCCCGAACTCGTCGGTCGCCGCCCTCGGAGGGCACGGCGGCGAAGTCCATGGGGGCGTCACGCGCCCCGTCCCCGGGCTCGAAGCCCTCGCGGGCCTCCACGAGATTGGCCTCCCGGACCCCAACCTCGACCCGCACTTCGCGCCCCGTGAGCGCATGGCCGGCCTCTGCTGGCTCGCGCTCCTGATCCTTCCGGGATTCCTGTTCCGTCGTCGCTGCGCCGACCCACGCAGCTGATCCGGACCGGACACCAACCCCAGCGACGCAACGGAGGTCAGACGATCGATGGCACGGCGAAGAACATCTCTGCTCGCGATTCTCGGCGCTCTCCTGACGTTGCCATCGATCGTCTTCCTCCTGTGGGACGGACGGTCGAGCTCGCCCGACGACGTCGCGAAGCCGCACGGTGGCCGAGGATGTGAACACGGCGGCGGCCTCACGGAGCCCGGCGCGCGGTCCCGCTCCGTGGGCAAGGATCTCGTCCACGGAGCCCGCGACGACGAAGCCCTCTTCGACGGGGCCTGGGGACGGTTCTCGTCGCAGAACGTCCCGACCCTCGTCGACGAGGTCCACCTGCTCGTCACGTTCGGCTGGGCGATCGACGAGGTGCTGGCGCGCTTCACCGCGGGGAGCCCGCTCGCGGGCGAAGAGCTCCTCGACGGGCTGCTCGACATCGAGCCCGACAACGAGGCGACCGGGGGCGCGGAGATCGCCCTCGCGTGTCTCGAGGGTGTGGGCATCGGAGACGAGGAGTCTGCTACCCGGCTCTTTCAATGGGCCGATCGAGACTCCGCCCGACAGCTATTCCGGCCGATCGGGCGCGTTCTGATCGGACAGGGCGAGCGCGGCGAGGAGCTCGCCGCCGAGCTCGCCATGAACCAGTGGGAGCGCGCTTTCCAGAACCCGTCCGACAAGGTCGCCTTCCTGTGCGCGGACTATATCGTGCACGACCTGAAGGAGGCGCGCGCGACCGGTGCCGTGCCCACCCTCCAGGCCATGGCGGACCGCGCCATCACGCGCGCCTCCGAGCTCGGCGTGTCCCTCGAGGACCGCGCCGACGAACGGCTAAAGGAGCTCGCCGCCGAGGGCGACAGAGAAAAGGCCCGCGTGAAGTGGCGCCAGGACGTCACCTCGGACGAGGTGAACGAGATGTGGGCGTGGCGCAACCGAGGCGTCGAGGTGATGGAGGCCCTCGTCACGATCGACTCCCCCGAGGTCGCCGACTGGGTCGAGGTCGTCCTGCACGAGCAGACGAGCGATCAGCTCGACTGGAAGGGCGACGCGCTGATCTCCGCGCTCTACAACGTGCTCCCCGAGAACCCCGACGGCGAGGTGGCGAAGCGGCTGAAGCCCTGGGTCATGGAGCGCCTGGTCTCCGACCTGCCGGAGACGGCCTGGGAAAAGCCCGTGCTCTACCGCGTCGCCGGCGTCTACGGCGAAGAGGCGGTCCCCGCGCTCGTGCAAGCCCTGTCCTCGCAGGCGAAGCACGGAAGCGTCACGGTCGAGTCCGCCGCAAGCCTGGCGCAGGCCGTGGTCGACTCCGAGGGAAGCACGGGCATCGCGACGCTGCGCGAGTTCATGCGCGGCGAGCGATCGCTGGCCGGCGCCGGCGAGACGTCCCTCGGCGCCTACCGCCTCGTCCTGCAGGCGATGAGCGAGAAGGGGACCGAGGAGGACCGACGCTGGATCCGCCATCGGATCGCCGAGGACCCGCCCCAGCAGGTCGCGATGATGCTCGAGCTGCTGCCGGACTCCGTGTGGGAGGACCGCCCCGAAGACCTGGTCGCGATCCTCGAGCGCATGGAGGCGTTCCTGCTGGCGGACGCGGCGGCGAGCGTCACAGTCGACCTCGCGCTCGAGCGCCTCCTGCGCACGAGCGACGATCCACGGGCACTCGTCGCGCACCTCGCGGGCTCGCGGAGTCCGCGCCTCGCCCAGAAGTGCAGCGCCGCGATCTGGCGCTGGAGCATGGACCGTGAGCAGACGCTCGACGGCAAGCTCGCGCTCCTGAGGCAGCGCTTCCACGAGAGCGAGAACCCCTTCCGCCGGATGCAGGACGGACCCTCCCTGTGGGATGCCGCTCTCGCGGTCGCGCGGGACCCCGACGCTCCCTCCGAATCCGTCGTGACGGAGCTCGGCCGCGGGGACTGCCCGCTCGGGATGCGGGTGGCGCTGTGCCGCGCACTCGCGCTGCGCGGGACCGACGAGGACCTGACCGTCCTGAAGACGGCGGTTCCGGACCTCGTCGACGCGTGCCGCGACTCCGTCGAGGACGGTGTCAGCTGGGGCCGGAGGTTCGAGCTCGGACAGTGGAAGTCGATCGCGTGGATGGCGGTCTGCGGTCCGCAGGGACGCGCAGTGGCCCGCACCGCCGTGAATCGACTGCTCCCCGACGGGCGAAAGATACCGTCCACGCTGGACGACCGGCTGCCGCTGCTTGTCGCGTACCTCGAAGCCATGACAAGCTCCGGCGAGGGCGTCCACGAGAAGCGGCTCGAGGAGCTGGCCGAACTCTGGAATCAGGGCGATAACCGCCTCGACGTGCTGGAATCCGTCCGGGCGTTCTGCTTCGCGGCGTCCGTCGAGTACCTCGAGGCTCTCGTGCTCCGCACCGAGATCCCGATCGCCGTACGCAGCGAGGTGCTCCTGTCCCTGTTCCGCGGCCAGGGGACGCCGCGCGAATCCGTGCGGTCCCTGGCGTCCGAACTCTACGCCACGGCGTGGCGCGGTGCGGAGCAAGAGGCCGTCGAGGCAAGCATCACGCACCTGGTCGACACGGCGCCGGAGGGGAGGAAGATTCTCCTCGGCGTCCTCGCAGACCTCGTCGAGGGGGCGGACCCCGGGCACGAGGCCGCACTGACGATCCTCGCTCGCACGCTGGACGTGAGCGATACGGTCGGAGCCGGCGAACCCGCCAGAGCGAACCGCTAGGAGAACGCCGTGAAGCTCATCGAGAGAATCCGCGCAACCGTCATGCCCGCAGGGAGCGGTAAATCCTCCGGTACGCTCCACGACACGCGGGTGGAAGACCATCTCGACGTCGTCGCGCTCGCGCTCGTCACCTGGGCAGCGCTCTGCGCGGTCGACCTCTCCCCCCTGCGCGACCCCACCTCGTCGGTACTCTGCACCTATGCCGGCTGTGCGGTGGCGCTGTTCATCGTCGGCACCCGCTCTCTGCGCGGGTGGGGGGAGACGGCAGCGCTCGTCGGGCTCGTCTTCGTCGCGGGGTGGATTCGCGCGCCGCGCGAGCTCGTGCTCGCCGCATCTTGTGGCGGGATGGGCTGGCTCTCCCGCTCCACCCCCGCACGCGCGGTGCGGGTCGCGGGCGTTGTGTCCCTCGCCGCGCTCGTCGTCGGTTCCCTGAAGCGGACCTTCGATCCGTTGCTGCTGGATGAGTGGCTGCACACCTTCACCATCGGGTGGATCCCCGGCCGCGCGGAAGACCCCCCCCCAGGGGGCCACCAAAAAAAGAGACACC
>CAYMLL010000346.1:0-7148 GCA_964390645.1 uncultured Planctomycetia bacterium | reverse complement strand
TCTACTCTCTGACCACCGAGTCGCTGGTGCCGCTCGATCGCATGGGCAAGACGCTGGCCGCCAAGATCGTCCGCAACATCGAGGAGACGAGGAGCCCGCCTCTCGACCGCTTCATCGCCGCCCTCAACATCACGAGCTTCTCACGCTCGCGCGCGCAGATGCTGATCGACGAGGGCATAACGAGCCTGGACAAGATGCGAACCCTGAGCGCCGAGGAGATCGCCGGCATCAAGGGATTCGCGGAGATCACCGCCGAAAACGTCGTCGAGGGCCTGCGGACCCACGGCGACCTGATCGCGCGACTCGAGGACGCGGGCGTCACGCCCCGCGAGAGCGAAGCCGTGCCGGCGAGCGAAGGTGCGGCGACGGTCGGTCCGCTCGCCGGAAGAACCTTCTGCTTCACGGGATCGATCGAGCGCGTGGACGAGTCGACGGGCAAGCGATACACACGCAAGCAGCTCCAGGACCTCGTCAAGCAACACGGCGGCAAGTCGACGAGCACCGTGACGAAGGGCCTCGACTTCCTGGTGATGGTCGACCTCGACTCCAGGTCCTCCAAGGCCAGGAAGGCGCGGGAGCTCGGCACGGCGGTTCTGTCGGAGGACGACTTCTTCGCGATGCTCGAGGTCTGATCCGGGCGCCGACCCTGCGACCCGGCAACCCGGCAACCCACCCACCCGAGCGACACGTGAACGGTTCGATTCGAGCGGCGCGACGATGCCAGGCACGCTCGGAGCGATCAGGATCCAGGCTACCGCGTGTCGAGGATCGCGCTCTCGTCGAACACGGCGTGCAGGATCGCGGTGCGCTCGTCGGTCGTGCAGATCACGTGGATCTTGCCGTCCCGCGTCTGGATCGCGTACGGATATGCGAAGGTGTTGTCGCCTTCGAGGATGTTCCTTCGATGGGGGTAGCTGATATCGCCGTCGACCGAGACCGCAACTGTGAGCGGTGTGCGCTCGTTCATGTGGTTGTTGTAGACGAGGAGCAGATGGTCGTTGCGCAGCTTGATAAACTCGACCGCGGCGTTCGGGTTCTTGAAGCCGGTGGGCTTCGCGTCACTCCACGTCCAGCCGCCGTCGCGTGACTCGGAGCGCAGCATCCAGCCCGATGTGGTCGGCTTGTAGTTGCCGCCTCGACGGATGTAGCAGACGAGGTACTCGCTGGTCAGCTGGACGACCTGCGCCTGGAGATTGCCCTTCTCGGAGCGGATCTTCGCGGTCCGGGTCCAGGTCCTCGACTCCGGGTCGTAGCGCATGAAGAAGGACGAGGTCGACGCCGCGGTCGCCTCGCGGTCGCCACCGGACTCGTGATAGAGCGGCAGCAGGTAGTCGCCGTCATCCAGCACGATCGGCTGGCCGCGGACCATGGTCCCCATCTCGAAGTCGAGGACGAAGGAGTCCGACCAGGTGCGGGCTCCGTCCTCGGAGACCTTCACCTTGACTCGCGCGGTCGACCAGGTCGCGCCGTAACGGTTGACGTAGAAGAGCCAGACGAGCCCATCCGGCGCCTGCCAGACCACAGGATTGCCCTCGGACCGGTCCGGGGTGTCAGCGATGACGCGCGGCAGTGTCCACGCGACCTCGCCGCGCCGCAGACGGGCGCCGTGGACGGCGGTGTCGTCCCCGTACTCGCCGGAGCCGCCGTAGAACGCGAGGTAGAGGTCGCCGTTCGACAGCTCGGTGATCGACGCCGGGTGCTTGTACGCGCCGCCGGAGTGCTCGGGACCGAAGACGCGCGTGACGCGAACACCACGGTCGTCACGAACGACGCGCGGCGTCACTGCGACCACCGAGCAGGACACCGCGGACCACAGACAGGCGGGCACGACCAGCGCCCGCGACCAACCAGAACTTCTCATCGGAGCTCGTCTCTCTGCGTGGAACGGATCGCGAAGGAGCGAAACTGTACGCAGTATAGCGAAGGCCCGGGAAGGAGGGTGAGCCGCGGATCGAGAAACTCGACCCGGCGTGACAGCGGCCTCACCGGTCGGAGGCCCGCAGGCTCAGTCCTCCGAGGCCGGTCTCGAGAGCCCCGCACGCCACGAGTCGACCTGCTCGAGGCCGCACTCGATCTCGTGGTACACGCGCTCGAGGAGCAACTCCACGCGCGCTTTCGACTCCGGCGTCAGACGCAGCAGGACCTCGTCACCCCATCCCGCAGGCCGTCCCGCAGGCCGTCCCGCAGGCCGTCCCTCGGCCGACAACGGCTTCAGCGTGTGCGGAATCCGAGGCCGGGCGAGGCCCCCGAGAAGGAACGTGGCGCGGACGATCTTCGGATCCCGGTCCACCACGAGCACGGCGTCGGTGCCGTCGACCTCACTCCGGGCGGCGGAACGGTGACGATGAAGGCCCCGTGCCAGCGCCCTCGTCGAGAGCTCGATGCGATCCTCGGGAGACACTCCCGGAGGCATCGCGGGAAACGAGACCGTCACAGCCCTCGACACCGCGGAGATCCCCCCCACAGACGCCTGCGACGACGACGGCTGCAGGGGAGTCTCCCCGGATGTGTGGATCAGCCAGCAGGAGCCGAGGAGGGCCACCACGAGCAGCCCGCACAGGGAGCTGGTCAGGCGCAGGGAGAAGCGCCGCTTGCCGAGGCGGAAACCGAAGGAGATCCCTTTGTGGACCGGACGGCGCTCGAGGCATGCTCGCAGAGCCTTGCTCAGCTCCACGGCCGATCCGAAGCGGTCCTGCGGTCGGGTAGCGAGACAGCGGGCGCAGAGCTCGACGAGCGCGTCCGGGAGCCCGGAGCGGAGATCCTCCACGGGACTCACGACGCCCGCCCGCGCCAGCTCGAGAAGCTCGTCCTGATCGGTCGCCAGATACGGCGGACGACCGCTGAGAAGCTCGTAGAGCACCGCGCCGATGCCGAAGATGTCGCTCGCTCGACCGACCCCGTCAGTCTCACCACGCGCCTGCTCCGGAGCCATGTAGGCGAGCGTTCCGGAGATGGACGTCGAGCGCGATCCGCAAACGGGCTCGGCAAGCCCGAAGTCGACGAGTCGCGCCACGCCGTCGTCACCGACGATGATATTCGAGGGCTTGACGTCGCGGTGGAGCATGCCGCAGGCGTGAACGGCCGTGAGACCGTCCACCACCTGAGCGACGATCTCGATCGCGCGCCGCAGCCCGAGCCCCCCGGCGGCTTCCGCCTGCAGCTCGACGAGCGTTCGGCCCGGCACGTACTCCAGCACGAGGTACGGCATGCCCTTGAAGTGCTCGGCTCCGAAGCACTGCGCGACGTTCGGGCTCTTCACCCGCGCCAGCGCCCGGCCTTCCCTGCGCACCTCGTCGATGCCGTCCGCCGTCGCGCCATGGTAGATCTTCAGGACAACGAGACGTTCGAGGTCCGGGTCGACCGCGAGGTAGGCGCGAGCCTGTCCGCCCTGGCCGAGGACCTGCCGCACCTCGTACTTGCCGATCTTGCTGCCGACGATGGAGGTCGACACGCCCCGCGTGGAAACACGGCCCTCGGGACCTCGAGCCTCGCGATCCAGAGCATCTCGATCCAGGGCCTCGCGATCCAGAGTATCTCGATCCAGGGCCTCGCGATCCAGAGCCTCGCGATCCAGAGCATCTCGATCCAGGGCCTCGCGGCCGACGAAGAAGGGACCTTCCGACACAAGATCGGCCGTCTCGCCGTCCCACCTCGGACCCGGGCCTTCGTCCAGGCCGACCTGCGTGACCGTGCGCGCAGCATCGAAGGGTGCGGCAAACTCGACGCGAGACGCGGCGTGCGTTCCGCTCTTCCTCGATCGCGCGGTCACACAGACGGGCTGCACGGTATCCTCCCTGGTCGTCGAACACAGACGAGACGACGGAACAAACGGTGCCACGGAATGCCGTATCACCCCGGGTCGTCAGCCGGGGCGGCTCGCCGAACGCCCGCCGGGTGGGCATCGGACTGTCACTCTTCAGGTACTCTTCAGACGGTCCAAAACGCGAAACGTTCCAGTGTTTTTGCCGCCCACGACAAGTTTCGACCCGCCATCCCACGTCTCGTGGCGACAGGCCGTTACAACGCTGTGACGAACTCCGTGGCGACGCGCGAGCCACGGTCCACGAAGGTGCCGGCGGGATCCGCTCCCGCCACCTCGCTTCACGGACGGCCGCCACGGGGCTCCCGAGCTCGGGATGCCGGGCCCACGGGTCAGTAGACTGCCACCACGCGACGTTTCTTCAAATCGAAGACCTTCCCCGCCGCGACGGTCACATGGTCAGGCTCACCCTCGATGGACGGCCTGCGGCGATCGTAGAAGTGCACCGCGTGACGACCCACGACACCCCCGTGGTGGCCCTCGACGATCAGCGCGGTGGACTCGTCGATACCGATGCCGAGGAGCTGCGGAAAGGTGTCGACCAGCCGCGTCATGTCCCGGTAGCGGCGGCGCTGAGCGAAATGCTGGTCGATGGCAGTCCCCGGAAGGAAGCCGAAGGCGCGCTCGTAGCCCTCGGCCATCATGATCGTGTTACCGAGCGGGTGGCCGCGCGGCATGTACTCCGACTGGATCGACGCTCCCGCGGAGCTGCCTCCGATGACGCCACCGCGCCGCAGCACATCGTGAAAGAGGGTCTCGGCCTCGGTGTCGGCGTAGGCGTCGACGAGACGCCACTGGCGGCCGCCGTCGAACCACACGCCGCCGGCCCTGCGCAGCGGCTCGAGGAACTCCTCGGAGTCGACCACCTCGCGCCCCGTCGCGTGCAGCGTGAGGACCTTCGAGCAGCCGAGGCCTCGAAAGAGCCCCTCACCGTAGGCGGGAGAACGAACTGGCGGCCCACCGGCGGTGGGGATCACGACGATGAGGGCGTCGCGCCCGCCGGCACTCTCGATGAACCGCCGCGAGGCTGCCGCGGGCACGCGACCGCCGCCGACGATGACCAGCGTACCGTTCGGCACCTCGGGCGCGCGTGGCTGCACGGCCGGAAAAGGCGCTCGGCTCCGCGCCCTGGAGGCGCGCCGCAGGGCCGTGAGATCCGCCTGATCGCCTCCGGAGAGCACCATCTCGCGGACCGGGCGAACCGACGATGCGGCCAGGCAGACCGTCACCGTCGACCGGCCGAGCACACGCAGGCGGCGTCCTTGCACGATGAGCGCGGTGCCCTCGTCGATGCCGTAGCCGACGAGCGCCCTCTGCTCGGCGAGCACGCCGAGGAGTCGTGTCCTGCGGCCGCGGGCGAGGAAGTGCTGGTCGATCACCGCGTCGGGGAGCGCGTCGAAGCCTCGACCCAGCACGGCCCTGTCCTTGCCGCTCGCGATCATCACGCGGGACAGGATCGCGGCGCCGGCGGAGGTTCCGCCCACCGTGCCACCACGGGCAACCAGCGACGCCAGCTCCTTCTCGAACCCGGTGCCGACGTAAGCCTCGGCGAGCCGCGACTGCTGGCCACCGGCGAACCAGACCGCCGTCGCGTCGCGAAGTGACGCGAGGAACTCCGCATCGTCGGCACGCTCGCGCGAACGAGTGTGAAGCGCGACGACCTCCGCCACCCCCCTCGACCTCCAGAGGCTCACGAGGCTCGCGCCCCCGTCCTCGTCGGCACGAGCCGACGCGGTCGGAACGACGACGAGGCGGGCCCTGTCACCGCCCGCGAGCCGGACAAACTCCCGCGTGATCGAGTCCGGCAGCGCGCCCCCGCCACAGATGACGAGGGCGCCGCGGATGCCGTCGGCATCGATACGGGCCGCCGGCGAGTCGGCGCGAGAGAGCGCCGGCGCCAGCGAGAGCGCGAGCATCGCGGCGCGCAGAAAGGACCGGATCACGGTCAACGCCGCGCCTCGGGCGACCCGGTGCGAAACGGGCGATCGGCGTAGGACTGTCGTCGAACATCGTCGCTCCAGTCGCGACGCTCCGCCGCCCGGCTCATGCGCCGGATGATCAGAGTCAGGACGAGGAGCAGCGCGCCGGCGGCCAGCACGATCAGGATCGGCGTGTACCAGTAGACCGTCGGCTTCCACTGTCCGAAGGCGCCCCCGCCGGACGTCGTACCAGTTCGGTTCGCATCGATCGGGATGACCTTCCGGAAGCCGGCGTCGCTGTTCGCCGTCTCCTGCGCGCTGCGGATGTCGACCGTCTTCGGCTTCACGTCGGTCGTGTCAGGCACTTCGGCGTTCCTCGTTTTCGGGTCGCCTCGACAGGTCGCGAGACTCGAGCTAGCCACCCGGCGGTGGAGGCGGTGGCGAACGTTCTTGCGGCGAGCCGGAGATCACGGCCCCGCCGTGCGTCCCGGTCCGCGACGCGTCGCCGGCGGTTCCGGTCCCCGACTCTGTACGCACGGGCGGACCGCTGACCCCGGCGTCCCGAACGACGTCGCTCCTGTGCGCGACGTCACCGCTGCGGACCTTCTCGCCCGCGAGGGTCTCGACGACCTCCGCGCCGCTGTAGGTGTCCCAGAGACGGATGATACGCAGCTTCCCGATCGAGAGGTCCCGACGCCTGATCTCGAAGAGCTCGCCCTGCTCGAGTCCGTCAGACTCGCCCTTGTCGAGGATCACGACCCCCTTGAGCGGATCGACGGCGCGGACCTCCGCAGCGACCGGAGATCGACTGTCCGCCCGGACCGCAGGCGGCTTCCCCGAGCTCACACCTGCCGGCCCCGGACTGCCCGTCTCGTCCTCCGTCGGCGCCCCGTCGACTCTCTCGCTCACGGCACCGAACCCGCGTACGGTGTCCAGGAGCGCCGTGCGAAACGAGCTCAGGTCGCTCGTCGCCGCGGAGATCGTCTCGTGCAAGCGACCGATCTCGCCCGCGAGCCTGGAGATCTCCGCATCCCGGGTGGCGCGCGAGGTCGCCGAGTCCGCGAGGAGCTTGTCGAGGCTCTCGCCCAGCTTGGCGACCGACTGGACGGCGGCGCCGACCTCGCCGGCGGTCTTGCCGCAGGAAGCCTCGAGCGTGGTCAACTTCGCCGCCAGCGCATCGAGACCCTCGACCTTCGCCGGGGACCTTGCCACGAGCTCGCCGAAAAGCTTCAGCAGCTCGTCCTGTGCGCTCTTCGCGGCGGCACCCTGCTCGACCTGGGCGCGGCCGAGCTCCGTCAACGTCTCGACCGCTCGCTGCAGGTCCGCCTCGATAGCCACGAGCCGGGTGTCGTCAGGCGGGGTCGGCGGCGGCGGGGTCGGCGGCGGCGGGGTCGGCGGCGGCGGGGTCG
>CAYMLL010000345.1:0-7188 GCA_964390645.1 uncultured Planctomycetia bacterium | reverse complement strand
GAAAACGGTCTCCGTCCGGCGACGGGCAGAAACCCTCATTCTGCCAGATCCGGGCCCTGACATCAACCCCCGGATTTGGCGCAAGACCCGCCCAACAGGTGACTTAAGGGCTCCGAACGGGCGGCGTTCAGAGACGGCAAGCCGACCGGCAGCCGACGCCGAGTCCGGGGGCCGCCCGCCCCTGGCGCCCTGACGGTCGACGGTACCCGGTGAGCACTCGCCGTCTGCGCGCCGGGCTCCACCGCCCCCGTATTCCACCGCCCCGGACCGACTCGGGAGTCTAGGGCTCCGCCCCCGATCCGCTCTCTGCCCGGCCCTTCGCTCCTCCTCCTTCGCCTCCCTCCCCCACCCCCTCGGCCCGGGCCGCCCCGGTACGGTAGCGCCGGTTCAGCACATCGATCACCCGATCGGTCAGATCGATCCCCGGCCTCGAGTAGTGCACGAGCGACCACGAGATCGGCCGGGGCGCCAGCCCCTGGACGACCATGCGCTTCTCGATCACCAGATCGAGCCCTCGATCACTGCCGACGAGCCGCACCTCGCGCAGGATCTCCGCGTTGAGCTCCGCGATGACCGAGGACTTCGCCTGGAGAATCTGCTGTCGCTGCGTCTCGAGGTCCGGGACCTTCGCCTCGATCTCGTCGATGACGCGCTGCTGCTCCTCGAACTCGGGCGACCCGGCCTCATGCTTCGTCTGCTCGTTCTTCGCCGCGGTGTGCTGGGCTCGCAGATCAGCGACGCGACCGATGATGTCGTCGGCCTGGCTGCTGATCTTCCGCCAGCGATCCTGGCTCTTGTCGTAACCCTGGAAGACCCTGTCCGTGTCGACGATGCCGATCCGTAACCGTGACGGCGCCGCCGGACGAGGCGCACAACCCGCCGCCACGAGAAGCGTCGAGAGAACAGCGAACAACGACTGCAAGCGTCTGAGCAGGGCTCCGCAAGACCCGTTCATGGGATTCTCCGACTCGACTCCTTCACCGGTCCTCGTTCCCGAGCGACGACTCCGTCACCCGAGGTCCTGCGAGATCCCGCGTCACCTCCGGATCCGGCAAGGCACGCTCGACGCGATCGAGCCCGTAACCGAAACCGGGCCCGGTGATCGTGCTCAGGTCGACGCGACCATCGCGCCGCCGATAGAGCCCCGGATGTACGGCAGCCTCCGGAAGCGACGCGTCGGGATAGAACTGCATCGCGTTCGTCTCGACACCCATGATCGTGCCCGAGTGAGCCGCCAGCAGCACGTGCGGCACCTGGGCGAGCATCGGATTGGTCAGGTCCTGCACCATCAACGTCATCCCGTGGGCCTTCGCCCAGCAGAGGCTGAGCAGCGCGCCGGTCTGCGTCTTGCACGTCTTCAACGCGACGCCCGTCCAGCCGAGTTCGCGGCCGAGCGCGACGACCTGCCAGTCGTGCGCGCTCTCGTCCATGAACAGCGGCTTGCGCGCCGAGACGCTGTGGACGTCGATGCGGCTCTTCTCGAGGTCGTATGGAAACGGCTGCTCCACGTAGAGGAGCATGCCGTGGATGCGTGGATGCTCGACGACGAGTCGATCGAGGATGTCGTTGACGTACGCGGGGTCCTCGACCATGCAGTTGAAGTCGGCCGTGAGCCACGAAACGTCCTTCTCGATGGCGATCTCGCCGACACGCGTCAATCGCTCGTAATCCCACGGAGCGTCGTTGCCGCGCAGCTTCACCTTCAGGCAGGTGAGCCCGTCGCGGTCGATCCACTCCCGCAGCAACACCGGGTAGCCGTCGTCGGGCTCGCTGCCGTCGAGCTCGTCCGACTCGATCGCATCCTTGCCGCCAACGAGGTGCCAGGCCGCGATGGACGACGGCCGCGGCGAGACCAGGAAGTCGCGAGGATAGAGCCCGCGGAAGTCGACATGGACGCCGTCGGCAGGTGTCAGATAGCCCGCGAGGTCGACGTTCATGTGCTCCGGACCGTAAGTGTCGTAGACCGGCGTATCGCAGAGCACGCCGTACGCATCGTGAAGAGCGATGTCGAATGCCGAACAGCAGACGAGCGCCGCCAGCCACGGCATCGGCTCGACGCGGCCACGATTGAGCTCCTCGAGTCCAGAAGCGAGCACCTCGTCCTGGAAGGCCCGGCCGATCTCCATCGGATGACCGCAGTGATCGAAGCCAGCCCAGGCCTCCGCCAGCCAGGAGGTGAAGACCTTCAACGCGTTCTCCCGATCCTCGTGGGACAGCTCACTCGGCCAGACCCATGCGACGCTGAGCGGCGTCTCGCCCCAGCCGACCGCGGTCCTCCCGCTCTCGTCACGAACGGTGAGACGAACTCGAGCACAGGTTACGAAGGACAGGGTCTCGGCGCCGAACTTCAGCGGCACGCGCATCGGGACGCGCAGGAAGTGGAGGCGCGTCGCCGTCGGACGAACATCGGTCGGTCTCGGCATCGAAGGCGCTCGTCGATCTCAGACCTGCTCGGGAATCACGAAGGGCTCGCGGTACTGGCGCTTGACCAGACGGTTGGCGTCATCGTTGCCGACGATCTGCTCGGCTTTCGCGTCGAACCTGAGCTTGCTGGAAGTGCGATACGCGATGTTGCCGAGGTGAACGAGCACAGCGCTGCGGTGTCCCTCCTCGATGTCGGCGTTCGGCAGCTTTCGCGAGCGAATCGACTCGACGAAGTTCTCCTTGTGCGGCGGGTCGGGAAACCGGCCGTACATCTGGTCGACCACCTTGCCATCGCCCGTGAACACCTGCCAGCCGCCGCCGTGGCGCCCGAGGATCATCAGGTTCTTCGAGCCGTAGAGCTCGATGCGAGTCGCGTTCTGCGGCCAGTGCGGAAAAACACTCGATCCCCGGACTTGCCCGTTCGTCTTCTTCATGTACGGAGCCCACTGAGTGAGCTCGAAGGTCATCAGCAATCCGTCGAACTCGTAGGTGACGACCTGCGTGTCCGGCGGCTCACGATCGTCATTCCAGACCAGGTTCCCCCCCGAGGCGTGCACCGCCTCCGGAAAGTCGACGCCACATAGCCAGCGGGCGATGTCGAGCTGATGCACGCCGTCATCGGCCATGTCGCCGCCGGAGTAGGCCCAGTAGTGGTGCCAGCTGCCGTGGAAGTGCGCGCGAGAGAAGGGGCGCTCGGGCGCCGGACCGAGCCATGTGTCGTAGTCGAGCCCCCCGGGAGCCGTGCCGCCCTCGTTCGCGCGGTAGGGCCCGCCGCTCTTCATGTTGAAGACCTTGCAGAGCGCGATCTTCCCGATACCGCCCGCGCGGACGTACTCGAGCGCCTTCTTGACGAACGGCGCGCTGCGATTCTGGGTGCCGACCTGAACCATGCGCCCGTGCTTGCGCGCGGCCTCGACCATCTTGCGGCCTTCCCAGACGTTATGAGACGGCGGCTTCTCGACGTAGACGTCCTTCCCGGCCTGGCAGGCGAACACGGTCAACGGTCCGTGCCAGTGATCCGGCGTCGCGTTGATGATCGCGTCGATCGACCTGTCATCGAGGACTCGGCGGTACTCGAGCGCGCGCGCGGGCCGCTTGCCCTGACGACCCTCGCAGTACTTCAGGACAGCGCCGCCACGCGTCGGATCGAGGTCGCAGACCGTCGGCACCTCGACGTCCTCCCGGTCGACGAAGCCGCGAATCAGCGAGGAGCCGCGACCGCCGACACCGACACCGGCGATGCGGACCCGGTCACTCGGCGGCACCGCCCGGACCGGCCGTCGAGCCGCCAGCGTGCCGGCGCCGGCAGCGAGAAGAAACACGGACCACGACGACTTGCGCAACAAGCAGCGACGATCGACGAATGCAGTGTCCATGACTACCTCCGGAGCGAAACAACCGGCCCTTGGAGAATCGCCCGTCACTATAGCACGATCCGCTCCCCGATCCCGCTCCCGTTCACCGGACGGGTGCGAGGCCGGACGGCCCGGCCATCCCGGCAGTGAGGATTCGCGGACTCGACATCAGCACGCCCGCGACATCCGTGTGGGTCCTGCGAGAGTCCGAGGGTCGACCACCATCGAGAGCCACACGCCACTGCGAAGGTGACAGCGCCCGCCGCTCAACCCGACCGATTCGCGAGCTTCAGCTTGCGGAAGCTCATCCGGCGCAGATCGAAGGTCAGGAGCTCACCCGCAAGCGGCTCGCCGACTCCGGAGATGACCTTGATCGCCTCCATCGCTCCGAGACATCCGGCCGCGCCGGACACCGCACCGAAGACGGGGAACTCCCGCCTCCACTGCGGTGGAGCCTCGGGATAGAGCGACTCGAGATAGTCCGTCCGGCCCGGCAGGAAGGTGGTGATCTGCGCCTCGAGCTCGTACATCGCGCACTCGACGAGGGGCTTTCCCCGAAGCCTGGCCTCGCGGTTCATCAGGAAGCGCTCCTCGAAGAGCGGCGCGCAATCGACGACGAGGTCGGCCTCGCCGACGAGTCGCTCGACGTTGTCCTCGCTGACGTTCTGCGCGACCGCCTCGACCTCGAGGCGAGGGTTGAGCTCGCGCAGCCGGCGCGCGGCGGAGTCGACGCGCGACTTGCCGAGCCCCTCGTGCGTCATCAGGAGCTGCCGGTTGAGGTCGCTGTGCTTGACGTCGCCTGCGTGCGCGAGCACCAGCCGCCCGATGCCCGCGGCCGCCAGCTCGTAGGCCACGACGCCGCCGAGCCCGCCGACGCGGGACACCAGGACACTGGCCCCCTTGAGCCTCTCCTGCCCCTCCTCACCGAAGCCGGGGACCCAGATCTGCCACTCGTAGGTGGCGCGCTCCTCGTCGTCGAGCGGCCGGCCGGCGGGCATCTCGTGCAGAGGTGAGCTGTCGGACATCTCGCTCATGAGCTCCCGCCGGCGATCGCCGACATGAAGACGATCTCGTCGCCGTCAGAGAGCGATCGCGACGCGTCCCACTGCAGCTGCTCGTCGTTGACGAAGGCGAGGACCGTCGCGCGAAGCCGCCGCTCATCGTCGAGAAGGAAGCTCGCGAGCGGCTCCCCGTGCTCGTCCGCGAGCCGCAACACGACTTCCTGGGCACTGACGCCGTCGCCGATGTCGAGTGCCGCGCGCGGACATCCCGCGGCATTCTTGATCTGCCCGGAGTACTCGACCGTGATCTTCATAACGCCTCCGTCGACACTCCCGGGCCGTCCAGAGACCTCACGGAGACCTCGCCATTCTCGAGCAGGAGAACCCGATCCGCAAGCGTCCTCGCCTCCCAGAGGCTGTGCGTGATATGAAGTGTCGTCACTCCCGTCTCCCGGCGTACGTTGTCGAGAAGATCACACATCTCCCGACGCGTTTCCTCGTCGAGCGCGCTCAGGGGCTCGTCCAGACAGAGGACGCCGGGCTCGAAGGCCAAGGCACGGCCGAGCGCGACGCGCTGCCGCTCACCGCCGCTGAGCCCCTGCGGACGGCGATCGAGCAGATGGTCGAGGCCGAGCAGCTCGGACAGCTGGCCCACACGACGATCGATGGCCGATCGAGCCTGCCTGCGAACCTCGAGGGCGAAGGACAGGTGTCGGCGAACCGTCAAGGTCGAGAAGAGCGCGCCGTCCTGCGGCACGAAGCCGATACCGCGTTCCCCCGGACGCAGCCCGACGACCTCGTTCGACATCAGTCGAATGCTCCCGCTGACGACCGGCTTGAGCCCGCAGATGGCCTCCAGAACCGTCGTCTTGCCGCAGCCTGTCTTGCCCATCAGGATGCCGTATTCGCCCGTGGGAATCTCGAAGCTGATGCCGTCAAGGGCGAAGGAGCCCGCACGCACCGACAGATCACGGATGGAGATCATCGTCAGAGCACCCTCGACAGGGCCCGGTCCGTGCCGAAGCGACGCACGAGAAACAGCACCGCGACCGCGACGATGACCATGATCAGCGACACGGCAACGGCGGCCTCGATGCTTCCGGTGGTCAGCTCGAGGTAGACGGTCGTCGGCAGCACCTCGGTGCGCATCCGCGTGGCGCCCGAAAACACCAGGATCGGACCGAACTCGCCGAGCGCTCGCGCCCAGGCCAGCGTACCGGCGGTGATCATGCCGTTGCGAGCCTCCGGCAGCACGACACGCCAGAACGCCTGCGCGCGACTGCAGCCGAGGGTCAACGCGACCTGCTCCTGACGCTCGTTGATCTGCTCGAAGGTCGCGCGCATCGTGCGTACGGCGAAGGCGCACGCGACCATGAACTGCGAGAGCACGACACTCGGAATCCGGTAGGTCACCGGAAAGAGGTTGTCCTCCCAGAAGATCCCGATCGGCGTGCTGAAGAGGATCAGCAGGCTGAGACCGACGACGAGCGGCGGCAGCACGATCGGAATGTCGAGGAGCGCGTCCAGGACGCCCTTGCCCGGAAAGTCGAAGCGCGACATCAGGTAGCCGACCGGCACGGCGATCCAGACCGACAGGATCGCGGCGAGTGTACAGGACTTCAGGCTCAGTCCGATCGCGTAGCGGATTTCCTTGGAGTCGAGCGAGTCGAGAAGGTGGCCGGGAGTCGTGTAGAACGCGTCGGCGAGCAGCATCGCCCCGAGCATGAAGAGGTAGAAGTAGCCGATAATCCACAGGACCGCCAGGAAGCCGGCGTCGGTGTTCGCACGCAGCGCTCGCAAGGAGCGCGCCGAGGCCAGGTGCGCGACAAGAACCGGCGGAACCAGCGCCAGGAGCCACGCCCCCCAGATCACGGCGAGCCCCTGGCCCGAGCCGGTGACGTGCGCGAGGGACCGGAAGAGCGGCGCGAAGGGCTCGAGGTAGGCGTCCAGAACGAGCGTCTCGACGAAGTGAACGCTCAGAACGACGATCGAGAAAACGGCGGCGCCGAGAAGCGCCCAGCCGATGACCGAGCGGCGCGAGACGACGGCAGCCCGCGCGAAGGAGACGAGGACCAGCAGGGCCACGACCGCGTAGACGAAAAAGCTCGCCAAGACTCTCTTCCCGTCAGCTCGTCGGCCCGCTCGCGACGCTCACGGCGACCTCGTCGCCGCCTCGCCGCCTTGCACACGATGACGCCAGCGGAAGCCGACGTCGCGGAATCGCTGCTCGGATCGTTTCGACACCAGGGCCCGGGTGAAGCGACGCGCGAGCTCCTTGCGATTCGACGTGACGCTCGTCGCTATGGGCTGCTGCGCCTTCGCCAGGGGATGGTCGATCTCGACGATGCTCACGCGATCGAGGACCCTCGGGAGATTCGCTCGATAGACGATGACCGCGTCGATCGAGT
>CAYMLL010000344.1:0-7233 GCA_964390645.1 uncultured Planctomycetia bacterium | reverse complement strand
GCCCGGGGGGTTGGTGGGGGGGGGGCGGGGGCCCGGGGGGGGGTGGGGGGGGGGGGCGTGCCGCGCGGGTCGTCGCGGGCGCGACGCGCCGGAGGTCTTCACCGAGCTGGAGCTGCCGCGCTTCCGCGGACGGGTGGACGAGCAGAGCGCCCGCGACCTCGGCTCGCTGTCGGACGCGCAGCTCGTCGCGGAGCTCGATCGGCGCATCGCCTGCGTGCTCGGGAGATTCGCCGCGGCCTCGCTCGAGCCCGGCTTCTTCGGCGGGCTCGCGTGCGAGGCTCTCGCCGCGCGGCTGCGGCTCGCGCTCGGGGAGTCGCGCGGCGGCGAGCTGGCGACGACGCTGGTGCGCGGGCTCGACGGCGACACGACCTACGAGCAGGACACGCTGCTCTTCGACGTCGCGCAGGGACGCGCGCCGATGAGCGGCTTCCTCGAGCGCTTCGGCCATCGCGCGGTCGGGGAGATGGAGCTCGCCGAGCCGCGCTGGCGCGAGGACCCCGACGCCCTCGCGCCGCTGCTCGCCGCGCTGCGGTCGACCGACGCCCGGGGGCCCCGCGAGGTCCACGCCGACAATGTGGCGACCCGGGACGAGGCCGAGGCGAGGCTCCCCGGGCTGCTCGCGGAGCACGGGGCCTCGTCGTTGCGAGAGGAGGTCGAGCGCGATCTCGCCGACGCGCGCCGTCTGCTGCCCTTTCGCGAGGTCGGCAAGCACCACCTCATGCTCGGCTACGAGCAGCTGCGTCGCGTCACCGAGGAGCTGGCGGGACGCTGGGGGCTCGGTCGCCGCCTCTACTTCCTGCGGCTCGAGGAGCTGCGTGTCTTCGCGACGCAGCGCGGGCGGCTGGAGAGCGAGATCGAGCGTCGCCGCGTGCGCTGGCAGTCGCTGCAGCGGCTCGACCTTGCCGACGTGATCGACTCGAGCGAGCTCGAGAGCTTCGGCCGGCCGCGCGAGCTCCGCTCCACGGGCGATCTACGCGGCACGCCGATCGCGTCTGGTGTGGCGGCGGGGGTCGTCCGCGTCGTTCTCGACGTCAGCGAGGCCGGCGACCTCGGCAGCGGCTACGTGCTCGTCTGCCCGTCGACGGACCCGGGCTGGACGCCGCTCTTCCTGCACGCCGCCGCGCTGGTCGTCGAGCGTGGGGGGCTGCTGTCGCACGGCGCGATCGTCGCGCGCGACTTCGGCATTCCCGCGGTCGTCTGTGCGGACGCCACCCGCCTCCTGACCGGCGGTCAGACGGTGCGCGTCGACGGCGGCAGCGGCGCGATCTCCACCGTCGAGGAGGAGCTCGCCGATGCTTGAGGTCTGGAACGGCGTCACGCTGCTGATCCTCGACGCGCTGCTCGGCTGGCTTCGTCGCCTCTCGCCGGATCTGACCGTCGTCGCCGTCGCGGTGCTCTCGGCGCTGGTGCTCACCCTTCTCAGGAGGTGGACGACGGACCAGGACCTGCTGGCGCGGGTGGCCCGGGACCGCAGGCGGCTGCGCGCGCTGCGGCGCCAGGCCCGCCGCCGACGGGACCGCGTCGCGCTGGCGCGACACCGCATTCTGCTCGGCCTCGTCGGCTGGAAGTCCCTGCGCGCGGAGGGGCGGCCCCTGCTGGTCTCCATCGTGCCGATCGCGGCGCTGGCGACCTGGTGCTTCCTGCGCCTGGAGTTCCACGCTCCGCGTGCCGGAGAGGACATCGTCGTGCACGTCGAGACGCCGAGGTCGATGGTCGGCGACGTCGTCCACATCGTCCCGCGGGACGGGCTCGAGACCGACGCGTGGGTCAGCGAGGTGGTCTCGCGGACGCGGGACGGTGACACGCACGCGGTCGCGACATGGACGCTGCGGGCGCGCGCGAGCGACGCGCCCCGCGTGGCGACCGTGCGGATCGGCCGCCAGAGCATCGAGCAGCCGATCGGCGTCGCCCCGGGACCCCACGGCCCGCCGACGGGGGAGTTCCTCGACGGCCGGGTCGTGGCGCGGGTCGAGATGCGCGCGGTCGATCTCTGGGGGCTGGCGCCGGGCATCCCGTGGCTGATGTTCCCGCCGTGGCTGGTGGCGTACCTGGTGATCGTCGTGCCGGGGGTCTGGGCGGCGCGCAGGGCGCTGGGGGTTCACTGAGGGCGGATCGCGCCGGGGCGTGGGACCGGAACCGATCCACGACCCGGACCCGCAGCCGTGGACCCGCGCCTCCATCGGCGGCCGCGCTGCGGCTATACTGGGCGCCTCCTCACCACAGCCGTTGACAGAGGTCGACCCGATGCGCCCATCCTGGACCCGCCGCAAGTTTCTCTCGTGCTCCGGTCGCGCCACGGCCGTGACGGTCGGCTCGCTGGCGGCGGTGGCGTCGCCGTCCACGAGGGCCGCCGCCGTGGACAGGATCAAGATCGGGCAGATCGGCACCGGTCACGCCCACGCGTCGGGGAAGATGCGCGCCTACCGCGCCTCGCGGGACTACGAGGTGGTCGGTCTCGTCGAGCCGGACCCCGAGCTGCGTCGTCGTGCGGAGCGCTCGTCGACGTACCAGGGGCTGCCGTTCCTGTCGCGCGAGCAGCTGCTCAACACGCCGGGTCTGCGGGCCGTGGCGATCGAGACGCGCGTCAAGGACCTGCTCGACAATGCCGCGGCCGCAGTGGCCGCGGGCATGCACATCCATCTCGACAAGCCGGCGGGCTCGTCGCTGCCGCAGCTGCGATCGATCCTGGCGTCGGCGACGAAGCAGGGGCTCGTCGTGCAGATGGGGTACATGTACCGCTACAATCCGGGGGTCGTCTTTCTCCGCGACGCCTTGAAGAAGGGGTGGCTCGGCGAGCCCTTCGAGGTCCACGCGGTGATGAGCAAGGTCGTCGGCGCGGCGAGCCGCAAGCAGCTCGCGGAGTATCCCGGCGGCATCTTCTTCGAGCTCGGCTGCCATGTCCTGGACCTCGTCGTCGGCGTGCTCGGCCGGCCGAGGGGCGTCACCGGCTACAACCGGCACGCCTCGGCCCGGGACGACGGCCTCGTCGACAACATGCTCGCGGTGCTCGAGTACCCCAAGGCCATCGCCACCGTCAAGTCGGCGGCCCAGGAGGTCGAGGGATTCGCGCGCCGTCACCTCGTCGTCTGCGGCACCGAGGGGACGATGCACATCCAGCCGCTCGACCGTCCGGGCGCCCGTCTGGCGCTGTCGAAGGACCGTCCGCCGCACCGCAGCGGCTATCAGGACCTGGAGTTCCCGCGCTACGTGCGCTACGTCGACGACGCCGCCGACCTCGCCGGGGTGATCCGCGGCGAGAAGCAGCACGACTTTCCTCCGGAGCACGACCTCGCCGTGCAGGAGTCGCTGCTCGAGGCCTGCGGGCTGCCCCTGGACCGCTGATCACCCCGGCTCGGCACGGCTCGCGGCGGCGGCTCGGGGCGCCGTGAAGCGTGCGCCGTGGCGCGCTCCCGGAGCATCTCCGGCGGAAAGTCCTTTCCCCCGCAGTGTTTTCGGGTTGAAGACAGTCCGACGAGGAGGTAGCACATCCTTCATGGAGCGTCGCTCCCGCGCGTCGCCCGGCGGCGTGGCGGACAGGTCCGCCCTCGGGTCTCGTGGGAGCTCGGCTTCACCACAACAGCCAATGCGATCGACGTCCCCGGATGGCCCTGTTTGCGGGGTTGCAGGCGCCGGGGTCCGATCGCCGACGTTCACGTGGGTCACACCGCGTGAGGAAGGTAGTGGACATGGCCCGTCGAAGCCGTCAATCCTGGATCGGGGCGCTCGCTCTTCTCTGCAGCGGCCCGCTGGTCGCGGAACCCCCCGTCGTCTTCGTGTCCCGTTACATGGACTCCGATCCGGACGCGTCCGTTCGTGCGGCCGCGATCGAGAGGGCGCTGAGCGGTCGGCTGATGCTGCGCGAGGAGGACGGCAGCGTGCGCGCGCTGGTCGACGGCACGCTGCCGGAGGCCGGGGACGAGGTCCCCGTCGACATCACCGACCCGGACGTCTCGTTCGATGCGACCCGCATCGTCTTAGCCGGCTACTCCCGGGTCGAGGAGGCCTGGAGGATCTTCGAGATCGGCGCCGACGGCGCGGGGCTGCGACAGATCACGCGCAGCGACCGCGACCTCGACCTGTCGCGCTTCGGCGGCGCGGCGGAGGTCCTCGAGGGCTACGACGATGTCGACCCCTGCTACCTCCCCGACGGCCGCATCTGCTTCGTCTCCACGCGCTACCCGCAGGTCGCCCCGGACGGTCGTCGGCGCGCCACCAACCTCTACCGTGTCAACCCGGACGGCAGCGACGTCCACCGCATCACGACCGAGCGCTTCGGCGCCGACACGCCGGTGGTCGACCCGACCTCGGGCAAGATCGTCTACTCGCGCTGGTGGCGCAGCACGATCTTCAACAACGGCACGACCCGTCCCGGCGGCGAGAACGACGACGATCTCGTCCCGCCCGGCTCGCCCGGCTACGGCGGCCTACCGCCCCCGGCGACGACCGCGAATCCGGTCCCGGCGCTTCGCGGGGTTCCGGACGGGGAGTTCCCGGGGCTCAACAGCTGGTTCCTGGCGGACATCAACCCGGACGGCACCGCCATGGCGATGCTCAGCGGCGTCGGCCTCGACCGCACGGCGACGCAGGCGCACCGTCCGGCGATGACCCCGGAGGGGGACGCGATCGCCCTCTTCATCCCGCGGACGCCCTTCCTCGGGCTGCCGCGCGGTGACGGCCTCCGCCTCGTGCGGCCCGGTCCCGTCGCCCCGACCGGGCTCGGCGGACCGCAGACCTTCGGGCCCGCCCGGGAAGTGCGCTTCGTCTACGCCAGCGCCGAGGTGCTCGACGACCGCAACCTGCTCGTCACCGCGACCCGGGTCCCGGCTGCTGCGGATCCGGGTGCCGGAAGGTCGAGCCCGCTCGACTACGATCTCTACGTGCAAAATCGCGCCGACGGCCGGCTCGTGCCGCTGCATCGCGCCGAGGGCTCGGCGGAGATGCACGCGGTGCCGCTGCTGCCTCGCCGCAGCCCTCCGGTCATCGAGGACTCCTACACGGGCCGACGCTCCGACGTCATCCCGCGCGATCTCCCCGAGGCGATCCGCAGCGGCGGCACCTTCACGTTCCGCGTCGAGAACATCTTTCTCAACGCTCCGGTCGACGACCCGACCGCGACCGCGCCTCCGATGGGCCAGGGCCTGAGCATCCAGTTCTGGACCAACTTCCAGCGCACCGGCCGGGACACGCCCGATGAGCCGATCCTCGTCCACCAGCAGCGGATTCCGCCCGGTGGTCGGGTCGAGGCGGTCCTTCCGGCCGGCGTCCCGCTCTTCGAGGTTCTGCGGACGCCCGAGGGTGAGATCGCCATGGGGCGCGACGGCCAGATCTTCCACGTCGGCGGGCTCAACTTCGGCACCGAGGCGAGCCGCGAGGACAGCGGCAGCTGCGTCGGCTGTCACGCGGGCCACTCGATGCAGGAGGTTCCCCGCGGCGACGAGGTCACGTGGACCAACGTGGCTCCGAGCGCCGCCATCCGCGCCTCGTCGGTGCGGAACCTGCCGGGGCTGGATGGTCAGCGCGACGTGCAGCGCTTCCTGCGCGCGGAGAACCTCGTCGACCGCAGGACGGACGCGGTCGATGCCGAGTGGGCCTCGGCCGCTGACTCCCCGACGATCTCGATGGGCTGGACCGTCGAGCTCGAGGGCCGTGAGCTGGTGATCTACGGTCCCCGGGGCGGCGAGGGTCGCGTCGGCCCGCGCACCCAGGTGATCGACCAGGTCGTCGTCACGACGCGCCTGCGTGGTCGCGAGCGTCAACGGCTGACGATCCAGCGCCCGATCGAGCCGCAAGGCACGGTCATCGCGTTGAACGCGGAGGCGACCTTCGACCGCATCGACCTGGAGATCCCGGTGGCCGGCGTCAGCGGCGTCTACGAGGGCCGGCCCTTTCCGGCTCTCGCCGAGGTCGAGGTCGTCGCTCGCGAGGCGGGAGCGTCGCGTCATCCGTCCTGGTCGCGCGGCGACACGAACTGCGACGGCGACCACAACCTGACGGACGGGGTCTTGCTGCTCGGGCACCTCTTCGCCGGCGTCGGCGAGCCGTGCTGCGAGGTCGCGGCGGACACCGACGGCGACGAGGTCGTGCGGGTGACCGACGCGATCTTCCTGCTCGACTTCCTCTTTCGAGGCGGAGCGCGACCGCCGGCTCCGTTTCCCGACTGCGCCCCGGCGGCGTCGGGAGACCTGAGCTGCCGCGCGAGCATCTGTCCCTAGCCCGCGGACATCGCGGCGTCGACCTGATCAGGAGCCCCCGAGGTCCACACAGACGAGCTGCGTCTTGTCCCGCGCGTAGAAGCGCCCCCGGGCGATGGCGCCGTGCGGGCGCACCCCTTCGGCGAGGATCTTCGCGCTGCCGAGCGTCCGGAAGCGCTCCGTGCTGGCCTCCGCGAGGACCAGCTCGCCGGCGTCGGTGAGCACGACGAGCCGCCCGCCCGCGACGATCAGGGTGCCGGTGCCGAAGCGCTCCTTGCCGGGGCGCTTCTCGGTCCACAGGACCTTGCCCGAGCCCAGCTCGACACAGCGCAGCGGCGTGCCCGCCTCCTGGCGGCCGTGGAACCCGAAGAGGTGCCCGTCGTGGTGCAGCGACGTCGAGTAGTGGCTCGACAGGATTCCCTCGCCGGACCAGACCTTCTCGAACTCGCCCGGGCCGGTGCGACGAAGAAGGAGCCCGCCGGTGCTGTAGCTCGTCGAGACGAAGATTCGATCGCCGATGACGAGCGGCGTCGCGGCGTTCACGGACGCGTTGATGCGCGGTCGCCAGCGGGTGCGGAAGAGCACGGCTCCGTCGCCGGGGTCGAGCACGGCCACGTAGGTGCGCGTGAAGAAGACGAGCCGGCGCTCGCCGTCGAAGGTCGTCGCGACGGGGGACGAGTAGCTGGCGTCATCGCGCAGCGAGGTCCACAGCACCTTTCCCGTCGTCGCGTCGCCCGCGCCGCCGCCGCCGCCGCGGGGGGGGCCCCCCGGCGCCGGGGGGGGCCCCGGGGGGGCCCCCCCGGGGGGCCCCCCCGCGGGCCCCCCGCCCGGATGCCGGTGCCGCGGGCGGCGCCGCCCTGCGCGGAGGGTAACGTCTTCTGGCCGCCGACGTTGACGTAGACCTTGCCGTCGTCCACGAGCGGGGAGCACGCCGCGCCGAAGAAGCTGTCCGGCGGAGGGTACATCTCGTGCGTCTTCCGCTGCCAGAGGATGTCGCCCTTCGCGAGGTCGAGGCAGGTCAGCGTGCCCTCGGCGCCGAAGC
>CAYMLL010000343.1:3881-7241 GCA_964390645.1 uncultured Planctomycetia bacterium | reverse complement strand
GTACTGTTCAGGACGTCGAAACCATCCTGGGTGAAGATCACCGTGTAGGCGCCCTTTCCGGCGGCGGTACCCGTACGAGTCAGGGTCAGGCTCCAGTCGTTCTCCAGGGTGTTGGCGGCCGTGACCAGTCCGGGAGTGAAGTATTCCGGGATGGTCAAGCTGGTGTCCAGCTTGGTGATATCGTCCGCATAGGTACCCTGGCGAGCGTGGTACCGCTCCATGGCCGAGTGAACCGTGGAGAGGTAGTTGAAGGCCTCCGCAGCCTTGGAACGCTCGACCGAGTTCATGAACCGCGGCACGGCGAAAGCCGCCAGAACCCCGATGATGACGACCACGACGGCGAGCTCCACGAGGGTGAAACCACCGGATTTCCGGCCCTGGACGGGCCGCTCGACAATCTGCTCAAATCGATTCATGACGACACTTAACTCCTGTCCGCTGTTGTGAGGAACGAGGCAAACTCTCAAGGTCATGAAGAAACTGCGATCGATTCGAGCTCCTCATAGCAAACAACACTCCGTCTGTTTGATTAATTGTATTCTAAGTCTTAATTCGCTTGATTTATATACTTTAATTAGTTTTTCCAGTTATCTTTATCCGGTTTATTGTTTGCGAGAAACGGACCGCAACGGGAGTAGTGATCGATTCTCGGACGGTAGTTTGTTTGATTCTCGGACAGCTCTTGTTCAGTTCTTGGCGGTCTTTCGGTGCGACTTGCCCTGTCAGCCGGTCTCAAGTCCCACGTAATGCACTACCAGGGCGTGGCTTGACCGTCGGAATCAGCGGAGACGAGGTCAGCAAGTCCGGTATCGCCCCGGTGAAGGGGCGGGGTGAAACAGGCTCGCTCGAGGAAGGCCGACCGCTGACTGGACCAGGCCGAGAAGTGCGTCCGGCCGTACAACGACGTAACCATCGCCGGGCTCGAGTTCCGCAGGATGCAGGCGGACGAGACTCGCGCCGTCCCCCGTGGGCAGGACGGCCTTGTCCGGGTCTCCCGTACATTCCACGTCACTCCTGGGGCCTTCCACCGTGGTGAGCCGAAGCAGCTGTCGCAGCGCCTACCCTCTGTTCGAGAACACGGCTGGACGGACGGGCACCGCGGCTACCCGCAGAACATCACCGACGCCTTCTGCTCGAAGTTGATCATGGAGACCGAGGCGAGCGCTGAAGCACGGGTCGATCCACCTGAACCCGGCCGACAGCGCCGACACGCTCCCCGATCTCTGTCACCTTCCACGTCGAGGAGCACCAAACCGTCCTCCCCACTCCACGTTTTTCGGGCGGAGTCCGGACAAGACTCGCGTCGGCTCCGGAGACAGGACTCCGGAGACAAGGCTGGAATCGGCGAGAAGCGAGGTTCGTCGACCTCGGCTGCCGACGAACCGACGGGAGACGTGACCCGCATGTCCAATAACGGGACGAGCACCGGGGCGATGGTCGACTCGAGAGCCGAGCGAAGAACATGCGCCGACGAAACGATCGAACTTCTCGACACGGTGGCCGTATCACGGATCGCCGCTCGGACGCCAGGCCTGCCACGAGACCGTCGACTCCCGTACGGTCCCGCGTTGACAGCACTCCGTCCGAGAAGTTCCGCGGATTGTGGTGAACCGCCCGGCAAGATGCCTGGTTCCGTTGCCAGAGCCATCCGTCGGAAGGAGAGGACGTTCGTGCCTCGCGATCCGGTCTCCGATGGCGAGTGCAGGCTAGATCCCGGCGAGGTTGACCTGCAGCTTCCGGTAGCTCGCTTCGGCCGCCCAGATGTCGAGCGGCAACGCGACCAGCTCGTCGACGAGCGGCAACGCGCTCGGTTCCATCGCGAGATCGATCGTGTGCAGGTAACGTCGACAGCGCTCGCAGGCCTGCAGCTTGACGTGCGTATTTGCCCCCCCCCAAAAAACCACGACCGCGTCGTCGTCATTCGCCCCGCATGCAGGACAGCGACCTCTCGTCGACGGCCACTCCACCTCACACAGCGAGCAGACGAGCGAGAGAGCCTGCCCATCTCCCTGGGGACGAAGAACCGCGGCGCCCGGAGCATGGCGACAGCGGAGGCAGCGCATCGATGGGTCGCCGTTCGAAGAAGAAGGCTCGTCGTCGACGTGCGGATCGAAAGCCGACGATCGGACCCATGCGCCGAGGAGAATGCGCGCGAAGACGCTGCAGGGCGACTCCGTATCTTCGCGATGCCAGTAGGCCTCGATGGTACGCCGGCACGCGTCATCGTCGTAGTTCTCAGCCTCCCGCCGCAACACGTCGGGCGCCGTCGAGTTCACGAGAGCGACGAGATCCGATCGGAACTCCACAAGCGCGTCGCGGCTCTCGATCGCCTCACCGACGATCGTCTGACGGAAAACCGCGACGAGAGCGCAGAAGTCGAGCACCCCGGCGGAGGCCGGAAATCGCTGCTTCAGCGCTTGCGCACGCGCGACCGTCGCGTCGCTCACCGCCGCGAGACCTCGCGATGCCACTTCGGGTGGTGGCGCTTCGCCCACTGCGGCGAAACCCGACCTCGCAGCATCGCCCGGAGCGACCCCGGTACAGCGGCCGTGGCCATGTAGACGTGGAGGATGATCAGCGCGATCGACAGGACCGCGGTGAGCGAATGCGCCACCACCGACGCAAGCCGCAGGCCGACGCTCATCGACTCCGGAAACCACAGAACGATCCCGGTTGCGAAGAGCGCCAGCGTGCTGAGCGCTTGCAGCCAGAAGAGCATCTTCTGACCAGCGTTGAACTTTCCCGCCTCGGACAAGCCGTCCTCGTCGTTACGTGCGTAGCGATGCGCGCCACGCAGCCACTCGCGGTCGCCGGCATCGAGCCTCATCTGCCGCGCCCAGGCAAGAAACATCAGGCCAAGAAAGACCGTGAAGACCACGCCCACCCACGGGTGCCAGCCACGAACGACCTCGCCACCGCCGAAGACCGACGCGAGCCAGAAGAGCTTTGGCGACCACAGCGCCAGTCCCGTGAGCGCGGAGTAGACGAAGGTCAGTGCCGCGAGCCAGTGGACGATGCGCTCGTAGAAGCTGTAGCGCGTGATTCTCTCGCTACTCGTCGTCGTCACCGCCCGACTCCTTCGGTCCGTATCTCAGGTAGTGGACCATCGCGCCCAGGACGCTCGTTGCCAGAAGCAGGCTTCCGAGCCACTTGACCGGCCCCTTCCAGAAACGAACGGCCCAGTGGACACTCGGGTCTCGCGGCAGGCCGTAGTCCTCGGGGCGATCGCCTCGTGCGAGAACGTAGAGGACGTTCGTGCCACCGACCCCCGCGGGGTTGTAGACCCCGGCGCGCTCGTGACCGTCATCCCGCAGCTCCTCGGGCCCCCGCCCGGCGGGGGGCCGCGCGAGCGCACCCCCC
>CAYMLL010000343.1:0-3871 GCA_964390645.1 uncultured Planctomycetia bacterium | reverse complement strand
CTCGGCGCGCGCCTCGGCGGTGGCGAGCAGATCCTCACGCCGCCCGAAGGTCAGACAGCTCGTCGGACACACGGTGACGCACGCCGGAGCCAGCCCCTCGGCGGTGCGGTCGGAGCACAGCGTACACTTGTAGACCTTCTGCGAATCGGGATGCCGACGCGGTACGTCGAAGGGGCAGCCGGCCATGCAGTAGCCGCAGCCGATGCAGTTCTCGTCCTGAAAGTCGACGGTACCGTTCTCGAGCACGACGATGGCGCCCGGCGCAGGACAGGATCGCATGCAGCCCGGGTCGACGCAGTGCATGCACTGGTACTTCGCCATGTTCCAGACGAGGCCGTCGTCGCGCTCGAGCTCGTTGAACTGGATCACGTTCCAGAAGTCGTGCGAGAGGTCGGGACGCGTCTGGTACGTTCCGTCGAAGTCGCTGAGCCCGAACCCGTGGTCGTTCCACTCCTGGCACGCGGCCTCGCAGGCCTTGCAGCCGATGCAGGTCGAGGTGTCGATCAGCTTGGCGACGGTGATCGGTTTGCCCATCCGGTCACACCACCTTCTCGACGTTGACGAGGAAGCCCTTGTACTCCGGGGTTCCGGAGTTCGGATCGAGCACCGACGCGCTGAGGTTGTTCACGAGCGGCCCGACGACGCGTCCGAGGAAGCCCCAGTGGATCGGCATGCCGACCTGATACACCGTTTCGCCGGCGACCCGGAGCGGACGAAGACGTGCTGTCACGAGAGCTCGACCTTCGACCTGTCCGCGGGCGGAGCTGACTCGCACCATGTTCCCGCTCTCGATCCCTTTCTCCTTCGCCAGCTCGCGCGGCAACTCGACGAAGAACGTCGACTGTAGCCCCGAGCTCGAGCTCACGTGCTTCGTCCAGAAGTGGAAGTGCTCGGTCAGTCGGTACGTGATGCCGACGTGGGGATAGTCCTCCCGCGAGCCGAGAGAGTCGAGGTCGCTCGCGAGGATCTTCGCCGCGGGGTTGCTGCTGACCTCCGGGTGCATCGGGTTCGCGACCGGCGACTCGACGGGCTCGTAGTGCTCGGGAAAGGGGCCCTCGACGAAATCGGGCGCGAAGAGCTTCGCGACACCCTCGCTCAACATGATGAACGCACCGAACTCGTCGGGCCGCCCGGACGCCTTGTAGTCCGGCACGTCGCCTCTCCAGCGACCGCCGTCCCACTCGATACCGGCGCGCAGCGGGTCCCACGGCTTGCCGTCGGCATCGGCCGACGCTCGGTTGTAGAGCACCCGCCGATTGAGGGGCCAGTTCCACGCCCAGCCGTGATAGAAGCCGAGCCCGGACGGATCCTCCTGTCCACGCCGTGACATCTGGTTGCCCTCCTCGGTAAAGGAGCCCGAGTAGAGCCAGTTGCCGCAGAGGGTCGAGCCGTCATCTCGCAGCTCGGCGAAGCTGGACACTTGACGCCCGCTCGCGACGTCCCGCCCGTTGATCTCCTTCGCGACCTCGACGAGGCTCGGCGAACGAGGATTCGCGTAGTCCCATGCGACGTCGAGCAGCGGCTTCGCGCCCTTGCCTCCCTCGGCACGATATCGCCGACGCAGTTCGAGAAAGAGCTCGGCGATGATGTCCTGATCGCGCTTCGCATTCCCCGGAGGATCGAGCGCCGCCTCCTTCCACTGCAGCCAGCGCGAGGAGTTGACGAATGCGCCGTCCTTCTCCGCGAAGCAGCCGGCCGGCAGAAGAAAGACCTCGGTGCCGATGTCCCCGGCGTCGGGAGCTTCCGGGTAGTACTCGCCGGCGGCGTCTCGCGCCTTCCAGAACGACGCGGTCTCGGTCTCGAAGCACTCGGAGACGATCAGCCAGTCGAGCTTCGCCAGCGCGCCGAGCATCTTCTTCGAGTTCGGACCGTTCGCCACCGGGTTCATGCCGAAGGAGATCAGCCCCTTCACGCCGCCCCCGCTCTCAGCGTCGCCATCCTCGGCCCCGCGGTACATCTTGTCGAAGACGACGCCCCAGCTGTGATCCTCACCGGGTCCGATCTTCGGCAGGTTGTGATAGCCGAAGTCGTTGTCCACGGTCGCGTTCTTTCCGTAGTACGACTTGAGCAGGCTCACCATGAACCGCGCGGTGCCCGACCAGTAGTTCATCGAGTTTGGCCGCAGCGGCTTCGGAGTCGTCTCGCGAACGTAGGTCTCGAGCGACGTGTGCTCGGCCCTCGGAACGTCGAGGTACCCGGGGAGCTTGTCCCACGCGCCGAGATCCGTCGCGCCCTGGATGTTCGAGTGACCGCGCTGGGCGTTGATGCCGCCACCGGGCACGCCGATGTTGCCGAGCAGCAGCTGCAGCATCGCCGCGCAGTGAATCAGCTGCACGGAATGGCTGTGCTGCGTCCACCCGAGCGCGTAGAGGATCGTGCCACGTCGGTCGCCGCGACCCGTCGAACAGATGATCTCCGCCGACTCGAGAAAGTCCTTCTCGGACGAACCACAGACCTTCGAGACAACGTCCGGCGTGTACCGATCGAAGTGACTCTTGAGGAGCTGAAACACGCAACGCGGATGCTGAAGCGTCGAATCGACACGCGCATGGCCGTGCTCATCGAGCTCGTAGCGCCAGCTCGACTTGTCGTACGTCTTGCTGTCCTCGTCCCAGCCGCTGAAGAGCCCCCGGGCGGGGTCGAAATCGAAGCCTTCCGCGACGATGAACGGCGCGTTGGTGTGAAGACGAACGTACTCCTCGTGGTAGAGCCCCTTGTCGATCGCGTAGCGCACGAGCCCGCCGAGGTACGCGATGTCCGAGCCCGCGCGAATCGGCACGTAGCAATCCGAGACCGCAGCCGTGCGATTGAAGCGCGGGTCGATGCAGACGAGCTTCGCCTTGCGCGCCCGCTTGGCCTCGAAGACGAAGCGAAACCCGACAGGGTGGTTTTCCGCCGGGTTGCCGCCCATCACGAGGACGACATCGCAGTTCGCGACGTCGGTCCAGCCATTGGTCATCGCGCCGCGACCGAAGGTGGCGGCCAGACTGGCCACCGTCGGTCCGTGTCACAAGCGCGCCTGGTTCTCGTAAGCCTGGATGCCGAGACCGAAGCGCATCTTGCCGAGGAGGAAGTTGACCTCGTTCGTGTCGGTGCAGCCTCCGATCAGCGCGATGTTCTTCACACGGTTGACGACGCGGCCTTCGGAGTCGCTCTCCTCGAAGCCGATGTCTCGCGTCGCCTTGATCAGCTCCGCCATGCGGGCGATGGCCTTCGCCCACGAGATCTCCTTCCACTCGCGAGCGCCGGGCTCGCGATGGAGCGGCGTCGTCAAGCGACGGTCGTTGACGATGAACTGCTTCAGCGAGATGCCCTTCGGACACAAGGTGCCGCGATTGATCGGGCTGTCGGGATCGCCCTCGACGTGGACCACGGTCTTCTTCGTGTTCCGCGACCGATCGCCGAGCGTGTGGATCACGACGCTGCATCCCACCGCGCAGTACGGACAGACACTGCGCGTCTGGGTCGTGCGCGAGATCTTCAGGCCGCTCGCGTCCTTCGCGGCGAGCTCGAGGTCGAAGCCGAACGTGGTCGCGAGCGCGGCCCCCGCACCGATGCGAAGGAAGCCGCGCCGTGAGAGAGTCCCCGTGCTTCCGGTGTCCGATCCCCTCGCCATCTCCACCTCGGCACCCTGGTGTAGATCCGACGGGTCGATTCTAGCTGTACTCTCCCGGGAGTCAACAGCCGGCCCTTCGTCGACCCCCGCGGTGCAGCACGAAGTGAAGTCCGCGACGGGTCAAGAAGCTCGCCCGGCTCCTCGGTAGCGGTGCTCGAGCGGTCCTCGGAGCCGTGCGCGACGGCCAACCGAATCGCCGGAGTCGATCCCCTCGATTGAGAGCAAGCGGCTGACGGTGCCCTTCCCCCGGCGCGC
>CAYMLL010000342.1:0-7252 GCA_964390645.1 uncultured Planctomycetia bacterium | reverse complement strand
CCGCGGGCCTCCTGGAGAAACCCCGAGAGGAGGAGCTCATCCGTGGCCTCTGTGCATTCAACCAGCACCAGGTATCCGGTATCTCCCAGTCACCCGACGGCTGGCTGTTCATCTCGAGCGGTGACGACGACAACCGCGGCGAGGGTCGCGACGGCTCGCGCGTCGGCATCCTGCGCACCGGTGCCGTGCTCCGCTGTCGTCCGGACGGAACGCAGCTTCATGAGGTCGCTCGTGGGTTCCGCAATCCGTACCGCGACGTCGTCTTCGACGAGCACGGAAACGTCTTTCACATGGACAACGACCAGGAGGACGGCTCGAAGTTCCAGGGCTGTCGGCTCGTCCACGTGCTCGACGGCGGCGACTACGGCTGGCGGCTGGCGGCTGGAGCTGTCTGCTGCCGGCCGGACCTCGAACGCGGCGCCGTCAGCGGCGAGCGTCCGGGCAAGTTGCCGGTGATCCTGAAGACCGGGCGCGGAGCCCCGGCAGGCCTGGCGATCTACGACGGGACCGCCTTCCCCGACTTCTTCCGTGGACTGCTGATCTACCCGGACGTCTACCGCAAGCTGGTCCGCGCGTACCGTGTGGAGCGAGACGGCGCCACCTTCCGAGTCACCGCCGAGCTCGACCTTCTGCGCTCGAAGGACGAGCTCTTTCGCCCCTGCCAGGCGCTCGTCGGTCCCGACGGGGGACTCTACATCGTCGACTGGCGCACGCCGAGCAACGGCCCCGGCTGGCTCTGGGGCGACACGAAGCACGGACGGATCTGGAAGCTCTCGTGGAGCGGCACCAGCCAGACCCCCGCGATACCCCTGGGCTCGCCGAAGGCGTGGGCGGACATGGGCTCCGCGTCGGCCGACCGGCTCTTCCGGCTGGCCAACGGTTCCGACGTACCGGGACGCCGCCGCGCGACGCGAGAGCTCGTACGACGGTCCGAGAGGGCCGATCCGGACGAGGGATTGGTCGGCCGGCTTGCCGAGATGGCACGTGACACCGAGCTCGACGCGGGCGTGCGCGTCGAGGCTCTCGGCGCGCTGTGCCGCACCGACTTTTCACACCACATCGATACCGTCCGGCGAGCGTGCGCTGACGAGGACCCGGAGCTCGCCCGCTTCGCTCTGGAGTGCATCGGACGCAACGCGACGAAGGACGACGCCGACCAGACGCTCATCTCCACCGTCCTGGACATCGCCGTGAATCACGACGCCGCACGGGGGCGGGCCGCCGCGATCACGCTCGGCCGGCTCGCTTCCCTGCTCGGTCGTCACAGCGAGCTCCGCCGCCGTTCGGCACTGGCGCTGACCGTCCTGTACACACGGACCCGGCCGGACGAACGCTACCGTCGTGACGGGCTGATCCGTGCGCTCGAGACCGTCGGCGCCGACGCGGTCTCGCTGCTCGATCCACTCTTCGCCAGCGAGGATCCCGAGCGCCGCGAGCTTGCGGTCTCGGCGCTCGAGGCGATGCGGACTCGCGAGGCCGCACGCTCGCTCGATCGAGTCATCTCGACGACTCACAGGCTCGACCGTACACAGCTGCGTCGACTGCTCAGCACCTACCGGCACATCCTCCTCGAGCCCGCGATCAGCACACGCGGTCTGGCTCGCTGGATCGAGACCCATCCGCAGGCCGACCCGAAGCTGCGTCTCACCGCCCTCGAGAGCATCGCCAGGATCGGAGCGAACGCCCCGGGAACGACGCTGCCGATCGCCCTGGAACTGCTCGATGAGGACGACGCCGGACTGCGCCGCTCGGTTGTCGACGTCATCGGTGAGCAGCATCTCGTCGGCGCAGCGAAGGCGCTCGCGCAGCGTCTCACCGACCCGAGGTGGTCCCTGGACGAACGCCGAGCCGTGGTGCGCGCGCTCGACAAGCTCCGTCAGCGAGACCTGCCGTTCGGCAGGAGGACCGCGCTCGGCGTCGAGGAGACGCTCGACTCGCTCGTCGCAGCACTCGAGGACGGAAACGAGCCCGAGCTCCGGAGTGACGTGCTGTCCTTGCTCGTATCGCTCGACTTCGCGAAGGCGGCGCCCCATGCGCACGGTCTCCTGCGGTCGACGGACCCCTCGGAGGTGCGCGCGGCAATCCACGCTCTCGGGACGCGTCGCGCCGAGGCGAAGCGCCTGGGCGAGCTCTGGATCAACGGTGATATCGACCACGACCATCTGCCCTGGCTCGTCAGCGCGCTCGAGCGTCACAAGGAGAAGAGCGACGGCGGCGAGATCGCCACGCTGCTCGAGAAGCTGCTCGAGAGTGCGCTGATGTCGTCACTCGATCCCGAGTCGATCCGACGGCTCGAGAAGCGTGTGCGCGAGAAGGGCGATCCGCTCCGCGGACGCGAGGTCTACCTCGACTCGCGCAGATCGCAGTGCTCCGTCTGCCATCGCATCGAGGGTGTCGGCGCCCACGTCGGCCCGGATCTGTCACGGATCTGGGACACACACTCCGTCTACGACGTCGCCGAGTCCATCCTGAAGCCCTCGCTACGCATCAAGGAGAGCTACGAGACCTGGGTGATCACGACGAGGACGGCGCAGGTCTTCAGCGGTCTCAAGATGCTCGACACACCCGAGAGGGTCGTCATCCGTGATGCACTCGGCAAGGACACGACGATCCGCCGCGGCGATATCGAACGGATCACGGCCGCCGAGACCAGCCTGATGCCGGAGGGCCTGGCGAACCGCCTGAGCCTGGCGGACTTCGTGGACCTGGTGGCCTTCCTCGGGGACCGCGAGGCGCAGGAGGGGCTTCGCGGCACCGCGTCACGGATCTGGACCGTCGGTCCCTTCAGCCGCGTCCTGAGCAAGGTCGACGCGCCCGAGAACGCCCCGGACCCGCTGAAAATCACCACGGACGTTCGCGGGAAGATCCTCCAGTGGCGCGGCGTGGACGCGCGAGCCGACGGTCGCTTCGATCTCAAGCGGGTCTTTTCGCGTGGCAAGCTGTCGGCGTACGTCTTCACCTGGATCCACTCCCCGCGGGAGCAGGACGTCCAGCTGCGGGTCGACTACGCCAGCCGGCTGCGTCTCCTGATCGGAGGCGAGACCGTGTTCACGAGCGGCAAGGGCGGTGACGGAGCGCCCGAGGGCACCGCGCTGCTCAAGACGCGACTGGCAGAGGGCTGGACGGGCGTGCTGGGTCGCGTCGTCCACCTTGAGGGGGATTTCCACTTCCGCCTGCGGGTCGAGAACGGAGAGGGGCTGCGATTCAGCCCCGAGAAGGATTGACGCCGTCATCAAGCGGCCGGTTCACTCCGGGTCGACCTTTCCGGGCTGCTATCCCCCGTCCGTCTCGACGAGCTTCTTGATCCCGACGAGCCCCTCGTCCCAGGTGTCCTCCATCATGCTTCTCATCGACACCACGAGGTAACGATAGAAGATGTTGGCTCCGAAATCATGCCCCCACTTCCAAGTCAGCCGGGTGCCCGTCTCCGTCTTCTCGTACTCGAAGCTCCCCTGTGACCAGGTCTTGCCGCCGTCGAAGCTGATGTCGTACCAGACACCCGCGCCGGGATCGCTCCGGGTGATCTTCATCGTGCCGTCGCCCGAATTCTCGCTCGTCCAGGAGGTCGCGGCGCCGACGCCGCTGACGGCCCCCGAATAGGTCGACTCGATCGTGTCATCCGCCTTCTCGAAGGGAGACCAGCTCTTCCATCTCCGGAGGTCGTCGATGTGCGGGTGGATCTCGGCGGCCGGCGCCGCGATCTCGACGCTCCGGTCGACGGCGATCTCGGACGGCAGAAAGAACCCGATGATCACCAGGAGAACGATGAAGCACACCAGACCGATGACGATCTTCTTGAGCACCTGTTCTCTCCCAACAAACTCCCCGAGAGCGGCTCGTGAACGGAACGCTGAAGGGGCCGTGAGCGTAACCGACAAGGGCGAACGTGCCAAGCCTGGACAGATCACGGCGTCCCCTGCGGGGACCGAGCGCCCGTCCGTGTTCTTCGCCTTCGCCTCCCGTCGTCCCCACCGTCCTTCACCCACCCCGGAATTCGTCCCCCGGAACGTCTCTGACTCCGTCTTCTGCGTCACCCCGATCCCGCCTCGGTCACTGCACCCGAACCCGCCCCCCGAACCTGCTAGCGCCACCGCCATCGGGGTGTTAGACTGGTCCAATGGTCCGCCCGGCAACCGGTCCGCAACGCCAACCATGCCAACGACGGGAGTCCCTCGTGTCAACGCGCCTGCCAGCCCTGCTCCCTCGCATCATCCTGTTCTTCGGCCCGGCCCTCATCGCGCTACCCACGAGCCTCCACGCCGACCCTGTCACCTACATCGCTCCCGGCTCGACCTGGCTCTACCTGCCCGGTCTCGCCGAGGCCTCGACCCCCGCCCCGGACTGGCGCGAGGTCGACTTCGACGACGACACATGGACCGCCTCCGACGCTCCGTTCGGGTACGGCGATCCGCCGCTGGGCACCGATCTCGCCGCTCTTCAGCCGCCGATGCGCTCGAACTACCTCTCCCTGTTCCTGCGCAAGACCTTCGACGTCGGAGATGCCGGTCGTGTCGACAGTCTCGAGGTCGACGTCAACTACGACGATGGATTCATCCTCTGGATCAACGGCGTCGAGCTGATACGCCCGAACATGCCTGGCAACGTCGGCGACCCGGTCGCGTACGACGACACCGCGAACCGGGCGTTCAAGTCGAACGTCTTCGTCAACTTCCCGCTGCCGGATCCGTCTTCCTACCTGGTCGACGGAAGGAACGTGGTCGCGGTGATGGTCTTCAACAACCAGATCAACTCCAGCGACCTGAAGCTCGACATGGAGCTCTTCGATCCCGACGGTGTCGATGTCACGCCTCCCGGTGTCGAGGCGCTCGCGCCCGCGAGGAGATCCAGGTCACCTTCAGCGAGTTCGTGCTCGGTGTCGATGCGGTGGACCTTCGCGTCGACGGCGCCCCCGCGATCTCGGTGACCGGCTCCGACTCGGGGCCGTACACCTTCGTGCTCCCGCCGCTCGCGGATGGCGAGGTCCGCGTCGAGTGGGCTCCGAAACACGGCATCGTCGATCGCTCGGAGCCTCCGAACTCGTTCTCCGGCGGCTCATGGATCTACACGATCGATCCTGCTGCGCCCGCAGCGGACCTCGTCATCAACGAGATCGTCGCCGCCAATCGTAGCGGCCTGGTGGACGAAGACGGCGAGACGGTCGACTGGCTCGAAATTCGCAACCGCGGTACGGAGCCGGTCGAGATCGGCGGCTACTCCCTCAGCGACGACCCCGACTCGCCGGGCAAGTTCGTGTTGCCGTCGAGGACGATCGCGCCGGACGGCTACCTCCTCGTCTTCACGTCCGGCAAGGGCCGCCGACCTGCAAGAGGCGAGATCCACGCGACCTTCCGGCTCGACTCCGACGGCGAGTTCCTCGGCCTCTACTCGCCGGACGCGCCGCGAATCCAGGTGAGCGCTCACGCGCCGGAGTACCCGGCTCAGCGTCCGGACGTCGCCTTCGGGCTCGACGGCGCCGGTCGACACACGTACCTCGCGACACCGACGCCGGGCGCCGCCAACGCGGTAGCTTCGGCGCGTGACGGAATCGTCGCCGACCCCCTCTTCAGCTTCGAGCGCGGATTCTACGAGGCGCCCTTCGATCTCGAGCTCACGACGCTCACCTCGGGAGCGAGCGTCCGCTTCACGACCGACGGCTCGAAGCCCTCGCCGACCCACGGCACGATCCACGATGGCGCCATCCCCATCCGGGGAACGTCGAGCCGCGCTGTCACGACCATCCGCGCGATCGCGTACCGCGATGGCTACCTCCCGTCACGCGTCAAGACGCACACCTACGTCTTCATGGGGCATGTCCTGCGACAGCCGAGCAGCCCGAGCGGCTTTCCGAACCGATGGGGAGGCGCGTCGGTCGACTACGGCATGGACCCGGACGTCGTCAACAATCCGCGCTACGCACAGCGCGTCACCGAGGGACTGCTGGCGATTCCCTCCATGTCGATCGTCACCGATGTGAGCTCCATCTTCGGTCCCGGCGGCATCTACTCGAACCCGACCGGCACGGGTGTGGCATGGGAGCGCGAGTGCTCCGCCGAGATCTTCTACCCACCGGGATTCGAGCCGCCCGAGGGCAGCCACAGCGGCCGTCAAATCAACTGCGGAGTGCGCATGCAGGGTGGAGCGAGCCGCAACCCGAGCCGCTCGCCGAAGCACTCCTTCCGACTCGTCTTCAAGGGCATCTACGGACCGACGAAGCTACGCTACCGCCTCTTCCCCGAGAGCACCGCGACAAGCAGCTTCGACACGATCACGCTGCGAGCGGGCTACAACAACTCGTGGATTCACTCCAACGGCGATCAGCGCCGCCGTGCACAGTACAACCGCGACCAGTGGATTCGTGACGTCCTCCTCGATATGGGGCAGGTCTCCTCTCACGGCATCTTCGTCCACCTCTACGTCAACGGGCTCTACTGGGGGCTCTACAACGCGGTCGAGCGGCCGAGCGCGCCGTTCGCCGCAGCCTACATGGGCGGCGTCAAGGAGGAGTACGACGCGCTCAACTCCGCGCAACCGGTCGACGGAAACGGAAGCGCCTGGCGCACGCTCCAGGACCGCGCAGCCGCCAACATGTCGTCGCTTTCGAGCTACGAGAGGGTTCTCGAGATGCTCGACCCGGTCAATCTCATCGACTACATGATCGCGAACTTCTACGGCGGAAATCAGGACTGGGATCACCATAACTGGTACGCGGCGCGCCGGCGTGTCCCGGGCAGCGAGTGGCGCTTCTTCAGCTGGGACGCGGAGCGCATTCTCGAAGGCGTCAACACGAACATCATCGGTGAGGACAATGGCAACCAGCCCTCGCGGGTCTACTCGCGCCTGCGCGGCAATACCGAGTTTCGCCTGCTCATCGCCGATCGCCTTCAGAGGCACCTCTTCGTCGATGGCTCGCTGACTCCCACGCGCTCCCGCGAGATCTGGGAGGAGCGAGCCGAGACCCTCGAGGATGCCGTCGTCGCCGAGTCGGCACGCTGGGGCGACTACCGCTCGTCGAGCCCCTACACCGCAGACGGGCACTGGTCCCCCGAACGCAACCGCCTGAACAGCAGCTATTTCACGGCGCGCTCGCGAAACGTTCTCGGCTACTTCCGGTCTGCCGGTCTGTTTCCGTCCGTCGGCGCGCCGCTCTTCAGCCGGCCCGGTGGTGAGATCCCTCCCGGGTTCGAGCTGACGATCTCGCGACCGTCCGGAACCTCGGGCACGATCCTCTACACCACCGACGGCACGGATCCGC
>CAYMLL010000341.1:0-7371 GCA_964390645.1 uncultured Planctomycetia bacterium | reverse complement strand
GACCGCTGCAAGAGCCGCCAGCGCTATCAACACGAACCCGAAGCTCCGACGGCGCCTCCAGGAAAGAGCCAGCGCGAGGACGGCGAGCCCCAGCTGTGCACGGTTGAAGCCGACGAAGTAGTGTCGATTCAGCTCGCCGACGACAACCCACGGCACGCTGACCTTCTTGGCAGCCGTGTCGTGGCGATCGAAGCCGATCCCCTTCTCGAGCCCCGCATTCGACGCCAGCGCCCGGTCGATACCGGGAAAGGAGTAGCCGACGACGCCGAGCACCGCGACGGTCCCTCCGATCCACAGGCCGAGCACGAAGACGGTAGCCGTTCTCACGATCCTGCGGTCATTCCTGCCTGTCCTGCCCTTCCTCTTCCTCTTCCTCTTCCTGCCTGTCCTGCGTCTCCTGCCCCTGCGGCCGGTCCGTTCCGCCCGCGTCACCGCGCCCCGCGGGAAAGAAGCTCGAGAGCGTCGGACGAATCGTCGTGATCCGCATGTTCCGGAGCATGAACCGCTTGCGGTCCGCGTCCGCACCAGGCGCGGTCTTCTGTACCATACGCTGCAGAAAGATGCGACCCGCAGGGATCTTCAGGTAGGTCATGCAACGCGCCCTGGAGTGAACGAGCAGCTGGAGGAGCACGAGCACTCCGGGGAAGAAGACGCGGGCGCGATCCGGCTTGATCCCCGACGGCGGGCCGTTCCTGCGCATGTCGTCGACGAGCCCTTCCAGATCCTCGACACCGAATCCTGTCTTTCCGAGCACCTTCCACACCGCCTTGCCCGTACCGCCGGTCGTGTAGATCTCGCCGGCGGTCAGCAGTGACGCGTCCTCGAGATGGCTCCTGATGAACCCCGTGACGAGATCCTCGTTCCACCGCGAGTGTCCGTCATGATCCTCGAGCTCATCGAGGCCGAGATAGTGCAAACGGATGGCACCGAGCGGCAGGCTGTCACGGAGAATCGTCCTGTCGGCGCCGAGGTAGACGATCTCGAGGCTGCCGCCGCCTATATCCGTGATCAGCGCCGGCAGCGTCTTGTAGCTGCGCAAGTAACCATGTGCCAGCAGAGAGGCCTCCTCCTGCCCCGAGATCACGCGCACCTCGACACCGAGCTTGTCCTCGAGCTGCCGGATGAAGACCTTCCGGTTGCGCGCATCGCGAAGTGCTCCCGTCGCGATCGCGAGCAGATTGCGCGGATGGAAGCCACGCGAGCGCAGGTCGTGAATCGTCTCGAGTGCGGTGCGCAGCGTCTTCTGCGAGATACTGCCATTCGAGTACACCTCGTGACCGAGATCCCACGAAAACCGCGCCTTGCGAAAGACGCCGCTTCGCGGGGACTGGTAGTGCAACTTCAGCGACTGCGACCCGAGCTCGAGGATGACCGGAGAGCTGCTCATCACGAGCAGCCCCTCACGAGGCCTCTCTCCCGGAAGCGGAAGGGCCGTTCTCCGCCGGGTCAACCGGGAGATCCGCTTCATCCAGGACGTCCGCCTCGTCCGGGACGATGGTCGGACCGTCGGCACAACGCCTGTCGTCCACCGGTTCCCGGATCTCGAGGGGAAGCCGATGCCCGAGCTTGTCGCGCTTGGCGCGCATGTAGCGCTCGTTGTGCTCGTTCGAGGGCTCGATGATCGGCTCCTGCCCCACGACCTCGAGGTCGTAGCCGTAGTAGATGAACGCGTCGTGCTTCTTGGGATTGTTCGTCAGCAGGCGGATCTTCGAGAGGCCGAGGTCCTTGAGGATCTGAATGCCGACACCGTAGTCGCGCATGTCGGCGCGATAGCCGAGCGCCTCGTTCGCCTCGACCGTGTCGAGCCCCCGGTCCTGGAGAGCGTAGGCTTTCAGCTTGGCGAGGAAACCGATGCCGCGCCCTTCCTGCGGCAGGTAGACGACCGCACCGACACCTTCATTCGAGATCCTCCGAAGCGCACGGCGCAGCTGGTCGCCACAGTCGCAACGGAGCGACTCGAGAACGTCGCCGGTGAAGCACGATGAGTGCATGCGCACGAGCGGCACCTTGCTCGAGTTCAGGTCACCCTTCACGAACGCGACCGGCTCCTGCGGCTCGAACTCCACCTCGTAACCGTAGACGACCCAGTCGCCGAAGTCCCGTGTCGGAAGCGTCGTCTCCACGACACGCCGGACGAGCTTCTCGTGACGTCGACGATAGCGGATCAGGTCCTCGATCGTGACGATCGGAATCGAGTGCTCGAGAGCGATCTCGAAGAGCCGATCGCGACGCGCCATCGTGCGGTGGTCGTCGAGTATCTCGATCAGCGCGCGGGCCGGTCTCAGACCGGCCAGCGCCGCGAGGTCCACCGCGGCCTCGGTGTGACCCGCGCGGCGCAGCACGCCGCCGTCGCGCGCGATCAACGGATATACGTGTCCGGGCCGCGCGAAGTCCTCCGGGCAGGCGTCGGCAAGCGACAGCGCGCGCACGGTCGCGGCACGCTCGGCGGCGCAGACGCCGGTCGTCGATGTGTGCAGGTCGACGCTGACCGTGAAGTTCGTCGAGTGGAGCGCCGAATTCGTCGGCGAGGCCGGTCCCAGCCGCAGCGCGGAAGCTTGCTCGGACAGGATCGGCACACAGAGAACGCCTCGGCCCCGCGTCAACATGAAGTTGATCATCTCGGGCGTGGCGTGCTCCGCAGCGCAGATCAGGTCCCCCTCGTTCTCCCGATCCTCGTCGTCGACGACGATGACGAAGCCCCCCCGGACGATGGCGTCGATCGCCTCCTCGATGGCAGCGAATCTCATCTCTGGCATGCGTTCTTCTCGGCGTCTCGGGCGGCGGCCAGGATCGCCTCGTCGGCCACCGTCAGAACGGGTCATTGTAGGATCCGGATCGGCGCTCGACCCGGTTTTTCCGCCCGATTCGGGGCCCGCGGCACACCGGGTGGCTCACATCCCCCGGTCGGTCACGAGGGCCGAAAATCCTGGAGAATCCGGAGCCTTCGGACTAACATGAGCCCGCCTCCTTCCCCGGAGGCGAGAAAAGAAGCTCTCTGAAAGCGAGTCCCGGTGGAAGAAGGGCTCGCAGCGTGTCGTCCGGGCCTGGCGTCCCGGGTGGAAGACCGCGAGACGAAGAACCGGAGTGAAGATCGATGAAACGGAACCCGCGAAGAGGTCGGGCCTGTCGCCCGGTCTGCGTATCGATGCTGTCCGTGGTCGCCGTCCTGGGCCTGTGGGGTTGCTCGACTCAGGCTCTCCACCATCCGTACAAGGATCACCTGGTGCCGATCGCGCCGATCGGCGAGGTCGTGCTGCAGACCCGCATCGCCGAGATCGATGAGGCGTACAAGGAGCCGCGTGCCGACTACCGGGTGGAGCACTCACTCGGCGCCGCGGTGGACTCGATCTCACCGAAGAACCACTACGAAGCGCTCTGGCGTGCCGTACGTGCCTGCGCCTGGCTCGGGCTCAACCACCCGCTTCCGTCCCAGCGCTGGGAGTTCGCGCGCAGGGGGGTCGGCCTCGGTCTCGTCGCCACGCGGAGACTCTCGGCCCGGGTCGAGCCGTACTACTACACGGCGCTCTGTTACAAGGCGCTCTCCGAGGCCCGACGGGGGCCCACCAAGGAGCACCTGAAGGAGATGAAGTACTACCTGAGCGTCGCCAAGGAAATCGACGGCGGATTCGACCACTGCGGAGCGCTGCGTGAGCTCGGCTCGCTCTACGAGAGGGCCGCCGACCCCGGGTGGAAAGGACCGCGCATCGGCAATCTACTGCTGGCGGTCGATCTCCTCGAGAAGGCCTGCGACGGTTGCCCGGACTTCGGGGCCAACCAGTTCGCCCTGGCGCGGGCTCTGCGGCTCGTCGGCCAGTACGACCGCGCCCGACTGGCCCTCGACCGGGTACTGCGCTCGTCCATCCCGACCGACTACTCCGTGGAGCACCGCAAGTGGCTGCACGACGCCCAGTCGCTGCGCGAGGAGCTCACGCTCCTCGACGATCGCAGCGTCGAGGCCACGGCCTACCGCGAGGACACGAGGCTCCCGAGCGATGCCGATGGGACGCTGGGTTCGGGGGAGGCCGCGATCGGCCCTCCGCCGCCGGCGGACCCAACCGTCATCCAGAGCGAACGGGGGACCCTCACGGTGCACCCCGACGGCAGTGTTACGGAGTCCGTCAACGACGAGACCGCGTTGAGAACGGACGGACAGTAGACGCCGCGAGGCGGACCGTCCTGCCAGCCAAACCAGGGCGAGCTGCCCGCGCGATCGCGCGGGAGAACCTGCGAAGGCCCCGGGTCTCGCCTCTTCGCAGGGCGGCTGACCGGAGGACGGCAGCCCTCGTGCCGGTGCCTGCGGTTTCCCGGCCCCTACAGAGCCGGCCGGGTGTCGCGAACACCCGGATCGACAGTCGGCCCGGATCGATGGTTGATCGGCGTCGCCGTTGGGGGGATATTGTTGACAATCAGCATTTCACACCAGTGAGACCTCCGGAAGCGAGTCCTTGCGAGTCCACCCCCGTACGATTCGAGAGCAGGTCACGGACCACATCCGGGAGCAAGTCGTCGCCGGCGAGCTGATCCCCGGACAGGCGCTGCGCGAGACACAATTCGCCGAACGTCTGGGCGTCAGCCGCGGACCCGTGCGAGACGCGTTCTTGCAGCTCACTCAGGAAGGCCTCCTCGCCTACCGGGCGAATCGAGGCGTGACCGTCAGCCACCCTCCGAAGGTGGAGAATCGCGAGCTGATCGTCTCGCTCCGCCAGCAGATCGAGCAGTTCGTCATCGAGCGTGGACGCGATCAGCTGGACGACACCGCGTGGAGTCGACTCGAGACGTCTCTCCTCGAGCTTCGAGATGCCTGCGATACCGGAGATGCGGCTGCCGTGGCCCGCCACGACGTGGCCTTTCACGAGACCCTGCTGACACTCTGCCGCGGCGACGAATTCCTGCCCATCTGGAAGTGGCTCTGCTCGAGGATGCTGATCACGTACACACGTCTGAACGACTACGACGCAGTCCATCGTGAGCACGTCGAGATCCTCGAGGCGATCCGCTCCGGAAAGACCTCGACAATCGCCGCGGCGCTCACCGCCAACGTGCAGTAGATCGCTCCCCCTGGCCTCGAACGATGAACCTCGCTCACTCCGGAACGACCCGAAGAACCCTTCAAGCGTGCCTGATCCTCGTGCTCGCCGTCAGGTCAGCGGCGGCCTCCGACGAAGCCGGCGAGCGGCTCTTCACCCTCGAGATCCATCCGCTTCTCGAACGGAAGTGCCTCGGCTGCCACGGCAAGAAGCCGGACGACTTGAAAGGCGAGCTCGACGTCCGCTCGCGCGAGTCGATCCTCCGCGGGGGCGAGTCCGGCAGGCCCGTGCTGATCCCCGGCAAGCCGCAGCAGAGTCTCCTGATGCGCGCAGTGCGCCGGGACGGGCTGGAGATGCCGCCGAAGCGCAACGACCGGCTGACGTCCCGGCAGATCGAGCACCTCCGTCGCTGGATCGCGGCCGGAGCCCCGTGGCCCGACCCGCAGACCCGCGCACACATTCTCCGCCGGGAGAGATCGACCATCGAGACCGAGGACGGCGTGCTGGTCCCGACGAGCGGCGGGCTCTCCGACGACTGGACCTACCGGCGCTACGCGAAGAAGGCCATCTGGGCCTTCCGCCCGGTAACGAGCCCCGAGGTTCCGGACTCGGCTCCGCATCCCGTCGACGCGTTCGTGGCCAGAAAGCTCTCCGCCGCGAACCTGAGCCCGGCGCCGCAAGCGAACGCGCGCGCGCTCCTGCGTCGAGCCACCTACGACCTCACCGGACTGCCTCCGGAGCCGTCCGAGCGCGCGTCGTTTCTCGAGGTCTGGAAGCGGAATCCCGAGAAGGCCTGGAGTGACCTCATCGATCGACTCCTCGCAAGCCCACACTACGGCGAGCGCTGGGGACAGCACTGGCTCGACGTCGTACGCTACGCCGACACCGCAGGCTTCTCGAACGACTACGAGCGATCGAACGCGTGGCGCTATCGTGATTACGTCGTCCGGGCATTCAACAACGACAAGCCCTTCGACGAGTTCATCATCGAGCAGATCGCCGGCGACGAGCTGCGACCCGGCGATCCTGAAGCGACCATCGCAACCGGCTTCTTGCGGATGGGCCCGTGGGGCACCGCGATGATCCCCGAGGAGGAGGCGCGTCAGATCTTCCGTGACGACGTTGTACAGAGTGTCGGCCAGTCCTTCCTGTCGATTCCGCTGCGCTGCGCGCGTTGCCACGACCACAAGTTCGACCCGCTGCCGACGCGGGACTATTACCGTCTCTACGCGGTGTTCTCGGCGACGCAGCCGGCAGAGGTACCCGCCGCGTTCCTGCCCGCGGAGAACCGACGAGGCTTCGGGGAGAAGAGGGCACTCGTCGAGAGGCTCTTCGAGTACGCGGACAACGATCGCAAGCGCGTCGTGACGAAGCGAGAGGCGGCCGCGAAGACCTGGTATTCCGAACACGACCTCCCCTACAAGACGAAGGAGCAACGCCACAAGGACCCCGAGCACCTGAAACCCCCCCGCCACGTGGGCCTCGACCACGTCGACGAGGGCACCCTGAAGGTCCGCGAGCAGGACTGCTGGATCTGGAGCCGACGCAGGGAGCGCTACCAGCCGCTCGCGCAGAGCGTCTACAACGGCCCCGACCGTCGGCAGAACGGCCGCAAGCTGCGCAGACCGCCGAACATCAACCAGCGGTGGCGGCCCGCCAGCTTCGTGTTCCTCGGCGGCAGCCGCGACGTCGGCGGCGCTCGCGTCACACCCGGCGTGCTCAGCGGAGCCGGCCTCGCCACCCCGACGGCGAAGGAAGGCGATGCCTTCGCGATCCCCGAAGGCCTTCACGGCCGGCGTCTGGCTCTGGCACGCTGGATCGCCGCACCGGCAAACCCGCTGGCCACACGGTCGATCGTCAATCGGATCTGGCAGCACCACTTCGGCCGAGGAATCGTCCGCACCTCCAACAACTTCGGCGCCAAGGGAGCCCGGCCGACCCATCCCGATCTGCTCGACTGGCTGACGACCGACTTCGTCGCCGCGGGCTCGAAGATCAAACGACTTCACCGCCTGATCATGACGTCGCGCGCCTATCGACGATCCGGATCGCACCCGGACCGTGAGGCTCTCGACCGGGTCGACCCGGACAACCACCTCCTCGCACGCTTCCCCCCCCGGCTGTTGACCGCAGAGGAGATCCGCGACAGCCTGCTGGTCATCTCCGGGGAGCTGAACCGGGAGATCGGCGGTGTGCCGGTGCGGCCGGAGATCCATCTCGAGATCGCGCTCGAGCCACGAATGATCCAGTTCTCGATCGCGCCGGCACACCAGCCCTCACGCACACCACTCGAGCGCAACCGCCGGACGATCTACACCTACCGGGTTCGTGGACAGCCCGATCC
>CAYMLL010000340.1:0-7413 GCA_964390645.1 uncultured Planctomycetia bacterium | reverse complement strand
GTACCTCGGGGCGCGACGCAGTCCCCAATGCGTACAGGCCTGCTGCGCTCGGGCGGACGCGCTGCACGCCGGCGTCCTCGTCGAGCGTGACGGCGTCGAGCTCGGCCAGGATCTCCAGCGAGCGCACGACGAAGGCCTGCTCGACGACGGGGGCGTGGGATCGACGAGGCACGCGGGCGGCCGGGCGGGTCGGCGCGGGGGGGGGGGGCGGCTCCTGCGAGGTGGGCGTCGGGGGGGCCATCGGACCCGGGGGCGTCGAGAGCGGTGAGCTCTCCGACGGCGACTGCACCGCCGACGAAGGCCAGAAGACCGACATCTGGACCTTCGAGCTCGCCGAGCCGTTCGCGGGTACGATCGATCTTGCGTCCGATGCATTCGACGCGACGCTCGGGCTCCTCAACGCGGACTGCGACCAGATCGCGTTCAACGACGATGCCGACGCGGGCACGCTGAACTCCCGGCTGTCCGTCGATCTCGAGGCCGGCAGCTACTCGTTGCAGGTCCGCAGCGTCTTCAATGACGTGGTGGGCGCCTACACCCTGTCGGTCTCCGGCGGCGGCGGTGGCGGCACCGGTCCCTTCCTCCGGGGCGACTTCGACGCCAACGGCCGGCTCGAGCTGACCGACGGCGTCTCGGTGTTCAACTTCCTCTTCCTTGGAGGAGCGGGGCCAGCCTGCATGGCGGCCGCGGACGCCGGGTCCGAGGGCGAAATCAGCCTCTCGGCGGGTGTATATATCCTCAACTTCCTCTTCCTCGGCGGGCCGGCTCCGGGCGCTCCGTTCCCGGAGTGCGACACCTCGAGCCTGGCGACGGACGAGGCGCTCGGTTGCGAGACGCCGCATTCGTGCAACTGATCGATCCCGGCGGCGAGCGGCCCGCAAAGTCGCTCGCCGCCGCTGATCACGGCAACGACTTCACGGGACGCAACCCCAGGTAGCGGTCGCGGTAGTCCGGATGGCTCCCGTCCCGACCGGCCGAGCGACAGACCCTGGCATCGGAGTTCCAGCCACCGCCCCGGGTGACCCGGGCCCGGGAACCCGATGTGCAAGCGCTGTCACCGTTGCCCGACGCGGCCTTCGAGTAGTACCGCCCGTCGTACATGTCCTCGCACCACTCCCAGACATTCCCGTGCATGTCGTGGAGCCCGAAGTCGTTCGGTCTCCTCGCCCCTACCGGATGGGTACGACAGCCCCATTTGCCGAGAACCTTGCGGTCGTCCCACTCCGTTCCGACAGGGAGCTCGGCATGGCCGGAGTTCAGGTAGAACCAGGCGTACTCTCCGAGGTCCTCCGCTGCATCACCGAAGCCGAAGCTCGTGGTCGTGCCCGCCCGACACGCGAACTCCCACTGCGCCTCCGTCGGCAGCGACAACCCCGTCTTCCTGCAGAACTCCTGGCAGCTGTCCCAGGAGACGCTCTCGACCGGCAGAGCGTCACCCTTGAAGTGTGAGGGGCTCGTCCCCATCACCCGCTTCCACTGGGTCTGCGTCACCTCGTGCTTGGCGATGAGGAACGAGCTCAGCATCACTTCGTGACGCGGTCGCTCGACCGCCAGGAGCTCCCTGACGTCGTTCCGGTGCTCCGGCGGGACCGAGACGAGCACTTCACGCTCCTCCTTCTCCGTTCCTCCCATCATGAACTTCCCCCCCGGCAGCTTCACGAAGACGATGCCGGTGCTCTCATGAAGATACTCGGAGTAGCCCAGGCCGTTCTTCCTCGCGAACGCGAATCCCGGGATCAAGCTGGCAGTCTCGCCGCTCTCCTTGGCACTCGATGGCGCGGAAACGGCAACGCCGCTCTTCTCCTCGCTCGCGGGGGAGTGCACGGGTTCGAGTCTCTTCCGGTCCACCGCCGGTGACTGACGGAATGACGGGCCGGCCTCCGGCGCACGATCCGAATCGCAGCTCGCCAGTGGAATGCCCATGAGAGTGAGGGCGAGAAATCGGCCGCATGTCGTGACCGAGCGTGGCGTCCGGATGTTCATGACCAGGCCTCCTGGGCCCGGAGCATCGGAACCCGTGAACAGTCGGAGACGACGAACAGAATACCGGCTCATCCATACGCGAGAGGCGCCGCGCCCTCCATCCGACGCACGCAGCGACGGACTCTCGTGACCTCGGGGAGCGGCACGCTCGTGTTGCGCGAAGACGGCCATCAAGGTCATCGGTTCTGGGGTGGCAGGACCACAACAGAGGTCGTGGCCGACGGCCGCACAGGGAAGGCCGGTAAGGATGTCGAGGCCGTCCCTACCGGGGTGCGAAATCGACTTCTTGAAGCGATAACCGGCGCTTTCGTCCCTCCCGCCGAGGCGGCCGCCAGGCCAGCTCGCGCGCAGGTCCGGGGCCCGGGGCGCGCGGCTGCACGGCCCGGGGCCTCCCACCCCGCAGTTCCTCGTGGACTCGCCCGCCGTCGACGCCGCCACGGAGGCATGGAATCCTCGGATCGGGACCCGGGCCCCTCTGTATAATTCCTGGTCGGTACGACTTGCCATCGAAGGGTCGCACCCGCACAACGGTATCTGTTCCAGCCCGGATCCCCGGCGCGGCTCGAGAAGGTGAACGGAGCGCGATCGGACCTCGACGTCGAATGATCACCGGTGTTCTCTTGCGTGTAAGCCCACCGTCCCTCCTGGCGAGCGTCTGCGCTCTTCTCTCGTCGCTGACGATCTGCGGCTGTGGTCGAACCGGTTCGGAGTCTCCTGCCTCCATGGTGGAGTCCGACACCCGTGTCCATGTTCGGTTCGAGGACTCCACGGCAAAGAGCGGTGTCCGTTTCACGAACGTCTGCGGCAGCGCGACGAAGGACTGGGTCCTCGAGGTCAACGGATCGGGCGTCGCGTTCATCGACTACGCCAGTGACGGTGATCAGGACCTGTACTTCGTCAACGGGTCCAGGCTTCCACCTCCCTACGGCGCGGGGACCGGAAAAACGCCGCCGTCCGATGCACTCCTGCGCAATGTCGGCGGTTTTCGGTTCGAGGACGTCACGCACGATGCCGGACTGACCGAGTCGGACTGGGGCTGCGGCGTAGCGGTGGCTGACTACGACAATGACGGCGACCCGGACATATTCGTCGCCAATCGAGGCCCCGACCGTCTCTGGCAGAACAACGGGGACGGGACCTTCAGCGACGTCACGGCCCGAGCCGGCGTGGGTGACCCGGAGTGGGGATCGAGCTGCGCGTTCGTCGATTATGACCGCGACGGCCTTCTCGATATCTTCGTCGTCAACTATCTCGTGTTCGACCCCACCGCCGTCAAACGCCGCGGCACCGACCCGACCTGTCAGTACAAGGGACAGCAGATCCTCTGCGGACCGATCGGCCTGCCGCCCGCGCCGTGCACGCTCTACCGGAACCGCGGTGACGGCACCTTCGAGGATGTCAGCGAGGCGTCTCGAATACGCGCGGTCAAGCCCTCCTACGGCCTCGGGGTCACGGTCATCGACCATGACGCCGACGACTGGCCCGATCTCTACGTGGCGAACGACACCCGTGCCAATCTCCTGTTCAGGAATCTCGGAAACGGGCGCTTCGAGGAAGTCGGCGAGCTCACCGGGGTCGCGTACAACGACAACGCGGTCGCTCAGGCCGGCATGGGAGCAGACGCCCCGTTCCTGCGCCCGGGCGCTCCCGAGGACCTCATGGTCACCAACTACGAGGACGACACGAACACGTTCTACCGTAATGACGGGGCGTTCTTCACCGAGGTCACCTCACCCATCGGGCTCGCTCAGCCCTCCTTCAAGTTCCTCGGGTGGGGAGTCTTTTTTTTCGACCCCGACCTCGACGCCGATCTTGACGTCTTCGTGGCTCAGGGGCATGTCGTCCCGCAGGCGGATGACATGCCGTCGTCCCCCGGCTACCTCCAGCCGAACAGGCTGTTCTTGAACGACGGCACCGGCAAGTTCGTCGACGCCACCTCGAAGGCGGGCGCCGGGCTCGCGGTGAAGAAGTCCTCACGCGGCGCCGCGTTCGGCGACCTCGACGGCGACGGCGATCCGGATGTCGTTGTCGCGGAAATCGACACGGCAGCCACGCTCCTGGAAAACGCAGGCACGCCACACACGCACTGGCTTGCCGTCCGGCTCCGGGGAACGACGTCCAACCGCGACGGAATCGGCGCGATCGTCTCGGTGACAGCGAACGGTCGAACACAGCGCTGGCGGGTCCGCAGCGGCTCCAGCTACGCCTCGCAATCCGAGCTCCTGGCGCGCTTCGGTCTGGGTGCGGCGACACGTGCCGACGAGATTCGTGTCAGGTGGACGACGGGGAAGGAGGAGGAATACCCACCGCCGAACGTCGACCAGGTCATCCTCCTCGTGGAGGGAGAAGGAACCCCGCATACGCCGGAGCGCGGACCGCAGTAGGTCTTCACTCTCCAGCGAGCTGCCCGACAATCTGCGCCGTGTTCATGGAGCGAACCCCCGGAGCGCCGAGATTCCGCAGCCTGCGGGTCGCCTCGGCGCGCAAGAAGAGCTCCTCGGGTCGGTCGAGAGTCTCCAGAAGAAGCCGCCAGGCCGCTTCGTTCCTGTCGTCGCTCGCGAGCGCTCTTCGAGCCCAGCCGACCGCTGCATCGCGGTGACCGATTTCCAGGCGCCGGCGTGCGGCCTCGACGAGCAACGCGGCAGACTCCGCCCCCGTCGTCAGAGCAGCCCGTGTCCGCAGCTCGAGGAAGCGCGCCTCGAGAGACGAGAGCCGGCCCACCTCGGACCGTTCTCGCGCGATGTCCTCGACGCTGACGTCACGTCCGGCCCGCCGCGCGGCTTCGAGCCACTCTACTCGCCCCAGGCGAAGAGCCAGCCCTCGCGGCGACTCCCGCTCGAAGAGAGCTGCACGCGAGTCATCAAGGTCACGCCCCAGCTTCACCAGACAGCGCGCGTTCAGAAGATCGCCATCGCCCTGATCCCAGTTGACGTCTCGTTTCGGAACGACACGAATCGCGCGGAGTGCTCGATCGGCCCCGCCGGCCTCGAAAAGCGCGCGCCCCAGCAACATCTGCACGGAGGGCACGGGTCCGAAAGACAGGACCCGCTCGAATGTGCGAACCGCTGCGTCAGGACGGCCCGCTCCGTCCAGCTGATGAACGCCCAGCCGGGGTCCCCAGATCGCGGTGAGCTCGTCGCGTCGACACAGACTCTCGAGGATTCGGATCCCCTCGGCTACCCTTCCCTCGAGTATGAGCGCCTCCGCCGTCCACCCCTGGACATCGCTGCTCGTCCGGCCGACGACTGCTTGGAGCCGCTCGATGACCGCTCGCGCCTGCTGCACCTTCACGAGATCGATCAGATACTCGACGAGATAGACCATGTCTCCCGGTCCCGGACGCTCCACGGAGCGCAGAATCCGCTCTCCTCGCGCGTACTCTCCACGGAGCGCGTAGCCCATCGCACGATGGCGCGTTGCGAGCGCCGGCTTCCCGACCTTCCGGTATTCGGTCTCGCGTCGAAACTCGCGATCGGCAGGCGCGAGACGATTCGCAAGAGCGTACATCCCAGGGGCGACCTCCGTTCGACCGAGGCGCACGAGACACTGGCCGAGTTGAAAGTAAGCCTTGTTGTCGTAGGGATCGAGCACGAGAAGGATCGCGAACTGCTCGAGAGCCGCACGTGTCTGACGGAGCTTGAGGTGCGCGATCCCGAGTTCGAGGCGCACCTGCCCCCGGTTGGTCGCGTCCGGCGCTGCCTTCTCCAGGTAACTCTCGAGCGCGGTCACCGCAACCGCGTACTCACCCAGGTGACGCTTCGACACACCGAAGGCCATCAGAGCGTCGGTGTCGTCAGGATCCCGGTCAAGCAGAACGGCGGCAACGGCTGCGAGACTCTCGTAGTCCAGGAATCGGTGGCGGACCATGAGCGCCATTCGCAACGTCTCCTCCGCGTCGGGCCGCTCCCAGATACGCGTCGAGGGAAAGCCGAGGAGAGCGAGCATCTTCTCGACGGCGCCAAGCCCCCGTTCGCGCAACCCGAGGGTCGAGTAGATCTGCGCGAGTCGACGTTGCATGACGAGGGAGCGCGGTTCCTTCTCGGCGACGATCTCGAGATGCTCTGCCGCCTCTGCCATGCGATGACTCTTGAAACAAACCAGCCCGAGAAGCTCTCGGTGGTCGACGGAGTCCGGAAAGCGTGACAACCAGGCCCGCAGTCCCTTGTACGCTCCTCCCAGATCGCCAGCGCTGACACGTCGCGCCATGAACTCGTGCTGCAGGGAGCCGAGCTCGCGAAAAATCCAGCCGGCTTCTCCGTATCTCCGCAGCGACTCGGCCGCCAAGTGCATGAATCCGGGAACGTCGCCCTGGCGACGCGCCTCGAGAGCCCTGATGTGAAAGTCCAGCGCCTCCCGGGCGCCCTCGGCCCGCGACGCGGAAAGAGACGACGGGACGATGAACGTGCCCGGGTCGTCGAGTGGAGCCCGGGAGGGCTCGACGATCACCGGGAGACTGCCCGCCTGCGCGGGACGGGGCTCGGGCTCGGAGTCCCCTCTCGTCAGGACCAGAAGACCCGCGCCGACTGCGAAGGCGAGCAGCAGGCCTGCCATCCACCGTATGCGCCGCGCCGGGGAGCCACGCCGTGGCGCAGGCTGTGGCGGGGAGGTCTCAGGAGCGGAGCCGACGGCGCGTCTCTTCCTGCGGGTGGACCTGCGTCTCGACATGCCGCGATTGTAACGGCCCCGCAAGACTCGAGAAACGGCACGAATGCGACCCGAAATCGCTCGCGGAGCCCCGAGCCCATCGGTCCCTGTGCCATCAACGGCGTCATGGAGAAGGCCCTCGATCCAGTCGCTCTGCGGATCGACCTCGTACACGACGCGTCCGACGTGGCTCCGGTCGGCAAGACCCACGAAGACGCCGTGAAGTCGGGACGTCCAGCTCCGTCGAGGCCGTGAAGGGGGTGTGACCGAACGCGAGTGGATCGTTCACTCCTCGATCCGGTAGAGGGCGGTGAAGGGACGTGGAGTGGGCCTTCTTCGCGACGGGTGGTCTCCTTCACCGAGCCCGTACCACGAAAGCCCCTGAGCTCGTATTCTCGGATGCGATCATCGGGCAGGCTGCCACCGAAGCTCGATCATCGACCGGTCCTGCCCGGAGAACAGCGCCGTGAGAGCCGGTGGACGGATTCCATGCGGAGAGAGTCTCGAAAGAGCTCTTCCTCGATATCACCGGCAGGCCACCTAACGACCGTGCGAAACGCCGCTGCCGAATCGCGGTGCGGTGCCCGAAAGACCTCCGTGCCCGGCTCCACCGCGTTCATGACTTCACGACCTTCGATCGCGATTCTCCCCACCGTCGACAGCGGGGTTCGCGTCGCCGCTCACTTCAGGGAGCGTGCCGGCTCTCGGACAGGGCGGACTCCTCACCGGAATCGACGCGAGGCGACATTCTCCGTCGACGGGAGCACCCTTCAACTCTCGCAATCG
>CAYMLL010000339.1:0-7434 GCA_964390645.1 uncultured Planctomycetia bacterium | reverse complement strand
GCAGATTGACTCCGGCGCCCAGCCCACATCGCAGCCTTCCCCACCCGGGGAAGCCCTTTCCCGCCACGCCGTCGCCTCCCGGCTGATCGTGCGCCCTTCCGCCCCCTCGGCTACGATGCGCAGCTCGTCAGCAGGGTCCTGATTCTCCCGGCCATCAAGAAAGCGGTGAAGCGCCGATTGTGGTGATCTCGCTCCACCGCTGATGATCGTAACGATGATGATCGTAAGGTCACTCGTCGAGCACGTCGAGTGGCTCTTCGAGAGGGCGCGGCTTCCGTCGGTCGATGCCTTGCGCCCGACGAGCTGTCCGCTTTGCGGCGAACTCGCGTTTTCTCCCGGTGAGCGTCTCGGCATCGTCGGACACGGCACGTACTGCAGGCAGGTGCTCGGCGTCGTCGAGGTCGCCGGCGAGGCCGTCACTCACGTGCGGCGCTACCTCTGTCGGGGCTGCGGCCACACGATCAGCGTGCTTTCCGACGAGCTTCACCCTCGCCGCTGGTACGCCGCCGGCGTCATTTTCGAAGCGCTCGAGCTTCACCTCATCCAGGGCGTCAGCGAGGGCGAAATCCGTCGTCGTTTCGGCATCGTGACCGATTCGGAGAGCTGGCGCAGCCTGTGCCGATGGCGTCGAGCCCTCCTGGCGACTCTGTGGTACTGGCTCGCGCGACGGCTCGGCGTTCGCGGCGAGGCGACGACACGCGAGGAGGGCTGTCGTCGGCTGAAGCGAATCCTGCTCGAAGCCTCGGTCGACGACCCGCTCGACGCTGCGCGCCACCTCCTTTGCTCGACGGCTCACTCGGGCGGCTTCTCGTGGCCGCTCGGTCACGATCCTCCCGAAGAACTCGTGGCGAAACGACCGCTCTGATCGAGGTCCGCCGCATCCACACAGGAGGTCCATCTTCAGCCCTCCGGACAGCCGCTATCGTCACCGCGTTCAAAGTTCCACCGACGAAAGGAGGCTGTCCTGTGAATGACGAACGCAGAAAAGCCGAGGCGTTGTTCCGCTACGCCGTCCTCGGCGACGTCTTGCACCACACGCTCCGACGCGGCGAGCTCGGTCGTGCCCTCACGGAGCGCGCTCTCAAAGTCTGGAAGGGGCCCGACGGCCACGATCGGCGCATCGCGAAGAAGACGCTCGAGGAGTGGCTCTACAAGTACCGCCGCGACGGATTCGACGGACTGGTACCCGCGCCGCGGCGCGACCGCGGCAAGGTCCGTGCGCTCAAGGCGGAGGTCGAAGAGCTCGTCATCACCATGAAGCGTGAGGACCCCGGTCGCTCCGCGAAGCTCATCCACGAAGAGCTCGAGCTCGCCGGAATCCTGCGCCGCGGCGAGGTGAGCATCTCGACGATCCGCAGGGTCCTCAGGCGCGAAGGTCTCAGCGGCGCGCGCATGGAGCTCGAACGTCCGGCGCGCCTGCGCTGGCAGGCCTCACGCTGCGGAGAGCTCTGGCAAGGCGACGCGCTACACGGCCCGAGCCTCTTTGATCCGTCCTCCGGCCGCGAGGTCCGCGTGAAGATCTTCGCACTCATCGACGATCGCAGCCGCCTCGTTCCCTACCTGCGCGCCGGCTTCCACGAAAACCAGGCGGCGTTCCTCACGGTGCTGCTCGGCGCGGTGCTGCGTCGCGGCATCCCGCGCGCCATTCTCCTGGATAACCACGGCAGCTTCACCGGCTCCGACGTCCGGATTGCCTGCGCCAAGCTCGAGACCCGACTGATCTACGCGCGGCCCTACGACGGACCGTCGAAGGGAAAGATCGAGCGCTGGTGGCGAACGCTCCGCGCCCGCGTCCTCGATCGACTCGACTGCGAGCAGGTGACGACTCTCGACGATCTCAACCTGAGGCTCTCCACGTGGGTGGAGGCCGAGTACAACGCCCGACCGCACTCGTCGCTCGGCGGCAGGACGCCGCTGGATGTCTGGGAGGAGGATGCCGAAGAGATCCGCTGGGTCAGTGACACCGGCGCGATCGAGGACGCGTTCACAGGAGAGCTGCGGCGCCAAGTGCGCGCAGACTCCACCTGCCAGATACGCGGCCGCGCCTTCGAAGTGCCGCCAGAGCTGCGCGGCGGCCCGGTCGAGATCCGCTACAGCTTGCTTCACCCGGACCGCTACTGGATCGAGGACGCGGCGACCCGCGTGCCGCTCCGAGAGGTCGACCCGGAAGCGAACGCACGACGGCCACGGCAGAGGTCCGTGGAGAAGAAAGACGACGAGTCGCCGCGCAGTGGCCTCAACCCGGTCGAGGATCTCCTGCGCAGGCTGAGCGGCAAGAGAAAGGAGAAGCGCGATGAATAGGGTCCTCAGTCGATTCGGCCTGACGAAGCAGCCGTTTACCAAGGACGTCCCCGTCGAGGAGCTCTTCGAGCACGAGGGCTCGGATCGCGCGCTCAAGCGTCTCAAGGCGGCGGTAGAGGGCCGCTCCTCCGCAGTCCTCAGCGGTGAGCCCGGCACCGGCAAGACGTTCGTCCTGCGTGCGCTCGAGGAGAAGCTGCCGCAGAGCCGCTACCGCGTCACCTACCTGCACAACTCGCATGTCAACTCGCGCGATTTCTACCGTCAGCTCTCCGTCGTCCTCGGTCTGGAGCCGAAGGCGACGCCGGAAGCGCTCTTTCGCATGATCAGTCGCCATCTCGAGGAGACCGCGCTTTCGAAGGTGCATCCCATCATCGCCCTGGACGAAGCGCAGCTCCTGCCGATCCGCGTGCTCGAGCAGCTGCCGGTGCTGCTGAACTTCCAACGGGATTCCAAGCCGTTTCTCTCCATCGTGCTGATCGGCTTGCCGGAGCTTCGCGAGCGCTTGCAGCGAAACGTGTTGTCGTCGCTGGCGGCGAGGCTTCCCGTGCGCATCTACCTCGAGCCGCTTGATGCTCGGGAGGTCACTGCGTACCTGCACCATCGTCTGCGTGCGGCGGGCTGCACGAAGGAGGTCTTTGCCGAGGACGCCGTGCTGCTGATGTCGGAAGCCACCGGCGGCGCGCTGAGAAAAATCGACGTCGTGGCAGATCACGCGCTCGAGGTCGCCGCAGAAAAGAAGAACGTCATCGTCGACGCGGCTGTGACCGAGAAGGCGATCAAGCGATGCATGGAAGCTCTGAGCTGAGCGAGGAGATCTCGGTCGTCCAGGTCGCCGCGGTCGAGGCTTCCTCGAGCGGTCCGAGCTGGCTTGTCGACAGTCTGTGGGAAGAGGAGGGGGTGGGGATACTCGGCGGCGCGCCGAAGTCTTGCAAGACGTGGCTCGCGCTCGATCTGGCCTTCAGCGTCGCCTCCGGTACCCCTGCCCTCGGGAAGTACGAGGTCCGCGCGCCCGGACCGGTCCTCGTCTTTGCGGCGGAGGACCATCCGGCGCGGGTACGCGGGCGTCTGGAGGGGTTTGCGGCGCACCGCGGCGAGAGCCTCGAGCGCGTACCGCTGCACCTCATCCTCGAGAACGCGTTGCGGCTCGACACGGCGCGCGACCAGAAGCGCCTCGCAGGCGCGATCGGCCGCTACCGCCCGCGGCTCCTCGTGCTCGATCCGTTCGTTCGGCTGCACCGAATCGACGAAAACTCCGCGCAAGAGGTGTCGCGGGTGTTGGCGTACCTGCGAGAGCTTCAGCGCGAACATCGCGTGGCCGTGTTCGTCGTCCATCACTCGCGCAAGGCCGGCGCCGCCGCGGAGCAGGTCGGGCTCAGCCTACGCGGCTCGGGTGATTTCCACGCGTGGGGTCAGAGCAATCTCTACCTCAGGCGACGGCGGGGCGTGCTCGAGCTCGTCGTAGAGCAGCGCAACGCTGCGGCCACCGAGCCGATCCAGCTGACGCTGCGAGCCGATGGGTCATCGCCGCCTCGGCTTGAGGTGGTCTGTACAGCGTCGAGATCCGCGAACCTCGACGAGCTCAAGTCGCGCGTCATCGAGGTGCTCGCCCGCGCCGAGGAACCGCGCACTCAGGATGCGCTGCGCGAAGAGCTGCGCGTTCGGATCCAGCGCTTGCAGGTCGCGCTCCGGGAGCTTCAGGGCGAGGCGCTCGTGGAGAGGGCGGCGAGCGGCTGGCGGTTGCTTCGGTCGGCGCAGACGTGAAACGCATCTCGCCCGATCGTCTTCGCGCGCTCCGAGCTCTCGACATCGAACACGTCGCTCGGCGACTCGGTCTTGCCGCCGCTCCTCGTGGCCGTCGTCGGCGTTTCGTGTGCCCGTGTTGTGAGGACTGCCATACGACGCTCGCGGCGTCGAGCAACCTGGCGTGGTGCTTTCGGTGTCAGCGGGGCTTCAACCCGATCGACCTGGTGATCGCCACCAGCGGGTACACCTTCCTCGAAGCCGTCGACTACCTCGGATCGATGGGGCCCGGCGCGTGAGGCCGGTGGCTGTTGTGGGGCCTCGCCCTCTTTGTCTTTCCCGACGTCAGCGATGGGGTGGGAAAGACAAAGCCGTCCTGCTGCGGACTCCGTTTTCCCTGGTTCAGTGTGGCTGCGTCGACCTGGGATAGCGCGCTCGGTAACAAGGGCAACGTCGGTCGCGTCCCCGATGTACATGCTCGGTCTTCTACTTGGCGATCAGGAGTGGGCCGTTCCGGTTGGGGCGAGGTGACGCAGCAGGAGTGGAGGGAGGTCATGGGAGAGGCCCCGTCGAAGCATCAGGGCGAGCGCCTACCCGTCGAGTCCATCTCCTGGCACGACGCTCGAGAATTCGAGGCCCGCACGGGTCTTCGGCTGCCGACTGACGCGGAGTGGGAGTATGCCTGTCATTCGCCGACGTTCCCGTGCATGTCGTGCAGGCCGAACTGGTTTGGCCGCTTCTCCCCGACCGTGTGGGTCTTGTATCCACTGTTTCCCGCGTACCACGCCATATCGTTGACGTCGCCCGTTCCCGCGAATTCCCCCGTCGTCCCCGCTCGCAGCTCTTCCTATAGTGCCGGATATCCTCCAGACCCTAGGGACGACGGCGTCGGTCTTCGACCCCCGATCAGCCAGTACCGTCCCGACCGGTAGAGCTCCTGAGCCAACGACTCCATGGGGAACCGTGGAGGAGTCTCGCGCCGCCACGCTCGCCGTCGTGCGCGTCCTACTACACGACTTCGATCCTGCCCGACCGCGCCCCCGATGTCACGGGGCGGCACCGTTCTTCCATGACTTGAGCCTACTCCGACCGTCTGTGCTCCTGCTCACCGCACCAACGCAGACACGTGTGCGTCCGCCAGACCAGAAGGACCGCGGCTGCCAGTTGCATCGCCGGGGCCAGAAGGCCAGCGACCTGGAAGGCGCTTGCGTCCATCCCGGCCTTCGCCATGGATCCACCCATCGCGGTCATGGTGAGCAACACGGTCCACAGGGCAACCAAACCGCTCACGCCAAAGTACACGCCTAGCAGCTTCAAACCTACGTAGAGCCACTCGTACCTGCTCATCGCCATCTCCTTGTCTCTGCTCGTCTGCCCGCTGGCCTGCCTCGCGTAGCGCTGCCACGGACACGCACCGATCCTGCCCGACCACGGCCGCGATGTCACTCGGTTGGCGGCCGCTTTTCGCCCACGGGCCGACCGCGGCCGCGATGTCACGGGGTGCTCAGTCGCATTCTTGATGACTCGACCACGCATCGCCGCCCTGGTTGTTAGTCCGGAGTAGTCTGGTTGAACTATGCGACACACGGGTCCGCCCCCTGCCCGACTCTTCAACGGGGTGTCAAGCGGTGAGGTCGGCGGATTCCCTTGACCGAGCCCCTCGTGTCGGGCTCGATGGACAGCGAGGCAAACCACCGCACGGGACAGTCTACACATGCGCTTCAACACGTTGTTCATCGCAGCAGTGCTCGCGACCGATGGCTCGCTCGACGCGCGCGAGATCACCGTCGACCCGACCGGCGGCGGCGAGTTCACCGATGTCGCGGCGGCTGTCGAAGCCGCGCAACCTGGCGACGAGATCGTCCTGAGCGCTGGGACGCACCTCGTCTCCGAGTCGATCTGGATCGACCAGTCGGCCGACCTGACGCTGCGGTCGACCGACGGAGCGGAGGCGACCGAGATTCGCGCGGCCGAGCCCGCGAACCCTGGCGACGAGCTGACGCTATTCCGACTCGACGACGCGACCGCGCTGTTCCGCGGCCTGTCATTCACGAACGACCGCGGCCGGCGGGGCGGCGGCCTTCAAATCGGGGGCGGCTCAGTCGTGACGGTCGAGGACTGCCGCTTCGTCGACAGCTTCGCGCGCAGCGGTGCCGGCGTATTCGTGCTGGGTGCCGTCACCACCCGCGACCCGCAGCCTGAAGTGACGCTGCGGCGTTGCCACTTCGTAGGCAACTCCGCACCACGGGAGTCCGGCGGAGGGCTATATCTGAACGACACACCGGCTCGCGTCGTCGACTGCGTGTTCGAGGGCAATACGGAGAGCGCCGCGTTCTGCACCGGCGACAGCACGGATGTGGCCTTCGTCGGCTGCACGTTCCGCAACAACTCGTCGCGCCTCGGTGGCGCAGTCTACGTCGCAAGCGGGGCGTTTCCGACGTTCGAGCGTTGCCTTTTCGAGGGCAATCTCGGGCGTGAGTCTGGCGGCGCCATCCACAACTCGAACTGCACGATGACTCTCACCGACTGCGTGCTCCGTGGCAACAGGACCTTCGGAACCGGCGGGGCCGTCAAGGTCGGAGTCAACGCGCGGCTGCATCTGCAGGACGTTTTCATCGGCTGCGAGTTCGTCCGCAACGCGGCCGATCGCGGCGGCGCCGTGTCCGTGTACTACGATTTCCCTCTCTTCGTCAGCTGCGTCTTCGCCGGCAACTTCGCACAGGACGCAGGTGGCGCGATGAACGCCGACAATTTCGCGCTCCCGACCCTGATCAATTGCACCGTTGTGCAGAATCGCGCCGGGAACGCCGGCGGTGCGTTCTGGTGCACTGAGAGGCGAGGCCCCGCCTCGATCGAGACGGTCGCGGCGCTCCTCCACGACAACATCCCGGAGTCGACGTGTGGCCCCGGTCCGCTCGACGGTCCCGCATTCGTGCAGCAAGGCGTGTTCGACGTGGGCCGATTCGTCGAGGTCAGGATCGGAGACGAAACGGTCAGCGTGCCGGACTTCGTCGTCGAGACGCCTGACTACCGCTTGCTGCCGGGCTCGCCGGCGATCGACGCCGCGGCCTCGACCGGTGCCGCGGCTCGCGACTTGACCGGGCGTGTGCGACCGTGCGGCGATGCACACGACCTCGGCGCGTTCGAGAGCGGCGACTGCGAGCCATCCGACGTCGCCGCGGAGTTGCGCCTCTTCCAGCGTGGCGACACCGACGGCGACGGCGAATACGGGATCAACGACGCGGTTCGCGTCCTGCGCTCCCTGTTCGAGGGTTCGGCGACACTCGACTGCCTCGACGCGGCCGACATCGACGACGATGGTCGCGTCAGTATCGGCGATCCGGTCTACCTTCTGCGGGGCCTCTTCCTCGACGAGAACACCGCGCCGCCGCA
>CAYMLL010000338.1:2293-7451 GCA_964390645.1 uncultured Planctomycetia bacterium | reverse complement strand
ACCGTCTGCGGGGCTTCGGCGGTGTGCTCGACCTCCCGATCGACGGTCCGCAGAGCACTCCGGATACGGTAGGCCGGGGCTCCGTCCACGCTCGTCACCTCGACCCCCCGGATATCGAAGTCGATGACCTCACGTGCTGCGAGCAGATCGCGCTCGATGCCGGCGCGAACGGCGGCAATATTTGCCGACGACACGATCGTCTGGACCGCGAGGGTTCGAACGTCGACGACGGCGTTGGCTCCCTTGCTCGCCGGATCAGACCAGGTCGCGACGAAGCCGCCCGTCGACTCGCACGACGCCGCGTCCGTTTTCTCGGACCACCCGGAGGCAACGCGGAACTCGATCGCACCCAGCGAGACCTTCTGCGACGCCCCGACAGGAGCCGAGAACACCACGACAAACGCGGTTATCAGGATCTTCCGGTAGCTGTCGATCACGCGCATGTTCCCGCCGTCCTGATTCCCCGGGAGCCGTTTCTCGACCCCTTCGTCCCCACACTCCGGATTAACGTCGCTCTCTCGCCGCGGGACCTTCCCATCACGTTGCTGAACTTCCAGAGAAATATCCCCTGGAATTGCGGAACGTGCAAACGGTCCGAAGAAGTATCCGGGTTATCGGACACGTCGCCGCTGCACGAGCTTCGACGCAGAGCCCGTGATCCCGTTCCGCGGCCCACCGCTCAGACTATCGGCCCGTCGGCATCGTCCGGCGGCGGGAACCCGGGACCCGGGTCAGACGGATTGGAGAACCCGAGAGCATCAAGGATCTCCTGCTGCAGCCAGGTGAGGAAGTGGAGCAGAGCTTCCTCCTCACCGAGGGACTCGTCGTCGGGATCCAGGTGCTGCCCCCAATCGTTGTCCTGGATGTCCAGCTCGATGCCCAGAAAGAGGCGGATGTCGTTGACGAATCCGAGCCAAGGGTCGACCTCCTGCGTCCGCAACAAGAGTTCCACCCCCCAGTTCCTGATCTGCAAGCGCTCGAAGGTCTTCTCGAAGAGCTCCATCGAAGAGAGCTTGCGCCGGCGAAGATCGTCGCCGACCAGCTTTCGGTACTCCGTCTCCTCCGCCTCGTTCTCGTAGGTGCGCGGAAAGAGCCGGTCGACGACCCGACGATGGAAAGCCTCGTTCTCCAGCAGGTCCCGCAAACGACGCGGCAAGGTGCCGAGGATGAACCCCTCGGCGTGAGGGAGACGGATCGACAGGTCGCCGTTCTTACCCCGCTTGACGGTGGTCATCAGCCACTCTGCCTCTGGAGCGTCGCCTGGAGCCCGTACTGATGGAGGCGACCGATGTAGAACTCGGCCTTCTCCCGCGCGACGGTGGCGACGATCGACCTCCCCTGCGTATGCACCTCGATCATCAGCTTCGTGGCAAGCTGCTCCGAGTACCCGAAGATCTTCTGAAAGACGTACGTGACGTACGACATCAGGTTGATCGGGTCGTCCCAGACGACGACGTCCCATAGCCGATCGAACTCTACACCGGTCTCGGTGTCCGCCTCTGGCAGCCCAACGGCTCCCGGCGTGGCGCTGTTGAGAACGACCTGCATCGATCGGGCTCCGAGTGCGCTTGAAGGCAAGACTATCGGTCGACGAGGAGAAGTATGCGGCCCATCGCCGCCCGCCGCAACAGGCGAGCCCGGGCGGACCGCCGCCGACCTCAGTCGTCACTCTCTGTCCACGATGAATCGCCGGGCTCGGGAGGACCGGCTCCTGTTCCCCCGGCGATGCCCTCCTCCCCTTCCCCACGTGCAATCACCGCGACGCATGTGGTGTCGCTCCAGACGTTCGTCGCGGTGCGTAGCATGTCGAGGGGACGATCGATCGCCAGGAGAAAGACCGTCCCCTCCAGAGGCAGCCCCAGGGCACTGAGTATCGTCGTCATCATCACCAGTCCGGCTCCAGGAATACCAGCAGCGCCCACGGAAGCGAGAAGCGCCGTGACGACGACGACAACCTGCATCGCGAAGGTCAGGTCGAAGTCCGGATTGTTGCTGGCGTAGAACTGCGCCAGGAAAAGGACGCCCACACACTCGTAAAGCGCCGTTCCGTCCATGTTGATCGTGGCTCCGAGGGGCAGCACGAAGGACGAGACGCGATTGCTCGCCCTGCCACGCTCCTTGACGGACCTCATGGTGACCGGAAGCGTGGCCGAGGAGGAGGACGTCGAGAACGCCATCAGCAGGGCCGGGGACACGGCCTTCGCCCAGCGTAAAGGGTTCACGCGTCCGATGAGGAGGAGGATCAAGGGAAGCGTGATGCAGGCGTGGAACGCGAGCCCGAGGATCACGGTCAACATCAGGATCGCGAGGTCCTTGAAGGGATCCAGTCCGCTCATGCCGACCACCCGAGCGATCAACGCGACGACTCCGATCGGCACGAGACTGAGGACGAACTCGGCCATACGCATCATCACGTCGAAGGCCGACTGGAACAGCTTCGACAGGAACGCGCCACTCTCGCCACCCACCCGGGAGATGAAGACTCCGAAGAGTATACTGAAGAAGATGACCTGCAGGATCTTGCCGTTACTCGACATCCCGCCGAACACGTTGCTCGGCACCATGCGCAGCAGAATACCGAAGGGATTCTCGTCGCGGTCGAAGTCCTCCCCGGAGACGTCAGCGCTGAGATTCAGCTCCGCGCCCTCTCCCGGACCGATCATGTTGACAAGCACAAAGCCGACGAGAATCGCGAGCAGGCTCGTGGTGACGTAGAACAGAAACGTCTTGAGCCCCATGCGTCCGAGAGACTTCGGATCGCCGATCGAGACCATGCCCGAGACCATCGAGGTGACGATCAGAGGCACGATCAGCATCTGGAGCATGCGGAGGAAGAGGTGGGCGATAAAGTCGAAGGGCGCGATCCAACCGGCACGCACCGAGCCCGATGTCATCGCGGTCTTCGTGTAGGCGATCTTTCTCGCGCCGTCGCTCAAGACCTCGAGAGTGACCGTGATGCCGGGAGACTGCTCACGAACCAGCGCCTCGAGTTCGTCGATGGTGGAAATCGCGACGTCGTTGGCCAGCAGCACGCGGTCCCCCACCGCAAGCTCGCCCTTCATGTTGCCGGTGTCCACCGAACTCACGATGACCGCGCCGTCGTCCTCGTCGGACGAGAACTCGACGCCGACGATCGCGGGCTCGGCATCGTGGGTCTGGATCCAGATCCCGATGGCGACGCCGACGATCATCGCGAGGACGACCTGCCAGTGGATGGCGAGCTTCCAGACCGCGAGATACTTCACTTCTTCCGTCCTCCGGCCTCGGACCGTCCGGCGTCGAAACAACCCACACATATACGACGCCCGACCCACGACGACAATGGGGTAGTCACCTCCAACCGTCTCATTTCCCTCTGCCCTGACACCGCCTTTTCCTTGCACCCGGGCCCTCACCTCGCCATCTTGGCCTCCTTGACAGACCGCGGAGCCCGCTCATGGAAACTCACTCCTGCGACCTCACCGTCATCGGCGCCGGCCCGGGAGGCTATGTCGCCGCCATCCGTGCCGCGCAGCGCGGCAAGAAGGTCGCGATCGTCGAGCGGGATCGTCTCGGCGGGGTCTGTCTCAACTGGGGGTGCATCCCGACGAAGGCGCTGCTCAAGACAGCGGAACGTCGCGACTTTCTGCGCCATGCAGCGGACTGGGGCTTCGAGGTCGGGGAGGTCACCGTCGACTGGGAAAAGGTCGTCGATCGCAGCCGCGGCGCCGCGGATCGTCTGACGGGCGGTGTCAGATTCCTGATGAAGAAGAACGGGATCACCGTGCACAAGGGTGCGGGTCGCTTCCTTTCTGCGAATCGAATCGCGGTCGATAAGCCGGACGGATCTACAATCGAGCTCTCGACGACCCACACGATCATCGCGACCGGTGCACGCCCCTCGACGGTCCCAGGCGTCGAGCTCGACGAAGAGCGCATCATCAGCAGCAAGGAGGCGATGGTACTCCCCGAGGTGCCGGGCTCCATGATCATCGTCGGCGCCGGCGCGATCGGGCTCGAGTTCGCGTACCTCTACTCGGTGTTCGGTTGCCAGGTCAGCCTCGTCGAGTACTTCCCGCACATCCTCCCGGGTGGCGACGAGGAGATTTGCCGGGCGCTGACGCGCTCCTTCGAGAAACGCGGCATCGAGATCTTGGCGGGTCGCAAGGTGGTCTCGGCCGCACGCGACGGGGACGGAGTTCGCGTGCACATCGAACGCGACGGCCAGACCGTGGAACTCGATGCGGACGTCGCCCTCGTCGCCGTCGGGGTGAAGGCGAATACCGAAGGACTCGGGCTGGATCGCATCGGCGTCGACGTGCGAGAAGGCGTGATCGCGATCGACGAGCACCTCGAGACCCGTGTGTCCGGCGTCTACGCCATCGGTGATGTCAACGGTCCACCCGCACTCGCCCACGTGGCGTCAGCCGAGGGGTTGCACGCAGTCTCCCACCTCTGTGGCGACGACCCCGAGCCCTTCGATCGCACGACCATCCCGTCCTGCATCTACTGCTCCCCGCAAGTCGCCAGCGTCGGCCTCACCGAAGACGAGGCGCGCCGGATCGGTCGCGACGTCAAGGTCGGGCGCTTTCCGTTCACGGCAAACGGCAAGGCTGTCGCGGTCGGCGACACCGAGGGCTTCGTCAAGATCATCGCCGAGGCCTCGTCCGGGGAGATTCTCGGGGCCCACATCATCGGTTCCGATGCGACCGAACTGATCGGCGAGGTGACGCTCGGCAAGAAGGCAGAGCTCACGGTTCACGATATTCACGAGACCGTCCATCCGCACCCGACGCTCTCCGAGTCGATCCTGGAGGCGACGGCCGATTGGGCCGAAGAGTCGATCCAGACCTAGCTTCGCACCGATAACACACCGCGGCGAGTGCTCGTTCTCCCCCCGATCTCGAGCTTCGCCATCACCCACGGGCCCGGTCTGCCTCGGTCGACCTCCCGGGGAGTGCTTACGAGTTTCTGCGTACCTGCCTGCCTCGAAAGGGTGACGAGAAACTCCCGGCAAGACCCTTCGGCGAGCAGCTCGATGGCGAAACTCGAGCTGATGGCCCGTGGGGAGAGCGGATTCGGATCGCGAGTCCCCGACTCGTCCGCGCGCGCTAGCGCGGAGCCACGGCCCGGCGCCCCCCGGCCCCCCGGGCGGGAGAGGGAGGTACGCCCCCACCAC
>CAYMLL010000338.1:0-2283 GCA_964390645.1 uncultured Planctomycetia bacterium | reverse complement strand
GGGAGACTCGGCGCTGCGACCCACGGCCCCCGTTCCGGTATCTCGATCTCGAACGAGACCACGCCAGCGGGACGACGAAGCACTTTCTCAACTACCTGTTGACGGTCTCTCTACGACACGCGAGAATCGACTTCGCAAATGGGGCCAGGACTCCGACCCACGAGCCGTCTTCATGAAGAGCGTTTCTCTCGCCGCGCTCGAATCTGAGCTCAAACCGCTTCTCGCTGCGTTGCCGCCGGACTCGAGCCAAACCGTTCGCAGGATCATCACCCAGCTCGACGGAGTCTCCAACGGTGTGCGCCGGGAGATCGACAAGGTGTTCGAGCGCGCGGCCAGCACCTTGCCGCCCCTCGTTCACGCGCTCGAGGCAACCCCCATCACACCGTCTTCCGAGAGCCTCGGCAGACGCACGAGAAGCCATGACTCCTTGATCGAGACGCTCTGTCGAGACGACTGGCTGCCTCACGATTTCACCATTCCCACCGGCGCCACCCTCGGTCGCGCCGTCGTGCTCGCCCGCGTCAACTTCTTCAAGAGCCTGCGCTACTGCCTCGAGCCGTGCCTCGACGACGCTCGGGCCGAAGCGAACCGTTCCAATCGCAAGCTCGACCGTAACGCCGACGACCGCGGCGATCAGACGGGAGCCATCAGCACCCTCGAGCCGCTCCTGCACGAGCTCCGGGATCTCGAAGAAAACGGGATCTTTCGCAAGCTCACCGAGGAGCTGCTGGCCTACGTGGTCGCGAACCACCGCAACAGCGCGGTCTTGCGGAAGGCGGCGGCATGCAAGCTGCTCAACATCTGGAACGATCGAGACGACGAGAAGGCTGACGATTTCCACACCGTGCTCCTGTCCGCGTGGAAGGCGCGCAGCCGCAGCAACACGATCTACGGCACGCTTTTTGGCAGCAACGAGGTGCTCTCCCTGATTCGAGAGGAGTGCGAGCCTCGCTTTCTCAGCTTCTTCACTCGCGAGCAGGTCACTCCCGGTCAGACCCAGGCATTCCGGGAGTTCCTCTTCGGCCTGCCGCACGAGGAGCTGCAGCTGCTGCAATCCCACATGAGCGATCACGGCCTTCAGGTAATCTCACGCGACCAGGTCCACAAGATCCTCGGCCGCGAGGCCACCTACACGCCCCCGATGGACAGCGAGCCCACGGCGGAGGAGATCTTCGCGTCCTACTACCGACGGCGGATCCGCGCCGAGTACCGCGCTCTGAGCGGCAGCGGAGGACCGGACAAGACGGCCGAGGGCTACATCATGGAAGCCCTGCTCCGCGAAGAGGCCGACATCGACGACGGCGACTGAGACGGCTTCGGATTCAGGAGATGGAAACCGAGAGCGCCTCGACCGGCTCGCGAAAGGTCCAGTACCCGGCCGGCCGGTCGCGACGTGTCCAGCTCCACACGAGCACACGCCGACCCGACTCCTCGACGCCGAAGATCGCGTCGCACGTGGCGGCGACCCAGCGAATCCGCTCCTGGGCGCAGTAGAAGGTCTCCTCGAGTCCGTCGTAGTCGCTCGCATGGACCCCGCTGAGCTTCGCGGCGACGACGTAGTACGGCTTTCCCTGAAAGCTCGCCGCGCGCACTGCGGAGACCGGATGCGGTCCCCAGCGGGCGATCTCGCGCAGGTCGTGGTCCCCGTCATCCCACGCGAGCAAGCGACCGTCGCGCGTACCCACGACGACCCCACCGGGTCGAGCCTCGAGCGCCGTGATCTCGCGAGGAGCGCTGGCGATCACGTCCGACGAAGCCGGACTCGCTTCCGGACTCAACGTCCGCAGGTCACTGCCTGCCGCGAAGACGACACGACCATCGGGAAGTCGCTGAACCTCCCGCACCGACGAGGCGTTCTCCTTGACGGCGTCAAATACGAGCCGCGGCGGGTCCTCGCACCCGCGCCGCCACGCCACGACCCCGAACGCCGAGTGGCTGGCAAGCAGTCGGTCGCCAACGAGCACGGCACTGTTGACACCGCGGCGACTCCGGCGGCCGCGAGGCAGGGGGTAGACCTCCGGTGGCGCGCCCGGCCTGTCCAGGGGCGTCACGTAGAGACCGCGCTGCGCGCCCGCCAGGAGGAGAGAAGAGACGCCGCCACCCGGAACGACACGAGCCGAACGAAGATAACCCAGCTCTCCGTCGTGGAACGACACGAGCGCGCGAACGGGCTCCTCGAGTGACGGTCCACAGCCGTAGACGGTCCGCGAGCTTGCGACAAGAAGGGTCACGTCAAATCCTCCCCCCCTGCGTCGGGGGCGCGCCCCCGGAATTCCGCGAAAC
>CAYMLL010000337.1:0-7485 GCA_964390645.1 uncultured Planctomycetia bacterium | reverse complement strand
CAACAATCCGGTTGTCGGCGCGGTGCAGACGGTTGTCGCCCACCCGGTCGATCCCGCGACTCTGTGGATCGGCGCGGTCAACGGCGGCGTCTGGAAGACGACGAACGCGACCTCGGCAGATCCGGTCTGGACGCCGCTGACGGATACGCTGGGCTCGCTGTCGATCGGCGCGCTCGATCTCGACCCGACCGACGCGACCAACAACACTCTGGTCGCGGGCACCGGCAGCTCCAGCTCCTTTGGCGGAGCCGGGGGGCCGCCGGTCGGATTGCTGAGAACCGTCGACGGAGGCGCGAGCTGGGCATCCATCGGCAAGGCGGCAGGGCCGACTCCGGGAGCCGTATCGCTCGCGGGCCTGACGATCTCCGGGGTGGCGGCGCGGGGTGCGACGATCGTCGCCGCCGCGAACCAATTCACGCCGGCAGGCGGCGGCAGCGGCGGCATTTTTCGCAGCACGGACAGCGGGGTCAACTTCTCGAGGCTCTCGGGCGACGGTAGCAGCGGCTTGCCCGCCGGCGACGTCACCGACGTCGTCGGTGATCCGGGCGACTCGACGAGGCTGTACGGGGCGGTGGTCAACGGCTCGAGCCCGGGGATCTATCGCAGCGACGACAGTGGCGCGACCTGGAGCAACGTCACCCTGGGTGCCATCGCTGGCGTGATCAACGCGACGACGGACAACGTCGAGCTTTCGGTACACCACAGCGGTCCCACGGCGAACGCCGTGTACGCCGCGGTGCTCAACAACGGCCAGCTCTTCCAGGGCGGGGTGTTCCGCTCCAGCCAGGGGGTTGACGGGGTCAACAACGACGCCGACGCCCTGACCGACGAGGCCGACGAGACCCTCTTCGTCGCCATGGACCTGCCTCGCACGCTCGAGGGGCCGCGGGCTGTCACCGGTGCCACGAACGCGACCCCGATCGTGATCACGGCTCCGGGGCACGGCTTCGGGCAGCCCAACCAGGTGCGCATTTCGGGAGTCACCGGCAACACCGCCGCCAATGGTGACTTCACGACCACGATCGTCGACGGCGACCATTTTTCGCTCAACGGCAGCGTCGGCAACGGGGCCTACGGAGGAGGCGGGACCTACCGCCTGATCTCCGGGGTTCACCCCCGCGCCAAGCCGGGGGGGCAGGGCCGCATCCACTTCTCGATGGTAGCGGATCCGACGAACCCCTTCCTCGTGTACGTCGGCGGTGATCGACAGGACACGGCGACCGACGGCACGTTCCCGAACTCCCTCGGGGCGCTGGACTTCACGGGTCGCCTGTTCCGGGGCGATGCCGGCGTCGCGGCCACCGGTGCGGTGCCGTCGCCTCAGTGGACCTCCTTGACCCACAGCGGCACCGCGTCGTTCTCGCCCCCGCCGTCCTCCGGCTCGGCCCCGCACGCCGGGTAAGCGCGTGGCCTTTGTCCATCCCAATTCCGCCCATGGCGTCCTCATCGAGGTCGACGATGGCGGAGTCTACCGGCGAACGAGCCCCACCGATTCGCTCGGCGATTGGTTCTCGCTCAACGGCAACCTGCAGGTCAGCGAGAGTCACAACGTCGCCTACGACAGCGTCTCGGGCATCCTCATCACCGGTCAGCAGGACACCGGCACGACCCAGCAGTCCGCACCGGGAGACGGCCTCTGGGAGACGGCGGATCTGCGGCCAGACCTGCCGTTCTTTTCGACGGGCGATGGTGGCGACGTCGCGGTCGACACACTGACGCTCGCTGCGGCGAATCAGTCGATCCGCTACTCGAGCTTCAACGGATTGAACTCGTTCCGGTTCCAGGTCTTCGATCAGTTCAACAACCGGGTGAGCCAGACCTTTCCCGCCTTGACCGTGGGAGGCGGTGGCCCTGCTCTGGCGGCGCAGTTCGTGACGCCGATCGCGCTCAACGCCAACCAGCCGACGCGTCTTGTCATCGGTGGCTCCAACTTCGCCTACGAGTCGAACGATCAGGGACAGAACATCTTCCAGGTTCCGGTCGGCGCGGGTACCTGGGCGGGCGTCAACGGCGGCAACGCGGCCGCGATCGCATACGGCGACCGGCCCGGCGGCGCCCATGCGGACGTCCTCTACGTCGGCTCGGGAAACCAGGTCTGGGTGCGGACCGCGGGGCCGGCGGCCTTCGACCCGACGCCGGCGGCGCTCAATCCTACGGCCGCGCTTCCCGGTATTGGCGTCAACGACCGAGTCACGGACATCGTGCTCGATCCCGACAACCCGAGCATCGCGATCGCGGTGACCCGGCCCCCGCGTGGGGGCTCGCCCCCAGGTCCGAGCCACGTCTATCAGACGACGAACTTCGGAGCCTCGTGGACAGAGATCACGGGGGACCTGCCCCGAGGGCCGATCTACACGGTCGAGTTCATCTCGGGCGAGCTCGCGGACATGCTGGTCGTCGGTGGCCAGGACGGCGCCTTCGCGACACCGTTGCGGCTGGCGCCCGCGAACGCGGATCTCACCGAAGGTGGTGGGGCCAACCGCAACGCGGCCTTGACGTCGAATGTCGAGAAGATCCGCGCTGGGGACGGCTTTGACGACGCGATCAACCGCGCGACCGGTACGCCCTACGCGCTCACCGGTAAGGGCGTCGTGCTCGGCATCTGGGACGCCGGGGACACCCGTGTCACCCATCAGGAGTTCGACGACCCGGCCAACCCGGGAACTCCGCGCATCACCGATCACGACGGCGCCCAGGCGGTCTCTGACCATGCGACCCACGTCGCTGGCACGATGATCGCTCGGGGAGTCAACGGCGCCGCGATGGGCATGGCGCCCGCAGCCACGCTGCGCGCATACGACTTCAACAACGTAGAGACGCCAGCTACCGGCGAGCTCGTCACCGATGCTTCGCTGAGCTTCGCGAGTAACCACAGCTACGGGTTCAGCCCGGGTCTGACACCTGTCACCGGCGCGAACCTCGCCTTGCTTCCCGGTTCACCTGCCAGCCCCGATCCGGACGGCGACGGAGACTTCGACTTCTGGTTCTGGAACGGTGCCGTTGGCAGCGGCACGCTCGAGGACCAGGTCTTCGGCAAGTACCAGACGGTTTCGGCGAACTACGACCAGGTCGCAGTCAACAACCCGGGTCACGTCGTCGTCAGTGCGGCTGGGAACGAGCGCCGGGCGGTCGAGCCGGGCGACCGCATCTACGACCCGAACAACACGAGCAACAACTACCTCTTCAGCGCCAGCTCGCACTACGCGCAAGACCTCTTCGACACGATCCCGGGAGACCAGGCGATCTCGAAGAACGTGGTGACGGTCGGCGCGCTCGAGGACGACCTGCTCGGAACACTGCTGTCGGGGCGACCGACGTCCACGGTTTTTTCGAGCTGGGGGCCCGCGGACGACGGGCGGCTGAAGCCTGACATCACGGCCAACGGCAGCGGGCTTTTGAGCCCCGGTATCGCCTCCGACACCGACTACGTCAGCTTCTCGGGCACTTCGATGGCGTCTCCGACGGTGACCGGGACTTTGGCGCTGCTCGGTGAGCTGTTCCAGAACCACTACGCGCGACTGCCTCGATCGGACGAGGTGCGTGCGATCCTGGCTCATACCGCCGCGGACGCGGGCACCGAGGGGCCGGACTTCGTCTTCGGCTGGGGCCTGCTCGACGCCCTCGCAGGTGCGGACCTCATCGCCGGGGCGGTGGACGGAGTCGGCGAGTTCCTCAAGCAGGGCACCTACACGACCGGCAACGACGTCACCTATACCTTCGAGGTGGACGAGCCCGGAGACCTGGTGGCGACCTTGGCCTGGATCGATCCGGTCGGCGCCGTCGCTCCGGCCGGTATCGACAACCCTCAGAAGGCGCTCGTCAACGATCTCGATATCTTCGTCACCGGACCGAACGGCGAGCACTTCGGTCCCTGGATCCTCTTCGCCGATCGCAGTGACACGAACAACCCCGCGGACGGCGCGATCCGTGCGGGCAGTGGTCAGCGTAACTCGGTCGACAACACCGAGCAGGTCCACATCGAGGCTGCGCAGCCCGGCGTCTACACCGTCACCGTGACGGCGGCGAGCCTCGGCAGCGGGGCCTCGCAGGCCTTCGCGCTCGCGGTGAACTCGCCGGCCGAACCAACGGCAGCGGGCGTCCGCACGCACTGGCACGAGTTCGGCACCGACTTGCCTGACGTCTCGGTCTTCGACCTCGACTACGACCCCGTCGACGAGGTCCTCGCTGCCGGGACCCTCGGGCGCGGGGCCTGGCTCATGCGCGATGTCGACGAGGCGCTCGAGCTCTTCGTCGGCCCCGACCTCTGGACCGCCCAGGGGCCGAGCCCCATCCAGGAAGGGCAGGTCGAGAACATCCCCGCACCGGTCAACAACCCGGTCGTCGGCGCCATCCATACGGTTGTCGCCCATCCGGCCGACGCCGACACCCTGTGGATCGGCGCGACCAACGGAGGCATCTGGCGAACGACGAACGCCACCGCGGCGAGCCCGAGCTGGACGCCGCTCACCGACCACGAGCCGTCGCTCTCCATCGGCTCCATGGAGCTCGACCCGACGGATGTGACCAACAGCACACTCGTCGCCGGGATCGGGCGTTACAGCTCGCTCGGGTTCGAGGGTGGCTCGCGAGCCGGGCTCCTGAGGACGACGAACGCGCTGGCCGCGGAACCTGACTGGCAAGTGATCGACAGCCACGGATTCCTGCTGGGCAAGAACATCTCCGGGGTCGCGCCGCGCGGCAATCTCATCGTCGTCTCGGTCAACACGGCCGATAGCTTCGCCTTGGACGATTTCGGCGTCTTCCGCGGCACGTTCAACGGCGTAACGGGCGAGTACGACTTTAACCGGATCTCGGGTGCCGTCGGACCCGGGCTCCGGCTGGGCGCGGCGACGGATCTCGGCGCCGACCCGGGCAACCCGGCGCGGCTCTACACCGGGGTCATCAGCGGCTCGAATCCAGGCATCTACCGCAGTGACGACACCGGAGCGACCTGGACGAACGTCTCGGGAGCCGCCGCCGCGGTGATCAACGCGACGACGAACAACCTCGAGCTTGCCGTCCATCACAGCGGGCTCGGCAACGCGGTCTACGCTGCCGTGATGAACAACGGCCAGCTCGATCAGGGCGGGATCTTCCGTTCGACTCAAGGCGTCGACGGTGTCGACAACGACACTGATCTGCAGACCGACGAGCCCGACGAGACCCTCTTCGTCGCGATGGACCTGCCGCGGACAGTGGACGGAAGCAGCGGCGTCACCGGCATCCACCCGCGGGAAAAGCCGGGCTCCCAGGCGAGAATCCACTTTTCGATCGTCGCGGATCCGACCGACCCGTTCATCGTTTACGTCGGTGGCGACCGGCAGGAGGAGCCCACCGGTGGCGCGTTCCCGCCGGACACGAACTCGATCGGTGCGACGGACTACACCGGTCGCCTGTTCCGGGGAGACGCGAGTGTCACCGGAACCGGCGCCGTTCCCTCGCCCCAGTGGACCTCGCTGACGCATAACGGCACCGCGTCCGTCTCTGCGCCGCACGCCGACTCCCGCGAGATGGTCTTCGACGCCGCGGGCAGCATCATCCAGGGCGACGACGGCGGCATCTACCGCCGCACCAGCCCACGGGATGCGACAGGCGACTGGCTCTCGCTCAACGGCGACCTGCAGACGAGCGAGATCCACGACATCGCCTACGACACGATCTCGAACATCCTGATCGCCGGCAACCAGGACACCGGCACTCCTCAGCAGACGGCACCGGGCTCGCTCCTCTGGGAGAGTGCCGACCTGCGGCCGGAGCTGCCGTTTTTCTCGGTGGGCGACGGCGGCGACGTCGTGGTCGACTCGATCACGCTCGCAGCCTCGAGCCAGTCGATCCGCTACTCGAGCTTCGACAGGCTCAACCTGTTCCGGCGTCAGGTCTACGATGAGAGCAACACCCGCATCAGCGGGCACGCGATGGACGCGCTCGTCACGCCGACGCTCAGTGGCGGCGGCACGCCACTGCGTCCCCAGTTCGTCACGCCGCTGGCGCTCAACGCCAACAGTCCGACCCGACTCCTGATCGGTGGGGAGCCCAGCAGGACGAGCCCGGTCGTGCTGCCGGCGAGTTTTCTCTACGAGTCGAACAACCAGGGGGCGACCATTTTCCAGGTGCCGACGGGTCCCGGGCCCTGGGACGGTGTCAACGGCAACGCCGTCGCCTACGGCGATCGAGTCGGTGGCGCCAACCCGGATGTCATCTATGTCGGCTCCGCGAACCGCGTCTGGGTCCGCGCGGGTGGTCCGGCTGCCTTCCTCCCCACTCCGGCGCCCCTGATGGTCACCGCCGCACTCCCCGGGACCGGCGCGGGCGACCGCGTCACCGATGTGGTTCTCGATCCGGACAACCCGCTCGTCGCCTTCGCGGTGACCCGTGGACCGGCGGGGGGCCAGATCTTCCAGACGACGAACTCCGGCGGCGCGTGGCAGTCGATCACCGGTGGGCTCGCGCAGCGTGAGCTGTTCACGGTCGAGTTCGTCCCCGGTGACGACGCCGACCTCGTCGTCGTCGGCGGCTCGACGGGTGTCTTCCTGACCTACATCGATCCGCGCACCGGCATCGCGTCCGGCAGCGCCTGGACGCGGCTCGGCAGCGACCTTCCCGAGGTCCCGGTCTGGGATCTCGACTACGACGCCGCCGACAACCTCCTCGCCGCCGGCACGCTCGGGCGTGGCGCCTGGATCCTCGGGGACATTCGGGGCGTGGCCGACGTGCTGCTGCGAGTCTCCGGGCGTACCGGGGATGTCTTCGAGGTTGACCTCGCGAGCATCTTGCGCGGCGGCACCGACTTCACGCTCGACCAGCTCTTCCTCGTCGGCGCCGCGGCGCAGGCACTGCCGCTCGTGCCCGACGTGCTCAGCACCGCGCAGCTCATCCAGGCCGGCGCCGAGACCGTCGGCCGCCTCTTCTTCTCCGACGTCGTCGACACGGCGCCGTTTGCCAGCTCCGGCCGCTTCTTCATCGCGCCAACGATCGAGGACGGCCTCGCCGTGGACTCGAACTCGAGCGATCACGGATTCCAGGGTCTGATTCGCGCGACGTTCTCGGCCCTCGTCGGCGGCAGTCGGCGAACCGCGACGACCTCCATCGATATCGATCCGGACTACTCGACCAACGCTTCCGGCGACGCGCTCGTCTCGCTGGGCGGTGGCACGCTGGAGCAGCTCCGGCTCGAGCAGCGGCTCGCGTTCCTCGGCTTCCCCGACACCTCCGTGGACCTGCCGGTCGTCGACGGTGTCGCCGACCCTGCGACGGCCGAGTCGCTGCAGCTCTTCCAGGCGGCAACCGACCCCGACGCGCTCCTGAACCCCGGCACCGCGAGCGGCACCCTCGACGCCGGCTCGGTCACCTGGCTGAACCACCCGTACGCGCCGCGCTGGATCGAGCTCGTCGACCCGGACCCGCAGTCAGCGCCGTTCAACGTCTCGAGTCCCCTCGGTGCGTTTGATTTTCTGCCGGCGCGGGATCCCGGCACCGGCGTGCGCA
>CAYMLL010000336.1:0-7515 GCA_964390645.1 uncultured Planctomycetia bacterium | reverse complement strand
GTGAAGTGCCAGCTGTCAAAGAAGACGTAGTAGAGAGCCATGAAGAAGAGGGGGAAGGGCCACACCGCCAGCAACATCCACGCGGTCGGTCTCGGAAACGACAGGAAGAGGCTGTGGGCGTCCTCGAGCATGTAGCTCCGATAGGAGAAGATGAGCGCAGTGAAGATGAGCAGGAACACCGCGGTTCCGATCAGAAAAGGCACCCTGGTCGGGCCGAGCTTGCCGTGCCGCGCAGCCCCCAAGAGGAGACAGCCGGTGAAGAAGAGGACGCTGAGGGAAACGAAGGCCCACCCGACCCAGAGCGTCTTCTCGTGGCGTTCAGCGCCGGGGCCACCCTGATCCATGCTGGGGTAAGATCCGTGGGCGAATCCGTGGCTCTTGATGATTCGTTCCACACTGCCGTCCTCCCGGAGGACATCCTCGAAGGGCACCTGGGGTGTCACGAACGCGATTCCGATCACGACGCACATGCCGAGCAGCGTGACGAGAATGAACAGCGGGATCTTCATATGGGTTCGGGTCCTCGAGTGGTTCCACGATCCGTAGCATCGCGCATCGCGAGAGCTCGAGTGCGGTGCGCGCCGTACCGCCTTCCAGCATGATCACGCACCGTCGGCCGTCCGAAGATGGGCGCATCCCCCATCAAGCGTTGGCCACCGCCGGTATCCCCCTTTCCGACAGTGCGTCGTGAGGTGAGCCGTGGACCTCCGGTGGTCGACGGCGGGAATCTCCCCGTGAGCTGCCTCGAGCACCCGTGAGCTGCCTCGAGCAAGCGACGTACCCCGTATTCCCCGACGCTCCACGGCGAAACCGAACGTTGACCGATGTTCTCCGTCACTTCCCGGGACCTCGAGCCAGCACGTCCTTCACGACCTCCCCGTGGACGTTGGTCAACCGTCGCTCGAGGCCGTTGTGGTAGAAGGTCAAGCATTCGTGGTCGAGCCCCATCAGATGCAACAATGTCGCGTTGAAGTCGTAAACGGTCGTCTTGTCGACGGCTGCCTTGAATCCGAACTCGTCACTCTCCCCGAAGCTGAAGCCTCTCTTCACTCCGGCACCGACCAGAAAGCACGTGAAGGCGCCGGGGTTGTGGTCGCGACCGGTGCCGTTGGCCTGCAGGAACGGCATGCGTCCGAACTCCGTCGCCCAGACGATGAGCGTATCCTCCAGCAGCCCACGTTGCTTGATGTCGGCGATGAGGGCCGCTGTCGGCCGATCCATGATCTCGGCCTGCATCGCGTGTGTCCTCGCGATGTTCGAATGCGAGTCCCAGTTCGTGATGCCGTTGCCGCCGGAGGGGTCACTACCGTTGAACAGCTGAACGACACGCACCCCCTTCTCGATCAAGCGCCGGGCGAGGATGCAGTTCCTGGCGTACTGGCCGCGCAACTGGCTACCGCCTTCGACGCCGTACGCCTCGAGCGTCGACGCCTTCTCTCCTGACAGATCCATGACCTCCGGAACCGAGGTTTGCATCCTGCCCGCCAGCTCGTAACTGGCGATGCGCCCCGCCAGGTCCGCGTCTCCAGGATACTTCTCGAGATGGCCGTCGTTCAACCTCCTCAGCAGCTCCACCGTGGCTCGATCGGCTCTTGCCGACAGCGACCCGGGCCGCTGCAAGTTGTTCGGAGGGCTCTTCGCGTTGAAGTCCGTACCCTGAAACGCCGCCGGCAGAAAGCCGTTGCCGAAGTTGTTCTTGCCGCTGCGCGCGAGACCGCGAGGATCGTTGATCGCGACGAAGGAAGGCAGCTCCTCGTTCTCGGTCCCCAGTGCGTACGTCACCCACGCTCCGAACGACGGGAATCCCTCCATCGTGAAGCCGGTGTTCACGAGGTTCTCACCCTGCGGATGAGCACTCGTATCGGTTGTCAACGCGTGAAGGAAACAACAGTCGTCCACGTGCTTGGCGAGGTGAGGAAGCAGATCGGAAACCATCTTCCCTGTCTCGCCGCGTGGCTTGAAGTCCCAGAATGACCTGGCGATGTTGCCGGTGGGCCCTTCGAAGGTGACCGCGGGCAGTCCGGGCGGCTTCTTGCCGTGAAGCTCGACGAGTGCCGGCTTGTAGTCGAACGTATCGATGTGGCTCACGGCGCCCGGACAGTAGATCACCAGTACCCGCTTCGCAGCCGCCTCGAAGTGAGGCATGCGCGCCGCGTAGGGTTCGCTGGGCGCGATGCCCGGGCGAATCGGAGCCTTGCCGCCAACGGTCCTCGGCTCCTGCGCGAGCAAGCCCTCCGCATCGAGCATGCCGGCCAGTGCGAGGCCGGCCGTGGACAGACCCGCGGTGTGGAGAAAGCTGCGACGATCGAGAAGTCGTCGACCGTGTGAGGAAAGTCGCTCGGGGTCGTTCTCGGACATCTATGGAAGAAACGCGAATTCGTTCGAATTGATCAGAGCTCGACACACGAGCGACAGGTCCGTCTCGTTTGCCAGCGCGAGGCATGCCTTGCGCTCCTGATCGCCGGGCTCGCGACCAAGCAGCAGCTCGAAGCAACGGTCCACCGATTCCCGGACATCTCCACTCGAATCCCGCCGCGCTCGTTCCGCCAGTCGATGGGACTGCTCGATGACGAAATCGCTGTTCAGCAGATTGAGCGCCTGGAGAGGTGTCGTCGAAACAGGTCTATTGGCCCGGACCTGGCCGCAATCAGGAAAATCGAAAGCCGTGAACATGCGATCATCCACGCGACGCATCCTCTCCTGATAGATCATCCGTCGCCAGGTCCGTGGACCGTGATTGTCAGTCACCTGCCATTGAGCATATCGCTTCTTGACGTCGTGAATTCGATAGCTTCGCCCGCCGATGGTGCGGTCGAGGGAGCCGGACGCCCGCAGAATCGAGTCCCGGATCACCTCTGCCTCCACTCGCTTCGGTGGGAACCGCCAGAGGAGTGCGGCGTCCGAATCGACCGCAAGACCTTCCGTGCGAGGCCGGCTCGATTGGCGGAACGCGTGCGACATGACCATCAGTCGGATCAGATGCTTCCTCGACCAGCTCGCAGGTCTCGCGCCCCCGGCCCTCACGGCTGGATGCATCAATTCGGCAGCCAGCCAGTCGAGCAGCTCCGGATGTACCGGCGGTGCTCCCGCGGCTCCGAAGTCGCTCGTCGTGGCGACGATTCCGCTGCCGAACACGTGATGCCACAAGCGATTCGCGGCAACCCGGGCAGTCAGCCGACGCGCTCGACTCGTCAGCCACTCTGCAAACGCGCGGCGGCGCTGCTTGCCTGAAGCACCGGGTTCGAGCTCGAGCTCTCCGTGGAGTGCCCTCGGGCCTGCGGCGAAGACTTCATCCCGAGGATCCTCTGGACTGCCACGGTTGAAGACATGGGTTCTCGCCGGCTTGATGAACCGAGCGACAAAGCTCGGCTTCGGGCCTTGCTCATTCACTTGCTCGATCAGCTCCTGAAGCCGCCGCAAGGTCGCCGCGCGAGACGGATGCTCCCCGTTCAATCGCTGTAATTTCGTCGTCGCCGCGACTTGCACCCAGCTTCCGTCGTTGCGCTGCACCTCGACCTTGTAGGGGCCAAAGTTGAATCGGTTGATCCCCTCGAGATAGTCGGTCTCGAAGAAGTCCTCACGATTGGTGCTCAGCCGGATGCGATCAACCTCGCGTGGCTCGCGGAACGTGAACCGCACCCAGGGCTTCCCCTTGCTGCCCTTCGGCGCTCGCCCCGCCCAGGCCTCGGTGCCGTAGCGCCCATCGTTGATCTTGTGCAGCTCCGAGCGCGCCACTCGCATTTCCTTCGGGCTGTGAGTCCCGGTGCCCTCCGAAGCCGAAGCGAAGTTCCTGTCCCGATCCTCCGGACCGAAGATCTCCAGTTCGTCGACGCGGGCGTAGCTCCACATGAAGGTGATGCGCACCGACCGCGTCTTGACCGGAAGAAAATGCAGCTCGCGGTATCCGGTCCAGTCTTCTTCCCACGGTCCCATCCGGCGGAGAGTTGCGTGCAGACGGGAGATTTCTCCATGGAGCTCTTTCCCGCGCAGATGCCGAGGATGGTCCCCGGCAAGCTCGGGAAAGCGGCTGCCGAACTCGATGTCCTGAAAGACCGCGGCCATGGAGTAGTAGTCGCGTATCGAGATGGGATCGAACTTGTGATTGTGACATCGCGCGCAACCGACCGTCATTCCGAGCGCGGACGCGCCGATGGTCTGCAGGATCTCGTCCATACGATCGGATCGCGCCTGACGACGCGCCGCGGGCTCCTGCCCGACGGTCGCCACCGGCACGTGCGGACCAGAAACCAGATAGCCTGTCGCATCACCTTGCCCGACCGTATCACCCGCTATCTGCTCGAAGAGGAACTGATCGTACGGCTTGTCGTCGTTGAACGCCCGGATCACGTAGTCGCGATAGATCCAGGCGTTCTTGCGATACATGTTGCTCTCGGAACCGTTGCTCTCCGCCCAGCGAATCACGTCCAGCCAGTGCTGTGCCCAGCGTTCACCGAAGGGCGGAGAGTCGAGCAGCCCATCGACGAGCGTCGCGTACGCAGCGTCGGGATCCGCTTCGCAGGCTGTCAGGAACTCAGCTTTCTCCTCGGGCGTGGGCACGAGTCCGGTCAGCACGATCGACGCTCGCCGGATCAGTGATCGCGGATCGGCCGGCGCCGAGAACGAGAGCTCGTCCCTGACGAGTCTATCGAGCAGAAAGGCGTCGACCGGAGTCACCGAGCCACGGTGATCGCCGCCAACGACCGGAACGGCTGGACGCACGATGGGCTGGAACGACCAGTGATCCGATGCCTCCTCGGCGACCGCCTTCATCTGTCCCGGCCAGACCGCGCCTTCGCGAATCCAGCGAACCAACAGGTCGATCTCCTCGTCCGGAAGCCGATCCTTCCTTGCCGGCATCTTCAGGTCCGGGTCGAGGTGCTTCACGACCTCGATCAGATAGCTCTTCTCCGGCTTTCCGGGCACGACGGCCGGGAGCCCATGGTCGCCGCCTCGCAACAGGGTCGACCGGCGGTCGAGTCGAAGCCCTGACTCCTGCCTGTCCACGCCGTGACAGCCCCAGCAACGACTTGCAAGGATCGGTTCGACATCGCGTTGGAAGTCGACCTCGTCCGCACGTGGAGCGAAGGGACGAGCGAACGTCACGAAGAGCGCACAGGCGAGAAACAGGCGTACTCGAACGGCGCCTGGGCAGCCCGTTGAATCGTACGCGTCACCTCTTGTCTGCGGCATCGGCTCTGTGAGTCCTCAACTCGTACCAGGACAGTCTGCCGTCTCCGTCGGTGTCGGCATCCGGATGCTTGGCGAAATACTTCGCCTTCCAGGCTGCAGCTTCGCGTGCTGCCTCGGTCGTGGCCTCCGGTCCAGGAGATGATTGAGGCGGCACTGTCCCCGGCTCCGGGAGTCTCGCCTCGAGCTTCTCACGGAACGACTTCAGCCGAGAAGCCTGCCCCGGATCGTCGGCGAGGTTATTCCACTCGTAGGGATCAACCGTGTTCCGGTACAGCTCTTCCTTGCCGTTGGCGTAGCGGATGTAGCGCCATCTCCTTGTCCGCAGCGAATAACTTTGCCGCGCGGGATCATACTCCTTCGACCACTTGTAGAGCGAGGTCAGAACTGCGTCGGGTCCGGACCACTCCTCGCTTTGCGGAGCGATCAGAAGTGGTTTCAGACTGTGCCCGCCGAGTGAATGCCCCTTTTCGTTCATCTTCGTCTCACCACTCAATCCGCAGAGATCGATCAGTGTCGGATACAGGTCGATCAACGAAACCGGCTGATCGCAAACTCGTCCCGCCTTCGTGACACCCGGAGCGCGGATGATCAACGGGACCCGTGTGCTTTCCTCCCACAGCGAGTTCTTGTACAGGTAGTCCTTCTCGCCCATTCCCCAGCCGTGATCGCTGGTGACGATGACGATGGTGTTGCCCTCGAGGCCGAACCTGTCCACCGCGTCCAGAATGTCGCCGATCAGCTCGTCGACCGCAGCAACGCTGGCCAGATAGGCCTGGATGAAGCGCCTGAGTGCCTCGTCCTGCGAATCGTACGAGGCGATCAGCTTCGAGAACAGCCGGGATCCCATGTCCGCCGTACGATTCGCGTTCGGCTCCTTGCTGCCGGGTTTGCCACGAACCGAGCCTGCGTGGGTGTCCTCGACATCGCCGGGCTTGATCACCGGAAGCTCGATGGAGTCGAGCGGGAATCGTCTGAAGAAACGCTCCGGAACGATCAACGGTGTGTGGGGGCGAATGAAGCCGACGCCCATGAAGAACGGCTTGCCCGACGGACGGTTCGCCAGATCGCGCAATCTCTCCACCGCCCACCTTCCATTGAGCTCGTCGGCGGTCGCCTCTCGGTCTTCCTGGGAGTCCACCCGAAGATCACGGATCTTCCGCCAACCCCCGGTGCGCCAGCTGTAGGATCTCCCGTCCGCGAACACTCGATTCTCGAGCCTGACCAAGGGACCGAACGACCCGTCGACCGTACCGATATCGCGAAACGGCGACGGTACACCGGGGTGAGCGACGCGCCGGGAGCCATCAAACGCGAACGGGCCATAATCGGCGACGTTCCCGTACTCGACCCACTCTCGGCGACTCAAATGGTGCATCAGCTTTCCCGTCCCCAGGGTGTGGTAGCCGTTGGCGCGGAAGTGATGCATCAGCGTCCGCGAGTTCCTCAGGACCTCGTATTCATCCCAGCGTCGAAACCCGTAGCAGCCGGAGTCGTGGGGGTAAATCCCCGTGAAGAGGCTGGCTCGCGATGGCCCGCAAATCGGAATGTTGCAATGAGCCTGCGTGAATGACACGCCGCTTCGGCTCAGTCGAGCGATGCCGGGCGTTCGCGATTGCGGATGACCGCCGAGTCCCTCGACGTAGTCGTTCAGGTCATCGCAAACGATGAGGATCACGTTGGGGCTCTCCGCGGCGCGAGCTGGACGGGGGCCTGTCGAGAGCGCGATGCTCATACAGAAGAGGTGAACGAGCGTGTTCCAGCTCATGATCGCGGTCGTCGCTGTCCTCGAATCGTGCGACTCATCTGCCGGACTCTCTCACCGTTCTCGGAGCGTCCGTCGATCTTCCGACATCCTTGCCGCGTGGAAGCGCGTACGATCGTAAGATCGAATTCCGTCGAGTTCAAATCCCGCCCGGAAATCCGCGTCATCTTCGAGACCAGCGTCACCCGGTCCCCTGAAATCGCTCCACCCCGAGTACGGGAACGAGGTGAGGTCGGAGATCAGATCCGCATGAACTTCACGGCGAGCGGATGTGACGTTTTGCCCCGCCCCGAGCGCTCGCAGGAGTCAGGACGGAGCCGCGCTTCGTGCAGCTCATTCCCGTGGGCCGGGCTCACCCCGGAAGACCCTTCCCGCCTCACCCCGGCCAACCCACGCCAGCGACTCGGGGGAGATCGCGACCGTGCAGAACGTTTCAAACGCCTCGACAGGAGACGAAACCCGAGGCCGTGGGAGCGGATCCACGAGGCAGGTCATCGAGGCAGGTCATCGAGGCACGGAAACCAGCGCCGGGGTCGAGCCAGGGGAGGCCGGCAAGGAAGCGC
>CAYMLL010000335.1:0-7546 GCA_964390645.1 uncultured Planctomycetia bacterium | reverse complement strand
TATCGCAAGGGTGTCGCCAAGGGCATGCTCAAGGTGATGGCCAAGATGGGCATCTCCACGCTTCAGAGCTACAAGGGCGCGCAGATCTTCGAGGCCGTGGGGCTCCGGGACGAGGTCGTCGACCGCTGCTTCGCCGGTACGGCGAGCCGCATCCAGGGATGCGACTTCGGTGTTCTCGCCAAGGAGGCCCTGCGGCGTCACGCGATCGGCTTTCCGCAGCGTGAGAGTGTGCAACTTCCGGTCCTTCCGAACCCGGGCGAGTTTCACTGGCGCGCCGAGGGCGAGCGTCACATGTGGAGCCCGCAGGCGATTGCCGAGCTGCAGGTCGCGGCGCGAACCAACAGCGACGACGCCTTCGATCGATTCGCGAGGCTGGCCGACGAGAACGCGCGCAACCGGTGCACGCTACGAGGCCTCCTGAAGCTGAAGGACGGTGCAGCAGGCAGCGCGGTGGCTGTCGACGAGATCGAACCTGCCGAGGAAATCGTCAAGCGCTTTTGCACCGGCGCCATGAGCTTCGGCTCGATCTCCGCGGAGGCGCACGAGACGCTCGCGATCGCGATGAACCGCCTGGGCGGCAAGTCGAACACCGGCGAGGGCGGCGAGGATCCGGAGCGCTTCAAGCCGCTTCCGAACGGCGACACGAAGCGCTCGGCTATCAAGCAGGTCGCGTCCGGCCGGTTCGGCGTGACGATCTGGTACCTGACGAATTCCGACGAGCTGCAGATCAAGATCTCGCAGGGTGCCAAGCCCGGGGAGGGCGGCGAGCTGCCGGGCCACAAGGTCGACGAGATCATCGCGAAGACGCGCTATTCGACACCCGGCGTCGGCCTCATCTCTCCCCCTCCACACCATGACATCTACTCGATCGAGGACCTCGCCCAGCTGATCCACGATCTGAAGAACGCGAGCCGGACCTCGCGCATCAGCGTCAAGCTGGTCTCCGAGGTCGGAGTGGGAACAGTGGCTGCGGGGGTCGCGAAGGCACACTCGGACCACATCCTGATCTCCGGTCACGACGGAGGCACCGGCGCCTCACCGCTGACGAGTATCAAGCACGCCGGGCTTCCGTGGGAGCTTGGCATCGCGGAGACGCACCAGACGCTGGTGATGAACGATCTTCGGTCGCGTGTCGTGTTGCAGACCGACGGGCAGCTGAAGACCGGACGGGACGTGGTCATCGCCGCGCTCCTCGGGGCCGAGGAGTTCGGTTTTTCGACGGCTCCGTTGATCACGACCGGCTGCATCATGATGCGCAAGTGTCACCTCAACACCTGCCCGGTGGGCATCGCGACGCAGGATCCAGAGCTGCGGAAGAAGTTTCGTGGCAAGCCCGACCACGTCGTCAACTATCTCTTCATGGTCGCGCAACAGGTTCGGGAGATCATGGCGCGCCTGGGCTTTCGATCGGTCAACGACATGATCGGCCGTGTTGACTGCCTCGGCGTCGACGAGGCGATCCGGCACTGGAAGTCGGACGGCCTCGACCTGACCCCGATCCTGACGCCGGCGGCTAAGCCGCACGACGAGGTGGAGGTCCACTGCACGATCGCGCAGGACCACGGCCTTGACAGGGCGCTCGACATGAAGCTCCTCGAGCTCTGTGAGCCTGCCCTGAAGAGTGGCGAGAAGGTCGAGCTCGAGCTGCCGATCGTCAATACGAACCGCACCGTCGGCACGATCCTGTCGAACGAGGTGGCAAAGGCCTTCGGGGAGCCGTGCCTGCCCGACGAGACGATCCGGATCAAGTTCAGGGGCTCGGCCGGCCAGAGCTTCGGCGCCTTCCTGGCTCGCGGTATCTCTCTCGAGCTGGAGGGAGACGCCAACGACTACGTCGGCAAGGGGCTCTCCGGCGGCCACCTCGTAATCTACCCGCCGTCGGCGTCGACCTTCGAGGCATCGGAGAGCATCATCGTCGGCAACGTCGTGCTCTACGGAGCGACGGGCGGAGAAGCGTTCTTTCGCGGTCGGGCCGCCGAGCGCTTTTGCGTCCGCAACTCCGGGGCGCGAGCGGTTATCGAAGGTATCGGCGACCACGGCTGCGAGTACATGACGGGCGGCCGGGTCGTCGTCCTCGGGCCGACCGGCCGCAACTTCGCCGCGGGCATGAGCGGCGGAATCGCGTACATCTGGGACGCGGACGGCGACTTCATCACGCGCTGCAATCTCGGGATGGTCGGCATCGAGAAGCTCGATGTCGAGGAGGACGTCGAGGAGCTTCGGGGGCTCATCGCGAAACACCGTGAGCGAACCGGGTCGGCTGTGGCCGGGGACGTACTCGCGCGCTGGGAGGAGGTCCGGCCGCAGTTCGTGAAGGTCATGCCGACCGACTACAAGCGAGTGCTCGAGGAGCGCAAGCGTGCGAGCCTCGAGGACGCCCCCGTCTGAACCGGGTCGCCAGTCAGCGAAGCGAGATCACGGCGGGAGACGACAACCCGGAGCCTTTTGCGGAAACGATCATGGGCAAGACGGACGGCTTCAAGGAGTTCGAGCGCCAGACGGTCCCCTACGCGGCGCCCATGCAGAGAATCGAGCACTTCGACGAGTTCCTCGTCGACGTCCCCGTCGAGCATCTGAGAACACAGGGCGCTCGCTGCATGGACTGCGGCGTACCGTTCTGTCAGTCGGAGACCGGCTGTCCAGTCGACAACCTCATTCCCGAGTGGAACGATCTCGTCTACCAGGGACGCTGGCGTGAAGCTCTCGATCGGCTCCACAAGACGAACAATTTTCCGGAATTCACCGGTCGAGTCTGCCCGGCCCCGTGCGAGGGTGCGTGTGTTCTCGGGATCACCGATCCGGCGGTGACGATCAAGAACATCGAGAACGCGATCGTCGACCACGGTTGGAAGCAGGGTTGGATTCTCGCCGAATCTCCTGCGTCGCGAACGGGCAAGAAGGTCGCGGTGATCGGATCCGGCCCCGCGGGCCTTGCCTGCGCCGCGCAGCTGAACAGAGCGGGCCACGGCGTGACGGTTTACGAGCGAGCCGACCGCATCGGTGGGCTGTTGATGTACGGCATTCCCAACATGAAGCTCGACAAGAGCCTTGTCGATCGTCGTGTCGACCTGATGCGTCAGGAGGGAGTCGAGTTCGTCACCGGCGCGCATGTCGGTGTCGACGTGGACATCGAGGAGCTGCGTGCGAACAGCGACGCGATCGTGCTCGCGTGTGGCGCCACGCAGCCCCGTGACCTGGAGATCCCCGGCCGCGAGCTCGAAGGTGTCCACTTCGCGATGGACTTCCTGACCCGGAACACGAGCAGCCTTCTGGACTCGGGACTCGAGGACGGTCAGTACATCTCCGCGAAGGACAAGGACGTCGTCGTCGTGGGCGGCGGAGATACCGGCACCGACTGCATCGGCACGTCGATGCGACATGGTTGCAAGAGCCTCGTGAACTTCGAGCTCCTGCCACGTCCGCCGGACGAGCGCTCTCCGGACAACCCGTGGCCACAGTGGCCCCGGATCTTCCGCGTCGACTACGGACACGCCGAGGTGGAGGAGAAGTTCGGCTCTGACCCACGAGAGTTCTGTATCCTGTCGAAGAGCTTCATCGATGACGGAAACGGTCGTGTCGCCGGCATTCGCACGGTGAAGGTGGACTGGCAGAAGGACGCGGCCGGCAGGTGGCAGATGGGCGAGGTCGCCGGGTCGGGGAAGGACTTCAAGGCAGACCTCGTCTTCCTCGCCATGGGTTTCCTTGGCCCGGAGGAGACGATCGTTCCGAAGCTCGGCCTCGAGACCGATCCGCGCTCCAACTTCAAGGCCGAGTACGGCCGGTACGCCACGAATGTCGACGGGGTCTTTGCCGCGGGTGACTGTCGCCGCGGCCAGTCGCTGGTCGTCTGGGCCATTCACGAGGGTCGCGAGTGCGCACGGGAGATCGATCGATTTCTGGTCGGTGAGACGACCCTGCCCTGAAGATGTCGCCGGTCGCGGCTCCGTAGCGAGCGGCACGCCTTCGTCGTGCAGGAGAGCTGAGCTCTCATCGAGCGGCAGCACCAACGAGGACGAGAGGCGATCGAGAAGGCCATCTCCCTCCGTCTCCCTTTCTTCCCGGCGCGTTCGAGCCTACGCTTCGATGGAGTTCTCTCCGCGTCCAGAGGTTGCAGGAACACTCCTCGTGACACTCTCACGTCTCTTTCTTTGCGCCACGGTCGCGCTCGTCCTCGCCGTGACCACAGACGTCACGCCCGCCCCCTTCGTACGCGGAGATGCGAACGGCGATCGTCGTCTCGATATCTCGGACGCCGTGTTCACGCTGCTGACGTTCTTCGGGCCCGACGCCCCGAGCCCGTCCTGCCTGAAGCCCGTGGACTCGAACGACGACGGCGGCGTTGACGTCTCCGACGCCGTCTACACGCTGAGCTTCCTCTTTCGTAGCGGGCCAGTCATTCCCGCGCCGTTTCCGGACTGCGGCGAGGATCCGACACCCGATGATCTGCCTGACTGCGACGAACCCTCCGCGGGTTGCCGGCGCGAGCGTCGCTATCAGCGTGTCGTCTACTGGGGACAGAACGGTTACGGAAGCACCGACCCGACCCGTCGCAACTGGGAGCCGTCGCTTCGGGATGTCTGCGACAGCGGCGACTACGACGTCGTTGTCATCGGCTTCGTCGTCACCTACTTCGACGCACGCAATCCGGGTCGCCTACCCGGCATCAACCTCTCGTACCACTGCGGCCGGCCTTTTACCGGCTTCGTATCGCTCCTCGACTGCCCCGAGATCGGCGCCGAAATCCGTCACTGCCAGGCCGCCGGCATGACGGTGCTGATCTCCCTCGGTGGCGCGGTCGGCAACTACCTCTTCGATGATGATCATCAGGCGCGCGGTTTCGCACGCACGATCTGGGACATGTTCCTCGGCGGCTCGAGCGACGAGATCCCGCGTCCCTTCGGCGACGTCGTGCTCGACGGCGTCAACCTCGACATCGAGGCGGGCGCGCACAACCATCACAGCGTCTTCGTCGAGCGGTTGCACCAGCTGATGGATGAGGACGGGCCGGATCGATTCCTGATGACGGCCGCACCGCAGTGCCCGTTCCCCGACGCTCACCTCGGCCCGGCGCCTGGCTCGGCGCTCGGAGACCACCCCCGGCTCTTCGATCAGCTCTACGTCCAGTTCTACAACAACTTCTGCCGCTACTCGGCGAACGACGTCGCGACGTTTCGCAGGGCGCTCTCCACGTGGAACGAGTGGACCGATGCGAACGACGGCCCCGCGCTCTTCGTCGGGCTGCCGGCCGCTCCACGTGCCGCTCCGGCGGGAGGCTACGTGCCGCGCAACGAGCTCTCCGGCCTGGTGAGCTTGATGCGAGAATTCGAGCACGTCGGCGGCTTCATGCTCTGGGACGCGTCGTTCGACCACCGCAGCGGCGAAGGCGGTCGACTCTACTCGGAGCACCTCGCCGCGCTTCTGGATGAGTCACCATGACCCGGGGAGCTCGCTCCCGCGAAGTTCCGGGAGCCCCGCCTTCTTCGCGGTCGAGGTCCCCGTCTGGACGCTTGTCGACGGTCGATCACCAGCCGTCGACGTTGTCGTCCTTCTCTGCCACCTCGAGCGTGTAGAGCGTCGTCGGGATGAGAATCTCGGACTCGACCTGCTCCCCGGCGAGGTACTTGTGAATCATCTCGATGGTCGTCGTCGCCATCAGGCGCGGGTACTGGGTCGGGGAGGCGTACTCGCGTCCTTCGAGGACCGCTCGCTTGCCTTCGGGCGCGCCGTCGAAGCCCACGACCGTGACGTCCTTCTCGCGCTTGGCGTCCTCGAGCGCGGTGATAGCGCCGACTGCCGATGGATCGTTGATGCAGAAGACGCCCGTGACGTCCTGGTGCGTCTGCAGGATCGCCTGCATCGCATCGCGGCTCTTGGCCCGGTCGCCGCCGCCGTCGAGGTACGGCGTGATGATCTCGATCTGACCGCCCCCCGCAGCGTTGTGCTTGTCGATCTCCGCCTTGAAGCCCTTCGTGCGCAGCTGCACGGACTCGACCTTCGGAAAGTCGAGCACGGCGACCTTTCCCTTGCCCTCGAGCGCCTTGATGATCGCCTGGCCGGCCAGGTGGCCGCCTTGCTCGTTGTCCGTCGCCACATGCGTGACGACCTTGGCTTCCGGGTCGAGACAACCGATGTCGTTCGTGAAGACCGGAATGCCCTCCGCGTTCGCCTTCTTGATCGCGACGCCGATGCCGAGTGAGTTCACCGGGTTGAGAACGATCGCGACACAGCCTTGCGTGATGAAATCGTCGATCTGCTGCTTCTGCTTGGCGAGATTCTCGTCGGCGCTGACCGCGATCACCTCGTAGCCGAGCTTCTCCGCCGCCTCCGTCATCGCCTTCGCGATGACGGGAAAGAACGGGTTGTTGGAAGTCAGCATCGAAAAGCCGACCTTCTTCTTCTCCTCGCCGCATCCGACCAAGGTGACGACGACAGCCAGCAGACTCAGGTAGATGGTTCGTAGCATCGTCTTTCTCGTTGAGCGCCGTATCGGTAAGCCGTATCGGATACTCGTATCAGAGGGCCGTTTCAAACGTACATGTTGACGAGATTCTCGAGCATCTCCTGGCGGCCGCTGACGTTCGGTGCAACCTCTCCCTTTTCGAGCATGTAGGCTTCGAGCGACCCGAAACCGTGCTTATCGGCCTCGATCTCTGCGCCGACGCCCGTGTCCCAGGAGCCGTAGCGCTCCGCGAGAAGGGCCTCGAACTTGCCGTCGGCGCGGATGGCCGCGGCGATCTTGAGGCCACGAGCGAACGCGTCCATTCCGCCGACGTGCGCGTGGAAGAGGTCGACGGGCTCGAAGCTCTCGCGTCGGACCTTGGCGTCGAAGTTGATGCCGCCGGGAGACAGTCCTCCGAACTTGAGAATCGACAGCATGCATTCGGTTGTCAGGTAGATGTCGGTCGGGAACTGATCGGTGTCCCATCCGAGGAGCAGGTCGCCGGTGTTCGCGTCCATGGAGCCGAGAAATCCCTGCATGCCGGCGTACTCGAGCTCGTGCTGCATCGTGTGGGTCGCGAGCGTCGCGTGGTTGGTCTCGAGGTTGAGCTTGATATGGTCCTCGAGCCCGTACGCGCGCAGGAAGTTGATGCAGTTGGCCGCGTCGAAGTCGTACTGGTGCTTGGTCGGCTCCTTCGGCTTGGGCTCGAAGAGAAACTGCCCGGTGAAGCCGATCTCCTTTGCGTAGTCGATCGCCATGTGCATGAACTTGGCGAGATGATCTACCTCGCGCTTCATGTCGGTGTTGCGCAGGTTCTGGTATCCCTCGCGACCGCCCCAGAAGACGTAGTTCTCGCCCCCGAGCCTCTTGGTTACCTCGACCGCCTTCTTCACCTGCGCGGCGGCGTAGGCGAATGCGTCGGCGTTACAGCTCGTCGCCGCGCCGTGCACGTAGCGCCTGTTGGAGAAGAGGTTCGCTGTGCCCCAGAGGAGCTTGATTCCGGTGCTTTTCTGGGCCTCCTCGAGCGCGTCGACGACGGTGTCGAGGTTGCGGTTCGACTCGGCGAGCGTGGGGCCCCCCGGGGCGGCCGCCCCCGACAGGCACCAC
>CAYMLL010000334.1:0-7565 GCA_964390645.1 uncultured Planctomycetia bacterium | reverse complement strand
CGAGCAGGTACTCGGTGAGGTCCTCGGCCATCCGTTTGGTGAGCGTCGTCACCAGGACCAGCGCCTCCTTGGCGACCCGTTCCTGGATCTCGTGGAGGAGGTCGTCAATCTGGTGGCGAGTCTCGCGGACATCGATGATATGGATCAGATTCCGTTTGCCGAAGATGTACGGAGCCATCTTCGGATGCCAGCGGCTGACACGGTGTCCGAAGTGAACTCCGGCTTCGATGATGTCCTTGACGTCGACAATAGCCAACGGTGGTGCTCCTTTCGCCCCTCGATCATGCTCAAGGGGCCGCCGGGTGAAACTCGCCCGGTTCAGGGTTCTCTACGAGACGTCTGCGCCCGATCGCGATCAGTCTCTGGGTGACAGTCTACGGGCCGTCGATACCGAACGTTCCGGATCTGCACGGCTAAGCACGGGAACTTATCACACACCAGGTCAAACGTCAAACTCCTCCTGATCCCGGTTCACCCGGTTCCTGCGGGTGCAGCCTGCTCGACCGTATTCCGGACTCGGCCTGACGCTCGTGGAAAAGCTCCTGATGCCTCCGGATCTTCTCCTGGATTTCAGTGGCGATCTCGATCGCTTGAAGACCGTGGGCGCCGGTAACGACCGGCTCCCGGCCGGTGCGGACCGCGAGCAGGAACGACTGGAGCTCGTTCTTCAGCGGCTCGTCCGAGGCCACGGGAAGCTGCTCGATCGAGAAATAGCGCGTGAAGATCGGGTAGGAGCCCTGCGTGGCCTCGAGCCGGGCCATGGCCCGGAAATCGATGTCCGTACGGTCGAAGCCCTCCTTGAGGCCGATCCGCATTCCCGTCTTGGCGATATAATCCAGCGAGATGTACGAGTCCCGGCCGAATATCCGCATCTTGCGGCTGCGCTGAATCGCCACGCGGCTCGCCTTGACCATCGCGGTGCAGCCGTTGTCGAAGGTCAGCCGAGCACTGGCGAGATCTTCGGTCTCCGACAGCACGCGCGTCCCGAAGGCCTCGAGCTGGGCGACCGGAGAGTCCACGAGGTTCAGCACGATGTCGATGTCATGGATCATCAGGTCGAGGATGACGCTCGTCTCGACCGACCGGAAGCTGAAGGGATGGATGCGATCGCATTCGATGAACACCGGATCCCGGATCCGGGAGTGCGCCGCCAGCACCACCGGATTGAACCGCTCGATATGCCCCACCTGTAGCGTCACGCCGGTCGCATCCGCGAGGGCCGAGAGCTCCTTCGCCTGCTCGACGGTCGACGTCATCGGTTTCTCGACAAGGACCGAGACTCCCGACTCTATGCAGTACTTCGCGACCTCGGAGTGCAGGGGCGTCGGCGTCACGACACTCGCCGCGTGGACGCTCGCGAGCAGGTCCGGCGTCGTACGAGTGAAGTGCGGTACGCCGAGCTTCGTGCCGATCTCCTTCGCAGTCTCGGTGTCCACATCCACGATGCCGACAAGCTCGACACCATCGAGCTCGCTGTAGACGCGAGCGTGGTTCCTGCCCAGATGGCCCACGCCGATCACGAGCACGCGAATCGGCTCGAGCCCTCGCGGACGTCTTACAGCGGTCATCGTTTTGGCTCCGAGCGCCTCAGTCCGGGCACAGCGGGGAACGGAGACAGGGTCAAGGCTGCCGTGCCCTCCCCTGGTCGCCACTCTGTGTCCGACGAAGAAAGGATGCCAAGTAGCGGACCTCCTCGACACCACCGTAAAGCCCTTCGAGCAATTTCAAGCTCTCACCGCGCGGAAAACCCTGGCGATAGAGAATGCGGTAGGCCTTCTTGAGCGCCACCAGGGTATGGTCGGTAGCACCGCGCCGCCGCAAGCCGACCGTATTGATCGTGCGAACTCGACACGGGCTGCCCTCCAGGAGCATGAACGGCGGCACGTCCTGATTGACGCGTGACATGCCGCCCACGAACGACTGCTTGCCCACGGTGGCGAAGTGGTGAACCGCCGCCATGCCACCGAGGTTCGCGAAGCTCTCGACGTGGACATGACCGCCCAGCAGCACGTTGTTCGCGACGATAATACCGTCCTGCAGAACACAGTCGTGCGCGACATGACACCCGGCCATCAGCAGGTTGCGGGAGCCGATGACCGTCTTGCCGCCGCCCAGCCGGGTTCCACTGTGAATCGTCACGTGCTCCCGGATGATGTTGGCGTCGCCGATGAAGAGCCTGCTCGGCTCGCCCTCGTACTTCCGGTCCTGTGGGTCGGCACCGAGAACGGCGCCCGGAAAGATCTCGTTGCCGCGCCCGAGAACGGTATCGGTGACGATCGTGACGTTATTGTGCAGCCGGCACCCATCACCGATCTGACAGCCCGGTCCGATCACCGAAAACGGGCCAATCTCGACATCCTCGCCGATCTCGGCAGTCGGATGGATCGACACGTTCTCGAACTGGTACCCGAAATCTACAGACTTTCTCGACGACCAAAACACGGCTCGTGTAGCGCCTCTGCTATCGCCTAATGCTCGGAGGGAATCAACGCGTAGCGGATCTCCGCTTCCGAGACCACGACCCCGTCGACAAGCGCGCGGCCCGTCACGTGGGCGGAACTCGGCCTCATCCTCTTCACCTCGGCTTCCAGGTCGAGCCGGTCCCCTGGCACGACGGGCCTGCGGAACTTCACTCGGTCGAGTGAAAGCAGGTAGGCGTCGACGCTCCGGTTCGCCTCATGACTCTTCAGCAGCACCCCCCCCAGCTGGGCCATCGCCTCGACAATCAGAACCCCCGGCATAATCGGTCGGCCGGGAAAGTGCCCGCTGAAGAACTCCTCGTTGGCGGTAACGCACTTGACACCTCGCGCCAGACGCCCGTCGGTAATTTCCGTCACGCGGTCGAGCAGCAGCAGCGGATAGCGATGGGGCAAAATGCCCTGAATGGACCGCACGTCCAGCGGCTTTCGCGGCGTCACCACGGGCAACGGGCGCAAGTTATCGCTCTGGAGGGACAGGGCCTGCGCGAGGCGCACGTTCAGGCTGTGCCCGCTGCGCGTCGCGACGACCTCCGCCGAGATGTGACCTGCCGTCAGGTAGAGGTCGCCGATGAGATCCAGGATCTTGTGGCGAACGAACTCGTCGTCGAAACGCAACTCGTTGTCGAGGACGCCGTCCGGTCCGAGCACCAGCGTGTTCTCCGTCGAAGCGCCCTTCCCGAGCCCGACCGCCTGGAGCGCGTCGACCTCCTCCAGAAGCACGAAGGTCCGTGCAGGCGCGATCTCCCGCGCGAAGGTCTCCTCGTCGATATCGAGTCTCAGGAACTGTGTCCCGATAAGGGGTGAGTCGTAATCTAGCGTGTAGGCGATACGCAGACCGCCATCGCGTCCGAGAGCGGCAGCACTGGCGCCGCCATCGGACACCGCCACCGGTACGACAGGCCGAATCTCACGTGCCGGGCGATCCTGATCCTCGACGCCGACCGCCCGGAGCGCCTCGTAGAACGGCAGCGCGCTGCCGTCGAGTCCCGGCAACTCGGGCGCGTCGAGACGAACCTCGGCGTTCTGGACACCCATCGCGTAGAACGTCGCCATCAGGTGCTCGATCGTGTGAACCTCGGCGGCGCCGTCGACGATGGCCGTACGACGTGGCCGGCTGCCGAAGTTGCCGAGGCAAGCCTCGACACGCGGGCTGCCGCAGAGATCCGTGCGCACGAAGACGATCCCGCTGTCCGGCGGCGCGGGAACCACCTCCATCCGGACATCGGCACCGGTGTGAAGCCCCACACCGCAGAGCCGCGTGCTGCCTTTGACCGTTCGTTGCAACGTCATACGCTCAGCAGAACGTCGAGATCGTCAACCTGGCCCCGAGGCGACCGGCCGGCCCGGTCTCCTCGCCCTCGCAACTCGACAGTACGCCCCGTCGCCACCCCTGTGGTGTCTCGATCTCTGACGAAATCACTCGCGCTCGCATAGGAAGCACTTCCTTGACGGGCAGCAGGAAAGGGGGTCGCCTCCGAACGTCCCGCCCGCCCCCAAAAAACACCGCAAAACGCCGATCCGCTCTCCCGGATCAGGGTCTCCTGTACCTCTCGTTCAGACGATCGGTGACCGTCTTGGTGATGTCGAACTCCGGTTTCGCGAAGTGGACGATCGCCCAGTGGAGTTCCACGCCGGCCCGCGGACCTTCTGCCGAAAACGTCTTCTCGAGCACCAGGTCGAGCTCCGTGGCCTCGGCGACCACCTTGATCTCGTGCTGGATCTCCTTGCGGATCTCGTCAAGAAAGGCGGAACGTTTCTTCTGGAATTCCGCGCCCTCCGAGTCCTGGATCTCCTTGATTCTCGCTCCGATCTGGATCAGCTCCAGGCCCTTCTTCTGGAAGGTCTCGCTGGTCGGCTTCAGGTCCTTCATCTCGACCTCGAGCAGCTCGCGCTGATCCTTCAGGTTCTGCAGCCCCTGGATCACGACGTCGTACTGCTTCTTCAGCTCCCCGGCACGGTCCTCCCGCTTCTGGTAGCTGTCGAAGATCGCCGTGATATCGACGACCGCGGTCCTCGGTGGCAGGAAGCGCGTAATCGCCTGTGCTCCGGCAAAGAACAGCCCTCCCGAAGTCCCCAGCAGGCCCAGTATCAGCAGGACCATCGGCCAGCGTAACGTTCGCATACGCTCTCTCCACTCTGCGGTCGGCCCCCCGGAAGTCAGCTCGGCGAGATTCGAGCCTCCGCAAGTCCTGTCCGGCAGAGAAGACCAACTCGTGTAGCTTACTCGCGCGTGAAGCGGCACATTGTACCGTCAACAAGGACCGGCGAAAAGCCAATTCAATGGCACATAAGCAACGCCCTTGAAACGACATACGTCGTTTACTCGAAGCCCGGGAAAGACCTCGCGCGAGAAACGTCCGCCTGTCAGCGGCTCGTCCAGGAGTCGTGCCGACGCCGCCCCTCGAATGGAGAGAACCCCGGACGCGGAGAAAGCCCCGCCGCCGCAAGCGGTCTGGCGGAGGTTACGGTACCGGCCACAATCGCGGAAACGGCGACGGAAAGGACCCGGATCGGTCAGCCCGCCGGCATCAGTACATCTCCTCGGAGAACTGCTGCGTGGCGAGGTTCTCGAAGCGCATGCAATTCGCGGTGAACTGAAGATGCACCGAGCCGGTCGGCCCGTTGCGCTGCTTGGCGATGATGACCTCGGCCTTGCCCCGCGCCTCCTCCTTCTCCGGCTTGTAGTACTCCTCGCGGTAGAGGAGGAGCACGAGATCGGCGTCCTGCTCGATGGCCCCGGATTCCCGCAGATCCGAGAGGCGGGGCTTGTGCCCCTCCCGGCTCTCGACACCGCGGCTGAGCTGCGAGATCGCGATCACCGGGATGTCGAGTTCACGACCGAGCCCCTTGATCGAGCGAGAGATCGTCGAAATCTCCTGCTGCCGGCTCTCCTGGCCGCCGGCCCCCTCCATCAGCTGGAGATAGTCGATGACAATCAGATCGAGCGGGTGGCGGCTGTGCAACCGACGCGCTTTGGCACGCAGGGCCAGCGGTGTCAGTCCGGGCGTGTCATCGATGAAAATCGGCGCCTGGCGCAGCTGCCCCGCGCCGGTCGTGAGCTGCAGCCAGTCCTGCTCCGACAGCGTACGCTTGCGAAGACGGTGCGCATCGATTCTCGAGAACGTGCAAAGAAGATTCTGAACCAGCTGATCGCGAGACACTTCGAGACTGAAGATCGCCACCGCCTTGCCGTCCGCCGCGACGTGCTGCACGACGTTCATGCAGAAGGTCGTCTTCCCCATGCTCGGACGACCCGCAACGATGATGAGCTCCGCGGGATGGAGCCCCGTCGTCATCGCGTCGAGGTCGCCATAGGTCGTGTAAATCGACCCCTTCTCGCCGGGCGAGTCGAGGCGCTCGAACTGCTCGTCGATAACCTCGCGAATGGGTACGAAATCACGCCCCGAGCCGATCTTCCCGACCTCGGCGACCAGCTGTTCGGCACGGTCCTGCTGTTCCTGCGCCGGCAATTCGGACTCGTAGACGCCCTCGACGATATCCCCACACGTCTCGTGCAGCTTGCGCAGCACACCCTTGTCGCGAACGATGCGCGCGTAGTAGTCGGCGTTCGACGCAGCCGGAAGGCGCTCGATGAGCTCGTCGAGGTAAGGAAGCCCCCCGGTCGTCTCGAGCTCGCGCCGTTTCTCCAGCTCCTCTTGGAGCATCACCTCGTCAAACACCGAGTGCTTGTCGGAGAGATCCTGCATCGCCGAGAAGATCCGAGCGTGTCGAGGACTGTAGAAGTCGTCCGGAGCGAGGATCTGGAAGACGCCGCACGCGGCCTCCAGGTCGACCAGGAGAGCGCCGAGCACGCTCTGCTCCGCCTCCAGACTGTGCGGCAGCTTACGTTCACTCACGTCGTCGACCTCACTTCCTCGCTCGCAGCCCGCCCGGCGTGCCGGGGTCTGCCGGGTTCGAGTCACCGACGACAGCTACCAGTCCGCCAGCGAATCCCGATCCTCGAAGACCCAGCCGGAGACCGCCCCCCCGCGGCGAGCCCGAATCGGTCCAGGTAACTCCCGTGACCGCGTCGATCCGTCGCGAGAGCGGCCATTCGGCTTCGGCTCGGCGTTGCCAGAAACCGGCAACGCCCTCCGTTCCAATGTCTCGACCCCGCGGAAGAGAGCTCGAGTCCTCACCCGGAACCGCTCTCCAAGAGGCCCTCAGTCTCCGTCGTACTCGCCCACTTCGTCAGCGGCCACGGCTGCCGCGGTCGCCGCGCCAGCGTCCTCACCACCGGCACCGTCATCCCCCTTGACGACCCAGACCTTGGCCTCACATTCGACATCGGTGTGCAATCGAACGGCGACCTTGTAAATGCCGAGATCCTTGATCGGCTCCTCCAGGAGAACACACTTCGGATCGATCTCGAGGCCCTCCACGGCAAACTGCTGGGAGATCTCCCGAGCGCCGACGGAGCCATAGAGATGCCCCTCCTCGCTGGCGTTCGCGATGATTGTGCACGACGCCTTCTCGAGCTCCTTGGCGAGGACTTGAAACTTGCCCTTGGTCTCCTCCTCGAGCGCGATCAACTTACGCTTCATGCTCTCGAAGCGCGCCAGATTGTCCGGCGTAATCTCGACGGCGAGGCGTTTCGGCAACAGATAGTTGCGACCGTATCCCGCGGCGACGTCAACGATGTCCCCGATCCTGCCGAGCTTGTCGATATTGCGTTGCAGCAGTAGCTTCATGATTCTCAGTCCGCCGGGCCGCCCCGCTACTGTGCTCCGCGGCGACCCGGCGAACCCCGTATGAATGTGTGTGAATGCGTCGGACTGGCTGTCGTTCTCGCGTTCGAACGCCGGTTCTCAGAATGGAATCTCACTGTCTGCGAGCGGGTCGACGCCGGGAGGAGTTCCGGAAGGACCACCACTCGTCGAAGGATAGTCATACACCGGGGGCGGCTTCACCGAGCCGCCTTCGACGGCCTCTCCCGCTCGGGGGGCACCCCCGCCTCGGCTGTCGATAAACTGAAAGTTCTCCCCGACGACCTTGAGCTTGCTGCGACGCTGTCCGTCCTGCTCCCACTGGTCGAGAACCAGCCGGCCTTGCAGGAAGATCGGACGGCCCTTTTCGAGGTACTTG
>CAYMLL010000333.1:0-7631 GCA_964390645.1 uncultured Planctomycetia bacterium | reverse complement strand
CGGCGGCCCCCGCGGGCGCCCCCGCCCCGCCGGCGCGGGGCGGGCCCCCCCCCGCGAAGCTGATCCAGCCGTCTCTTGCGCGCCTCCTCCGCCCTGGCCTTGCGCGACACCTCCGCGGCCAGCCGCTGGTCGAGATCGGCGGCGATCTGTCGAATTCTCGCGGCGTGACCGGTACCGGCGAAGGTCTCGAGCCCGCGCTCGCAGACACGTCGGGCCTCATCCCCGAGGTCCATGCGCTCGAAGTAGTCCACTTCGCCGCGCCGGTCCTCGATCCCCGCGGCGACCACCCGGGCGACCGAGGCGATCAGCGAAGCGATCGACTCCTCCTTCACCGGGTTCGCGGCGACGATCGCCCGTCCCCTCTCACGAACGAGTCGCAGGACGGCGCCGAAGTCCCGGGCCCGGACCAGATCATCGCGATCTCGAACAAGATCCGCGAGACGGTTCGCGGTTTCCACCTCCAGTCGATCACGAAGCATCGAGTGGAGCTCCCGAAACGGTCTCGTGTCATCACCGAAATCGATGTCGGCGACAACCTCGGCGCGCTCCTTGACATGCAGGACGAACGCAGCATCGACGAACTCGCGCCGTGCGACCTCGGCCCTCAACGTCGCGATCTCGGAGCGTGCGGCCAGAAGGCTCGCCGGAATGACCCGCGGCCTGGACTTCCCGCCCGCCGCACGCCCACGCGCCGTAACCACCCACACCCCCCCCCCCGCCATGCCGCGGACAAACCCCACGGCAGCTCCCACGGCGCCGGTGAGCTTCCGTCGACCGAGACTCCGCACGACACGCTCCTCGTCGGATCGCGGCTCGAGGCGACCGTCGGCACTCCCGACAGCCTGCTCTTCCGCGTCCGTCGAGGACACCGGCTTTCTCCCGGTCGCCGGAGCCGACGACGAGAGGACCTCCGCGCCCTCCAGATCAACGATACGAATCCGTGTGTGGCCGATCCGGATCACGTCGCCGCAAGCGAGCGTGACGCTGCTCACACGTTCCTGGCCGAGACAAGTCCCGTTGCTCGATCCGAGATCCACGAGCCGCGGAGCGCCATCGGACTCCTCGATCACGCAGTGACGTCGCGAGGCGCTGCTGTCCTCGAGGACGATTTCGCATGCGAGATCCCTGCCGATCCTCACCGGCAGGGCGGCGAACTCGTGAACAACCTCGCCGCCGCTCGCGTTGGTGACTTCGATCCTGAGCATGGTTTCCGGAGTTTCGCCCGACAGCCCTTCGACGTCAAGAACAGCGACATGACACGGCCGCGAGCCCACCGTTTCGTGCTTTCCCCGGCGTAGCCCGCAGCAAGGTCCGCGAAAGTCGGGGGACCGCCGACCACGTTGCCGGTCTGGCCACCGGATGCGAATCTAATCGAGAGGGCAACCGGCGTGTCTCGCGACGGAAACGTACGCGACAACCCCGCAACGAGATGCAGAATCTACCAGCGCACCGATACAGACAGCGACCCGGAGCGTCGAGGACACCGGGAACAGCGTTGACGGCGTTCGCGACCGCCGCCGCCCTCTGGGGCTGCCGGGCTCTCCCCGAGTCTCCCCGGCCGGAAATTCTCTCGGGCGTCCACCCTGGCAACTACGTAGAGAAGGTCGCCAACGTGGCGCGCGATCTCACGGAAGCGGTGGGTCTCCCCCCCGACGCTCGCGACCGTCAACGAGCGGCAACAGGCCTCTTCCTCGCGAGCTGGAAGGAGTACACGACCACTCTCGGGGCGTTCGAAGCTCGCGCGCTGGAGCTGAGGCCGCACGATGTCGTGTCGGGAAACGACAGGCTCGCCAGGCTGTGCGGGGATATGGCGCGAGCGACCACCGATATGATCACCGCGCGAGACATCGCCGCTCACCACCGTGACAGTCCGGAGGTCCGGGCGAACCGCGACGAAACCGCCGCCGGTATCGAGGCCAGGTCAGCGGTTCTATCCGCGGCCTCCAGTCTGTCGGTGCTGCTCACCGAGTCGAGCTACTATCTTGCCCAGCGTCATCTTCGAGCGCTCGAGTCCGCCCGCGCCAACGTGGCACCAGCGGTCGTCGTCCTCCACGTCCTGTCTCTGGCGAGATTCTCGCAAGCCGACACCCGCAATCATGCCGACAGCTATCACCGAGCGTGGCGCGAGTGGATGCGCTCCGCCCTGAAAGCTCGTGACTTCACGACCGCCCTGGAAATATGGGAGATCGCCGCCACCGGATCGGGCCCGCTTCGAGGTGACGCTGTCGAGGAGCTCGACGAGATGGCGCGCGCGTGCGCCACGAACCCCCCGACACCCGCTGTGCTGGCGGGCATCGAGTCGATCCTCGATCGCGTCGACCGCGCGTTGTCCGGAAAGCGGAGCGGGCCCCCCCAACGGACCCCTGAGACGAGGAAGCTCCGGGCCGCGATACTGGTGGTGCAAGCGGCAGCCACAGGCGACGCGCGTCACAAGATCCAGCTGGCCGGCGAGGCGCAGGCACTCTGCGACGACTTCACCGCCGAAATCTCCTGGATCTACTCGGTAGCCGCGCACACCCTCGGCTCCGAGGCCGCAGCCGACGGGCGCTTCGTCGACGGTGTTCGTATCTATCAACGTACCCTCCAGTCCGGACGCGTGGATGACATCGACCGCCACGTCGCCCGTTTCCGCTCGGCCGTCTTTCATCGCGCGTCTGAAGCCGTGTCGGAGAATCTCCGTCGCGGCCTCGTTGTGGAGGCCCGCACGTCAGCCGAGCAGCTCGCGGACCTTGCCGGCGACACTCTCGAGCTCAGACAGGCCAAGAAGACCTTCCGTCGCGTTCAGCATGCAACCGTCGACCACTTCCTGGATCACGATGCCGAGAGGGCACTCGCCGTCGCTATCGAAGCACTGAGCGAAAACCCCTCCGACGACCGGATGAAGCGCAAAGCCGACGCCTGCCGACTCCGGCGCCTGCGAAAGCAGATTGGCGACCTGTCGACCAGCTGGGAGCGCCTCGGCGCGCGGAAGACGCGTGACATGCTTCACAAGGCCAGTCTCCGGATGTCCTCCTCGCAGGGGATCTCGTCGTGCCGCACGGTGCTCGATGACGTGGAGAGCGCATGGGTTCGCGAGTTGCGAGAAACGACCGACCCGGACATCGCGTTTCGCCTCATGTTCGAGGTCGCGCAGCTGCGGGGGGCCGGGGTTGACAAGGCGACGAAGCGGGCTGCGGACGCCCTGTGGCCGGTCCTCGACGTCGCCCTGGACCGAGGGGACTGGGAGCTGCTCGAGCGGACCATCGACGTGTACTTCACTCGCTGCCCCGCCGCTGAGCGTCCACGACGCTTCAAGACCGGCTACGTGCGGTTCCTCGAGCATCTCGACAATCTCGACGCCACGCCTCGACTCGGCCGACATCTCGCACGATACGTCCTCGCGTACCGACGCAATCTCGAGCCGATCTCGAGGCTGCTGGGCAAGCACATGGCTCCGCAGAGCAAGATCGGTCCACGGCTCCGCACGCTCGTTCGACGCGTCGCGCCCACAGCGCCCCTGCTGAGGCGCTTCGCTACCCGGACGGCCGCCCCCCGCCACCGGAGGATCGAGCCACCCGACCTGGTCTCCGAACAGGAGATCGCTCAGTCGGAGAACTGGTGGAACGAACCGGCAATGAATCGCGTCAGCGCTGCCGAGATGGCACGTCGAACAACGGCGGCAACCCAGTCGACGCCACCTCGCTCCGATTACGCTTCCGTCGGCTGGTCCGGGTTCGGTGGCGGGCTTATCGCTCTCCTCGCACTCGGCTGGCACACGCGCAAGCGCGGTGTTCTACCGTTCGCGAGCTACGTCACCTCAGCGCTGTCTCTCGGCGCGGGCGTCGGCTTCCTGCTCGGACTCCTGTGAGACAACCGAGGAATCGATGACGACCGCCACCGGCTTCTGTGCACCTCGTCCGACGATCCGACCGGGACGCGTCCACGAGCTGCTCGCTTCTTTCGAGAACATACTCGGCGAGCTTCGCGCGCTCGGCAACTCCCAGATCGATGACTCTGCCGTCAGCGTGGAGTTCCAGCAGATCACCGAGCAGCTCGACTCGGTCAGTGCCGACCTCGCGGAACGCGTGGAGTTCTGCTCCGTCCTCGCCAAGGTAGTCCGGGAAGATCCCACCTTGCTGGAAGACTCCGAGGACGAGGAGGAGCAGGAAAGCGAGAGAGCGCCCCCGGAAGACTGGAGCCCCCACAGTATTCGGCGGACCCTCCTGGAGACGCGACATGTCGTCGAGGAAGCGAGCCAGATCACCCAGATCATCTACAAGATCATTCCGCTTCGTAGTGTTCTGAAGCACGTGGACTGTAGCCATTCGCGACAGTCCATCGGCAAGTCGATGATGGTCTGCGGCATCCGAGTCGAAAGACTCTACGAGCTCCGACTCGAGCTCGAGGACGCGCTGCTGCCTCTGGCGGACGTTCATGTAGAGGGCGATGTGGATCTCAGCGTGCCCGAACCTGCGGGTCCCGCGGTAAGCTCCACGAATCAACCGAGCTCGAACGAGCGAGAGCCCTCGACCGGTCTCACCGAGGCCGTCGACTCCCCGGCCTCACCCGCTCCTCCCGACCTGGGCGGGCCCGTAGACACCCGACGCGGAATGGACGACCCGACGGTCTCATCCTGCTCGATCCAGCGAATGCGCAGAGCGCTGAACGGCTGGGCCCGCTCCCGGCTCTTCGTCCCGAGCGACGTCTCGACTCGATTCAGCGTGGTGCACGCGGACGAGAGTGAAGCCTGCGTCGTGCGGCTGGAGGTCGCATGGAGTCAGGAAGACGAGGATGACATTCCGTCCGTCGTCGTCGACGAGATCGCCTATCGAGGAGCGGTGCCCGGGTCGATGATCCGCGCGACCGAATCGGCCCCCGATCTCGACGAGACCTACTCGAGCGAATCCTGCGCCGACCTTCCGGAAGGCCCCGCCGAAGCCGCGCTGAACGAAGCGACACGACGTCTGGGCGCTGTTTTCGTCGACGAGCGCCTACGCCCCGCCCTTCGACGGAAGAGCCCGGATCTGCAGCCTCGCAGAGTGCGGCTCGAGCTCCGCTCCGTGCCGGTGCTCCACGTCACGCTCGGCTCCCGCAGCGCCGCGGAGGTCACGAACGCGAAGCCCTTCGAGGCATGGCTCGTCGGCTTCGGTGACCGGATACTGGTGCGGGGCGAGCCTCGACTGTGGACAACGAAGGCAAGCGCCTGGCTCGCAGGAACGGCCGCTCTCGGCGTCGGCGTCGGATACATGCTGGCGAGGTTGCTCGTCAGCGCCTGAGCTCGAGCTTCGCCATCGCGCGTCGAGCCCGGGAGTTCATCGAGACCCTCCCGAGGCAGGCAGGTGTGCAGAAACTCCTGAGCACTCCCCGGCGGGTCGATCGAGGCAGACCACGACGGCGGGCGTTGGCGATACTCGAGCCGAGGACCGGTCCACCGGATCCGGTCACGGAGAGTCGCCGCTCCCCTCGACCAGCGTCACCACCTGCCCCGCTCGCGGAGACGGGAAGCTCTCCACCAGTCCACCGGGCCAGACGACGCGCAGCGAGTCCGTCGACACGGCTTCGCCCAGTCCGAAGCGAGCGGAGAGCTCGCACTGCGAAGCCCAGCTCATGCCGCTCTGGATCGTACGCTCCTGGCGGCGGCCAGCGACACCCAGCACGACGCGCGCGCCGATGGCAGACCGATTCGAGCGTACGCCGCGCAGCCGTACCTCGACCCAGCGACCACTCGTTCGGTTCTCCAGGACTGTCGGTCGATCGTCGATGTTGCTGACGACGATATCCGGGTCGCCGTCGCCGTCGAGGTCGCCGAACGCGGCGCCACGCGAGCAGCGGGGAGAATCGCGCTCCCCCGGAAGCGAGACGATGGACTCGACGAACTTTCCCTTGTCGTTCCCCAGGAAGAGCTGATTGCGCTGCCGGTATCCGACACTGCCCCGGACCCCGTCGACCTGCGGCGCGACATGGCCGTTGGCCACGAAGATGTCGAGGTCTGCATCCCCGTCGGCGTCGAAAAAGAAGGTTCCCCAGCCGAGAAACCGGTAGCTGGAGGTCCCGAGTCCCGCGGACCACGTCGACTCGACGAAGAGCCGCTCGCCCTCAGCCCGGTAGAGCGTGTTCGTATCGTCCTCGAAGTTCGTCACGAAGAGGTCGTCCCTCCCGGCCCCGCGAAGGGCGGCCGAAGCCAGCCCCATTCCGGCTTGAGCGACCCCGTGGTCGTTGTAAGCGAGTCCGAGAAAGAGGCCCGCCTCGAGGAATCCCCGCCCTCCCTGGTTCAGGAAGCAGAAGTTCGGTCGCGTATCGTTCGCAACGACGACATCCGGGAAACCGTTGCGATCGACGTCGACGACGATCGACCCGAGCCCGTAGCTGGCCTGCGGGCGTCGCACTCCCCACTCTTCACTGACGTCGCGAAATCGACCCCGCCCGAGGTTCAGGAAGAGGGAATCCGGTGAGGGATCCAGCCCGCCGGGCCCACAGAAAATCGGCCGGCCCTTGTAGGCGCAGGAGGTGCTGCCGCGACGCTTCGACGGTCGGCGCTGGAACTCGAGATAGTTCGCGACGTAGATATCGACGAGACCGTCACGGTCGAAGTCAGCGAAGCTGGCGGCGGCGCTCCAGCCCGGATCCTCGGCGCCGCAGTCGCGAGCGATCCGGAACCGTCCTCCCCCCTCGTTGAGGTAGAGCACGTTCGGCCCACGATTCGTGACGTAAAGATCGAGGTCACCATCGTTGTCGACATCCGCGACCGCCACGCCACCGCCCCATCCCTCGTCACCAACCCCTGCCGTCCTGGTGACGTCGGCGAATCGCCAGCTTCCATCGTTCCGATACAGCGCGTTGCGCGGCTTGGACTCCCCGGATCCCTGACGCCATACGCCGCCGTTGACAAGGTAGATGTCGAGGTCACCATCCCCGTCGTGGTCGAAGAGCGCGACACCGCTGCCGTTGACCTCGGCGATCCAGTTCTTCTCGGGCGACCCCAGACGGTGTCGAAAATCGATGCCGGCACGTTCGGTCACGTCTGCGAAACGCACGACGTCGGCAGCCGTGGCGCCAAGTACCGGCGCGATCACCGCGAGAGCGATGACGGCGTGCACGGAAGTTGTACGGCCTCGCTTTCGCGCTCGATCACACACGACGCTTGTCGATTCCTTGACCATCCACGAAAATACGTCTCTCGTGCTCCGATTATCGGCTCCACCTTGCCGGAGAACAAGCCGGGTGAGCATGCTGTGCCTGATTGCCTGTGCGATCGTCTCGATCTTCGACCCGATCGACGAGGTCGACGCGGTCGATGAGGTCGATGAGGTCGAGTCCGTCCGACGCCTCGTCGTCTCGGGCCGCTACGCCCTCGCCCTCGCCCGAGTCACCGGGGCACTAGACGGGGCAGAGGCCCCGATTCTCCCTCCGCGAACTCGGCGTGAGCTCGAGACCTTTCGCGCCCGATGCCTCTTCTCGCTCGGCCGCTGGCCCGACTGCGAGCGCTCCCTGAGACGCCTTCTCGACACCGGCACGATACTCGAACGCGAGCGCTCCGCGCTGATGATCGAGCTCGCGAAGGTCTGCTCGCGACAGTCCGCACACGCGGAGGCGTCTCGAACAATCGACACGGCTCTCGCCATCGCGCCCTCCGAGACACCGCTGCGTGCCGC
>CAYMLL010000332.1:0-7724 GCA_964390645.1 uncultured Planctomycetia bacterium | reverse complement strand
GAGCAACACCAGCCTTCTTCCTCTGCATCGCGGGGGCCGCGGAGCCCGCGGAGCCGGGCCGAGGCCTTCTCAGATGGCAGCCGGCGACTTGCGGCGAACCCTCGGGACGACGAAGAACCCCACCGTAAACAGCAACGCGCCGAGCAGCGCGAAGCCGCCCACGGAGAGCGCGGGCACCTCGGGCCCCCCCACCCGCACGAGCTCCAGATTGTCGAAGTATCCGCCAACGCCATTGTTGGACCAGAGGTCGACCGCGCTGATCGAGTTGTCCCCGCTCACTTGCCACGGCGTCTCATCGACGACCTCACCGTTGTACGAGATCGTCTGTTGGTTCGCATCGAGATCGATCAGGACCTCGAAGCTCACCCACCGATCGGTGATCGAGTTGGCGAGGCTGAGTCCCGGGAAGTCACTGCCGCCCCCGGACTGGACCTGCGTGTCGGTAAACCGAACCTGGGTCGACCAGTTCTTGGGTCCTCCGTGGCTGTAGCGGTTCAGGAGAATCAACCAGGTCTCCCCCGTGTGACCCGATTCGATGAAGATCTCTCCCCGAAATGCCCACAGACCGCTGTCGGCTCCCGCGAAGCTCCGCACCAGGTCAGTGGTCGGCCTGAGGCCGAGTGAGTGGGGCGCAGAAGACGCCTGCGCATCGGTGACGTCTGCCCGCCCGGGGCCCGGTATGTTGTTCCAACCTTCCCAGCCGCCCTGACCGTCGATCGGCCCGACAGCGTAGCTGTCGAAGTTGTCCGACCACGGCTGCGCTATCGCGGCGACCGGCAGAAATGTAAGCGAAACGCATCCAATCCAACGAGACATGATTCCTCCTTGTTCAGTCCTCCGGATTCAGCACCGCCAAGCGTCCCGCCGCATATCTCCTCGAGAATGCGAACCAAACCCACCGCAGAGCCCCTGCCGTCCCGACCCTGGACCAGCACGAGGGACACCGGTGCGTGATTCGCATCGTATCTGAGAAAGCTAGTCGGAGCATCTTCTTTCGCCGCCCGGCGAGACCCGTCGGGCAGGAGACGCTCGAACGCCGCAACGACTCACCGCCGGGATGCGACTGACCGGCAAGGGGAGCTTGGCTGTCAGGGATCGCGAAAGCCCCTCGACCGGCCCCGTTCGCGTCCACCCCGACCGGAACCCGAACGTAACGCCCGCGGCAGCTCGTCGTCGCTCAGCCGGCCGTCGGCGTTGGCGTCGAGCTTCTTCAGAGCGGCAGGAGCGCCGGCGATCTCCGCCGCGGACACCTCCCCGTCGCCGTCGAGGTCCAGCGCGATGAGGAGCGGGTTGCGAGGCCGTGCGAACCCGCCGCGTCGTGATCGACGGCGCCCGTCGTCCCGTCTCTCGGGAAGGAGGGAGGTCAGCTTCTCGATGCGCGCGCCGAGGTCTCGCACCACGTCCGGATGTTCCGACGCCAGGTTCGTCTCCTCCGTGGGGTCGCTCCCGATGCGGTAGAGACGGCTCTGCGGCTCGCCACCGGAGCGGCTCGTCCGTACCAGCTTCCACGACCCGTGGAGGACGGCGCTCTGCTGCCGGTCTCCGAAGACCACGTCCACGTGAGCGACCTCCTTGCCGTCGCGGATGGCCGGCCACACATCCTGGCCGTCGAGGGGCTTCGTGTTACCCGCCTCGATGCCCGCCGCCGATGTCAGGGTCGGAAGAAGATCGATCACCGACACGACCTGGCGAGATTTCCGCCCGGCCTCGAGCACACCCGGCCAGCGCATCACCGCGGGCACGCGGATGCCCCCTTCGAAGACCGAGAGCTTGACGCCCGTGAGCGGACGGTTGCTGGCGCCGCCGGAGCGGGAGCCTCCGTTGTCGCTGAAGAAGAGCACGAGGGTGTTCTCTCCGAGCCCCTCGTCGTCGAGCGCCGAGAGGACCCGACCGATGGCCGCGTCCATCGCATCGACCATGGCGGCGTAGACCCGACGATCTCTTCCCTCGATGCTGCGGTATTTCTCGATCACTGCCTCGGGCGCCTGCAGCGGAGTGTGCGGAGCGTTGAAGGGCAGGTAGAGGAAAACGGGCTTCTTCCTGTCGCGCTCGCGCAGAAGCCGGATCGCCTCCGCCGCCAGCAGATCGGTCGAGTATCCCCTGTCCGAGACCCGCTCGCCGTTGCGCTGCCAGTCCCCGCGACCACGGCGACCGTCCTGGCGCGTGTAGTACTCGGTAACCCCCCCGACGAACCCGTAGAAGTGATCGAAGCCGCGCTCCTGCGGAAGCTCGCCGTCAGCTCCACCGAGATGCCACTTGCCCGACATCAGGGTCTGATAGCCGGCGGCCCGGAAGCTCTGCGGCAGGAACCGCTCGTCGAGCGGCGGCCCCGGTCGGCTGCGACCCAGCGGCGCGGTGATCCCGAAACGCAGCGGAGAGCGCCCCGTCATCATCGCTGCCCGCGTCGGGCTGCAGACCGGAAAGGCGTAGAATCGATCGAGCTCGACCCCCTCGGCGACGAGCTTGTCGAGGTTCGGCGTCTTGATCTCGCTGCCGTGGTAGCCGACATCACCCCAGCCCATGTCGTCGGCGACGAGGATCACGACGTTGGGGCGCTTCGGCGACGGCGAGCCCGCTCTCAGAGCCCCGGCGGTGCCGTTCAGGCTCGAGACGATCACGAGACCGGTGCAGAGAGTCCGCAGGACGGGGTTCTTCATCGGTGGAGCCTCGGAGGTTGAGATTCGGGGATGGACAGTCGCCGGCTCGACCGGATCGTCGGCCTCGAGCCCTGGAGCTTTCGACGACACGGACGGCGTCGTGCATCGCGATGAGGTCTTCGCTCCTCAGCCGCCATTGCCGGCTCCTGGCGAGCCCCGCAGGACCCGGAACCCGCCGCCACCGTCGGGGACGCGCCCCAGCGATCGGTCGGCACGCCCGGCGCCGGAGAAGAGCACCGAGTCGAGGACCTGGTTGCCGCGACCGTCGGCGTCGATGAGAAGAACGCGTCCGCCGGCCTTCGGAATCGTGAAGCCGGCGTGCAGACCGGGTCGGTCGGTGCCGTCCGCGTCGGCCCAGACGACGACGTATCCGCCCGGCTTGATCGACGACGACGCCGGGAACCGCCACTTGCGCGGGTTTCGCGGATCGTCGCTGAGGTAGAGCTCGGAGAGATCCACCACTCGGTCCGACGAGTTGTGGAGCTCGATCCAGTCGTCATGCTCGCCCTGAGGATCCGCGACGCCGGATCGATTCCACGCCATCACCTCGTTGATACGTACGGCTGAGCTCACCGGTGACGGCGTCAGGACCAGGTAGGTCAGCGGTCCGGACTCCGCCTTCGCCGGATGGAACGTGGTGGTGCGGAGCTCGGCGGAGGCTCGGGCTTCGACGTAGTAGCGAACGACCGTGCCTGCCGGGGCCGGCGGGATGCTGGCAGTCCAGGCGCCACCGGAGGCCTTCATCTCGACGCGCTCGAAAGAGCCGCGGCTGCCGAGCGAGAAGTAGAGCAGAACGGTCGCGGGCTTCACGTCACCCGACATCCTGGCGCTGACGGTTGCGCGATCCTCCGGAGTCGGAGAGGAGCCGGACCCGCAGCTCACGTCCACCGCGGCGATCCTCGGACTTGGCCGGGAGATCTCGGGATGGGAGAGCAGGAACTCCCGCCGCTGCACGACGAAGCTCCTGAGCCCGGGAACCGGCCGACGCCGACCGGGAACATCGCCGTCGATCGACCCGACGAAGGCCTCGGTCGGATAGAGCTTGGTGACGTCCCTGGCGACCTCGGCGCCGACGAGCTCGCGGTAGCCTTCGACCACGGGGCCGAGCCTCTTCCAGTCGAGCGACTGCTGAGCGATGGTCCGCACGTGGGCGAGATAGCGGGCCCGGAGCTCGGGAATCGCCAGGAGCTTGCTGATGAGGGGGCGGTCCGGGTCCTTCTCGTGGCCGAGGGGATCGAGCTTGTAGCTCTCGACGGCCCGGGGGGCGCCGCCGGGTGGTCGGTCGCGTCCACGATCGCGATCCCCGGGTCGCCGTCCGCGCCGTGCGTCGTTCGCCCCGGGGCGACCGCGCTCGCGATCCCCGCCGGGGCGGTCCCCGTCGCCGGCGCGGCGGTCTCGATCCGGGTCTGCGCGGCGACGCTCACCGTCCCGCTCACCGTCCCGCTCACCGTCCCGCTCACCGTCCCGCTCGGGGCGGTCCCCGTCACCGGGGCGGCGATCTCGAGCCGCGTCCGGACGACGACGCTCACCGTCCCGCTCAGGGCGGCCGCGCTCACGCTCCTGTAGCCCGTCCGGGCGCCCCCGATCGCGGCGGGGACCCACAAAAACCCACCCCCCCCCCCCCCCCCACCCCGCCCCCCCCCCCGCCCCCCCCGGCGGGCCGGGGGCCCCCCGCGGGCCCCCCGGGCGCCGAGGCCGAAGGTCTCGTTGTTGGCGGTCGTCACTAGGTGAAAACGGCCCTGCGGATCGAGGTAGATCAGGTAGTCCGCGCCGCGGCTGACGTAGCCCTCGTCCGTGAAGACCGTCTCCACGGCGATGTACCACAGCGTCTCGTCAACGGCGAGAACCGGGCCCAGCTCCTCGACCAGCCGCTCCGGGGGAGTCTCCTCGAGGACCTTGGTGAAGTGGATGAGCTGCGCCCACGCCGCGTCGGCGTTCTCCTCCGTCTTCATCTCGAGGCCACTCTTGTAGACCTCGGGATCGTCACCGTCGTAGCGCAGAGAGCGCGCACCGCCGCCGCGACCCTGGGAGATCTTCCAGCGGGCCCCGTCCCGCGTCCCGAAGCGCTCCTCCACGAACTCCTTGTTGAACTGCTGAACGTTGACGTAGATCCCCCAGCTCTCCCCGTTGACCACGACCTTGACCAGGTTCGCCAGAGCCGCCGGTATGTACTCTCGACTGACATGGTCGAAGAGAATCTCGCGCAAAAAGCTCGGATCCGCGTTGGAGTTCAGCAGGTTGAGCGTCTTGTAGCCGAGCAGACGCTGAGCGTCTTCGACGTGATCGACCGAGATGTTGAACGACCGCTTCTTTCCTGCCGGCACCGAGGAGAACGAGGAGTTGCCGCGAAATCGAACACCGACGGAGCGGTAGGTGACGCCATCGACGACGAGGTCGGCGGGGACCTCCACGTCGGTGCGGTAGAAGTCGGCGAGCTCCTCCTCCCAGTCCTGCTGCGGGAAGGTCAGGAAGAGAGTTCGCAACACGCCTGGATCGTAGAGTCCGCGACCGGACAGGGGCTCGACGTCGGCGACCGCGACCTTCTCGCGCTCCCGCGTCTCCTCACCGGGCGTGTCGCGCCCCGCCGAGGGTGGCCGACGACCACGGCCCCCGAAGCCGCCACGCCCTCCCGGTCCCCCACGGCCCCCCTGCGTTCGACGCGTCTCCTTGACGTGCTTGCGGGCCTCCGAGCGCTCCGCCGGGTCCAGCCGACCGTCGCCGTCCTTGTCGAAACTCTCGACGAGCTTCAGGCGCTCGTTTCGCGGCCCACGACGCCGACCATCTCGACCGCCACGCCCGCGGAAGAACTCCCGCATCGCAGAGCGCTCCTTCTCGTCGAGTTCACCATCACCGTCGACATCGAAGCGCCGCCGGACCTCCTCGGGCGGCTCGCCGCGACGCCGCTCGCCTTCTCGCTCGCGAAGCCCTCGGGACTCCGGCTCCGCGCCAGCGCCGGGCCGCTTCTCGGGACGCTGCTCATCCTGGGCGGAGGCCGTCGAAAAAATCAGCACGGTACACACGAAGATCAGCGCGAGACGGAGGATGCTCATCGACACGATCATGCCTTTTCCTTCTTCACGTGAGGGGGGCGAGCGAGACCGGCAGCTTCTGAAACCCCGCATGTGCGAGCAGGCTTCGCCTTTCCCGGACGCGACAGGAGCCGTCGACCCGGCCCTGTCCGATCTCGGACCTCCCGGCAAGGCTCGAGCAGCTGCTCGCGGGAATCCGCGGGAGAGCCGAGCACGATCAGCATCGGCGCTCCTCGACCGGGAGTCAACACCACGCCCCCCCCCGCCAGATAGGGCTGAAAAACACGAGGAAGGCGCGCGGCGCGGCGCTCGCACCGACGGGGACGGTCAACGGATGCCGGTCGCCGGCGGTGACGCGGGCGACAGAGGCACTTGGCGCCTCGTCACTCGCACGACCCGTAGCGCTCACAGGTGAGATCGTCGGCCGGGTCATCCCCGTCCGGATCCTCGCCACAGACGTCCGGTCCCGGGTCCAAGGGCGCTGCTCCCTGCTGGAAGAGATACGCCAGGACGAGCACGGCGTCCGTCAAGAGCACCTCGTTGTCGTTGTCCGCGTCGGCTGTATCGACGCAGTCCGGCGCCTCGACGCCCTGGAACAGAAAGGTCAGGATGCGGACGGCATCGGTCAGCCGGAGGCTTCCATCGCCGTCGGCGTCTCCGCGGCGAAACGGGGTCCCGTCACCGTTGACGAGATCCTCGGCATCCTCGGCGACCGCGAACTGCCCGGCCAGCGTCTGAGCGGAATTCGACGAGATGATCGACCTGCTGTCGCCCGCGGTCACCTCGACCCAGCCCGCCCCGGCATGGTGGAGGAGCTTCACCGAGTCGAGCGCCGCGGCGGCGTGATCGTCGTACCGGATCATCACCTCGGCGCGACGTAGAGCACCGCCGGTCTCGACCTCCCAGATGCCGATCGGCCGGATCAGTCCGGCCCGCACCCCCGCCGCATCCGCGGCGAGCAACGAGATGCTCACCGTGCCGGCGGCGTCGGGAGCGTCGATCCGCAGACTGTTGACGATGTCGAGGGTCGAGTCGTCCGGTGCCTCGCCCCAGCTGACGCTGCCGTTCACCTCGAGCGTCGGCAGGTCGAGACGACCCGCGTCCGACGCGTACCAGCCGGCCCGGCGACCGTCGCTCATCTCGATCGGCCAGCCGTTGTCGTCCCAGAGACCACCGCCGAAGCTGGTGAACGACAGGGCGCCACCGACAGCCTCCACCCGTCCGTTGTTCTTGAAGCTGTCCGTCACGCTGATGGTGCCGGAACCTCGCAGGAAGCCGGACTGATCGGCGCGCTCGCTGCGCAGCCAGAAGTGCTTGCCGTTGATGACGCTGCCGTTCGACAGCAGCAGGCACATGCGACTGCGGGTGCCGCCACCGTTCTTGATCTGGTCCAGGTTGTCGAAGATGCCGTTGTCGAGGACCATCGTCGTCGACGTGTTCTGGTCCGTGCCGAAGTGCGTGTTCCCGGAGATCTGATTCAGCCGCGCGCCGTCACGGATGTTGATCCGGGCAAGCCCCCGGTTGCGCCCCCACCAGGCGTTCGAGGCAAAGGTCACCACCACTTCGGATCCCGTGATGTTCACCGTGGCGACCTGCACGTCGAAGTCGGCGTTGAAGGTCGGTGGTGTGGCCGTGACGTCGACCGTCGCGCCATCGGGAATGAGCGCTCCTTCCCGGCCGGCCGGGATGCCCGCGGACCAGTTGTCCGGGTTGTTCCAGTCCGAGTTGACGGCACCCGTGAAGGTGCTCGCCGGAGCGACCATGGTGCTTGCGACGATCCCGACGACCACCGCGATCACGGTGCGAGCTCTCATCGTCTCCCTGTTCCGATTCCGTCCGTGCGTCGACCCCCGCCCCTCAAGAATCCTCGTCGCCTGGTCGGAAGTCAACGAATCACACCCGACGAGCGCCAGCCCGGGCCGGCTCGTGGGGAGTGGCGACCACCTGCCGCAGGTGACGACCGCGCCCCTCACCGGCTCCGCGGCGCGTCGGCCGGCGCGGGGGCTTCGGGCCGCCGGAGCGCCTCGTCACGCCCCCG
>CAYMLL010000331.1:6042-7839 GCA_964390645.1 uncultured Planctomycetia bacterium | reverse complement strand
CCGACGAGGAGAGGGTGCCGCTGAACGCCGGGGTGTGGCGCTACCACCCGACGCGCCACGAGTTCGAGGTCTTCGCGTGGGGCTCGAGCAATCCCTGGGGCCTCGACTTCAACGAGCACGGTCACGCGTTCATCACCGCGTGCGTCATCCCTCACCTCTACCACGTGATTCAGGGAGCGCGATATCAGCGCCAGGCGGGGCAGCACTTCCAGCCCCACGTCTACGAGGACATCAAGACGATCGCCGACCACCTCCACCACGGCGGCAAGCTCTGGACCGCGAGCCACAACCGCCTCGCCGACGAGCTCGGCGGCGGACACGCACACTGCGGCGCGATGATCTACCTCGGCGACTCCTTCCCGCCGCAGTACCGCGGCAGGATCTTCATGAACAACATCCACGGCAACCGCATCAACGTGGACCTGCTGGAGCGCCACGGATCGGGCTACGTCGGACGGCACGGTGACGACTTCCTGACCGCGAACGACCGCTGGTACCGCGGCGTCGACATGAGCTACGGCCCCGACGGCTCCGTCTGGCTCATCGACTGGTACGATCGGCAAGCGTGCCACCAGCGCCTTCAGGAGGCCTGGGACCGCACCAACGGGCGGATCTACCGCATCTCCTACGGGACGAGGCGGACGCCACGGATCGACGTCGCGAAGCTCGACGATCGCGCGCTCGTCCGGATGCAGCTCCACCCGAGCGAGTGGCATGTCCGCGCTTCGAGGCGCGTCCTCCAGGAGCGCGGCGGCAACTCGAAGGTGCACGCCGCTCTGCGCGAGATCCTCGACAGCGCCCGCGAGCCGCGCCTGCGCCTTCGCGCCCTCTGGACACTCCACGTCACCGGCGGTCTGACCGGGACGATCGCCGCGCAGCTTCTCGGGTCGCCGGGGACTCACGAGCTCCTGCGCTCCTGGACGATCCAGCTCGTTTGCGAGCGAGGCCCTCTGTCGAGCGAAGTCGAGGCCCACCTCGTCGAGCTGGCAAACGAGAGCGACTCGCCGCTCGTGCGTCTCTACCTCGCGTCCTCCCTCGCACGGCTGCCGGACTCCCCGCGCTCGAGGGTCGCGATCGGCCTCTCGGGGCACGCTGAGGACGCAGGCGACAGAAACCTGCCGCTCCTCCTGTGGTACGGCGTCGAGCCGCTGGTGGCCGGCAGCCCGTCGTTCGCCATCTCGCTCGTGAACCACTCCCGCATCCCGAAGCTGACCCGGTTTGTCGCGCGAAGGCTCGCGGCAGACGTCGAAAACCTCGGCCCGGTGATGGATCTCCTGACGCGCGCCGGTGACGAGGACACGCGCCGGATGCTCCTGGAGGAGGTCAGCAACGCCTTCCGCTCCCACGCGAGACTGAAGATGCCGCGGGGCTGGGAACAGGCCTACCGGCGTCTCTCGAAGAGCTCCGACCCCGTCGTCCGCGATCTGTCGACCGCCGTCGCGGTGAAGTTCGGCGACCGGCGCGTCTTTCCGGAGCTGCGCTCGGTAGCCGCCGACCGCGAGGCGTCGCTGGCGAAGCGTCGCACGGCACTCTGGGTCCTGCTCGACGGAGAGGATCCCGACGCCCAGAGTGTCCTCATACGGCTTCTCGACGATGCCGCCCTGCGGCGCGACGCGCTTCGGGGGCTCGCCGCGTACGACGCCGACGTGATCACGGATGCGATCCTGTCACGCTACGCCAGGCTCGACAGAGACGAGAAGGCCGACGCGGTCAACACGCTCGCCTCGCGAGCGGCGTGCGCCCCCCCCCCGCAGGTGGCCAACCCCCACCCCCCCCGTACCCCCCAACACCGCCCCC
>CAYMLL010000331.1:3314-6032 GCA_964390645.1 uncultured Planctomycetia bacterium | reverse complement strand
TGTCTTTTGGGCCGCGGGGTTAAACCCGCGCGCCTCGGGTGCGGCGTCCGCGCGCCGGCTGCTGGTCGCCATCGCCGACGGCGCGGTTCCCCGCAAGGACGTCAGCGCCTTCACCGTGCGACAGATCAGCGGCTTCGAGGATCCCGGGCTCGACGAGCTGCTGGCGAGCTCCTGGGGCACGATCCGGGCGACGGCCGGCAGCCAGCTCGCGCAGATCGCTGCGTACAGAAAGCGCCTGACGGACGACGAGATCGCCTCGGCGGACCTGCTCAACGGTCGCGACGTCTTCGCGCGCGCCTGCGCCACCTGCCACGCGCTGTTCGGCAGCGGTGACACGATCGCGCCGGACCTCACCGGATCCAACCGCGCCGACCTCGACTACGTGCTCGAGAACGTCGTCGACCCGAGCGCCGTCGTCGGCAAGGACTACCAGCTCAGCGTGGTGATCACGCGGCAGGGTCGGCTCGTTTCCGGGCTGATCCGCAAGCGCACGTCCACCGCGGTCACCGTCCGCACGGTCAACGAGGAGGTGGTCGTCCCGACCGAGGACATCGTCGAGACACGTCAGGAGACGGAGTCGATGATGCCGCGAGGCCTCTTCGAGAAGCTGACGGAGGTCGAGGTCCGCGATCTCGTCGCCTACCTGCAAAGCCCGATCCAGGTGCCGCGTCGCGGCACCCCGGTGACCTTCGACCCGACGACGAAGCGAGCTCCGGAAGCGCTCGAGGGCGAGACGATGAAGACCCTCGGCCGACCGCGGGGCAACCCCCGACCCCAGGACATGAGCAGCTTCGGCCGCGACCGGTGGAGCGGCAACTCGCAGCTCTGGTGGACCGGCGCAACGCCGGACGACGTCCTCGACCTCGAGCTCCCGGTCGCCGTGACCGGGCGCTATCAGATCGACGTCTGCATGACAAAGGCGGTCGACTACGGCGTCGTGCAGTTCCGTATCGACGGCAAGCTCATCGACGGGCCGCTCGACCTCTTCAACCCGGGAGTTGCCTCCACCGGGCCACTGACACTCGGCACTCGCGAGCTCACCGCGGGCCGGCACCGGCTGTCGATCGAGATCGTCGGCGCGAACCCGAAGGCCGTGAAGGGCTACATGTTCGGGCTCGACTACGTGCGGCTGATCGGACGGGATTGACGCAGCGCCGGTGCAGGGGTGGATTCGGGGCTGACGACGCGCACGGGTCGGAGCCGCCCCGAAAAAGCTTTCCGGCCGACGATGACAATATCGTTACTGGCCGGCCCCACAATCGCCCCGTTGACGGCGGGCGGGTGTGTCGCGTCCGGTCTCACGCGGCGCTCCCCGACGATCGTGAAGCGAGCCTCCCACCCACCCCGAACGTGAGGATCTCGACATGCGAAGCCCCTGCGTGTACCTCATCGCCCTGCTCTCCTCGAACCCGACGACGAGCCCCGCACGAGCCGAGGATCCGCTCGTCCACATTCAGACGGATCGGCCCGCCTACCGGCTCGGCGAGACGATCTGGTACCGCGTTCACACACGGTCCGAAGCGCCGATCCGGCTGCGTCTTCTCGACGCGCGCGGCGAGCTCGTCGAGGAGGCCACGTCGCAGAAGAAGCAGAAGCGACCACGCGCCGGCAGCTTCTTCCTTTCGAGGAACCTGCGCGGCGGCGCCTACCGGTTGCAGGCTCTCGACGGCTCAGCACTCGTTCACGCGGTGGGGATCGATGTCCATGACCTCGAGCTTCCGGCGCTCGATCTCGAACTATCGATCCTCGCAGAGGTCCACTACCCCGGCGACGAGATCGTCGCGACCTTTCGCGCGCGCGACCTCGAAGGTCGACCGCTGAAGAACGCGCTGGTCCATCATCTCGCAACCTTCGGAAATGTGCGGCTGCGCGACAGCATCACGTCCACCGACGAGAACGGACGCACGGTGCTGCGGCTCGAGATCCCCGAGAAGGTCCGCGAGAGCGGCCACCTCGCGGTCGGCGTCAGGGTCGGCGGCAAGCGTGCGGCCGTCGCCCGACCGATCACGGTGTCCGCCTCGGTCGCCCGTATCGACGCGTACCCCGAAGGCGGCACGATCGTCGAAGGCCACTGCCAGCGTCTCGGTCTGCTCCTGCGCGACCTCGACGGCGCGCCCGCCGCCGCCGAGGGCCGTATCCTGGACGACGGCGACCGCACGGTCGCGACCTTCCGTTCCGATGCTCGCGGTGTCGCCTCGGCAGTCGTCCCCTACGCGTCGGGTCGGCGCTACCGCGCGGTCGTCGATCGCCCCTCGGACGTCGACCGGAGCTTCAACCTCCCCGGGCCGACCGGCCACGAGGTGTCGATCTTCGTCGAGCCGATGGAGCGCGACTTTCGCGTCGAGGTTCGCGGCGCCCGGAAGCTCGAGCGCGAGAAGCTCGACGTCTACCTGACAGCGAGCACGAGCAGCACGCTGAAGCTCCCGATCCGGATCCTGCCGCGCAAGCCGCCGCGCGGCTCGAAGGACCCCGAGGGTCTGCCGGTGGCGCAGCTCAGCGTGTCGCCCCCCGAGCACGCCGGGATCGGCCACATCTACGTGATCCGCAAGGGCCGGGCCGTCGTCAAGCGACCGGTCTGGCTCGGTGAGCCCTCACCGGTCCGCGTGAAGCTGACGCCGAGGCGTATCAACCGGCCACTGCTGGTCGGCGCGCCCCGGGGCCTAGACGAGCTAGCAAGGCGCCACGGCACGCCCGGGTAGACCCCCCAGGCGAACACGA